>JBKBWT010000071.1:0-5626 GCA_046314415.1 Saprospiraceae bacterium
AGCGCGTGGTCTATGGCTTGGGATTGTTGGCGGTGGTGACGCTCGTGGAAGTATTCATTTCCTTGCTGGGCAAAGGACATATCATACCCGGGCTGGAAAAATATAGTATCATATTATACATTGCTGGTTTTGTAATTGCAGTATTATCTTTATATAAAGCATATTTCATTATTTATGAATTTATGCATATGAAATACGAAGTTAAGTCGCTGGCAATGAGTGTTTTATTACCAACGGCATTATTGATCTGGGCAATCATTGCTTTCTTCCAGGAAGGCGATTCGTGGAAAGATCGTCGGGAACAAATCAAAGAGAAAAATGCTCAGCCGGCTTCGGAGAAAGCGCCCGCCCAACAAGGCATGGTGCTACCAGAAGATACGTATTCTATAAGTAAGTTCTAAACTGCTAAAAAAGGCGAGGACAACATCCTCGCCTTTTTTGTAGGGCTAAAGCTGCATCGAAATAATCACATACTTCACAGCTTTTATAACAAAAATGATCGTAGCAGTTGGAAATGACTTTCGTTTGACAACCTTTCTACCGCTGATAAGTTAAATGTGAAGTTAAATGACTGCCAATGGCAAGTAAACAACAAAACAAGATCGTCAGATTAATCCTCGCAACACTGGTACTTTTATTTGTATTAGTAATATTACCCTTGGGTTCCTGGTATTACCTGCGCAATGGGTTGAACTATCGTGTAACAACCATGAGTGAACTAAATAACTATGGTAAGTTGCCCGATTTTTCTTATAATACGGTAGTAAATACGCAAGTACAAACCGCTGATTTACAGGGGAAAGTAGCAGTTGCCAATGTGTTGGATTTGAAAAATGAGGCATTAAGTGCCACCTGGGGCACCATGCTCGAAAAATTGCACGATCAATTCAACGAACGAAATGACGTGCGTTTTTTGATTTATGTAACCGATACCGCTCGCACTACCATCGAATCATTTACGACTAAATACAAATTGCAGGATTATGAGCAGTGTTATTTTATTCCTGCGGATGCGGATGTAATAAAAAAATTGCCGCTTGATCATCATATCGGGGCGGATTCACTCCTGACGCACCTTACCCTGGTGGATACCAAAGGGATGGTACGCAAACATTATAATGTGCAGGATCAAGCGCAAGTAAAACGTTTAGTAGAACACATGGCATTGTTATTGCCTTTACAAAAGCGTGAAGAAATTTCTTTACAACGCGAGCCGGAAAAGTAAATAATAAAACGATTTATTTAGTATAAACATTTACTTGTATTCCAGTTATGGAGCATAATATACAACTCGAAAAACGCCTAAATGTAGGTGCGTGGATTGTAACGGCGGCGGTGCTGCTGCTGGTGGGTTTGATGCGACGTGTAAAAATTCCCTTGCCCGAAGGCTGGGATTTTAGTTTCTTACCGCCCTTTCATGCCACACTCAATGCCCTGACGGCAGTCGTACTCATTATAGCATTATATTATATTAAACGTAAAAATGTAACCATGCACCGGCGCATGATTTACGTGGCTATGGGGCTTTCGGTATTGTTTTTATTATCATATGTCGCGTATCATTTTACTACGCCGGAAACCTTATTTGGCGATGCAAATCATGATGGGATCGTAAGTGCCGATGAAAAAGCAACCTTGGGGGGCTTTCGCATGTTTTATTTAGTACTTTTACTCAGCCATATTACATTGGCAGGCTTGATATTACCATTTATTTTATTTACTTTTATTCGCGCTTACACCAATCAATTCGAGCGGCACCGCAAAATGGCGCGTTGGGTCTTCCCGCTTTGGTTGTATGTAGCCATCACCGGACCCATTTGTTATTTAATGTTGATGCCTTATTATTCATAAGCAAATTATAGTATATGAAAAATAAAGTGTGGAAATTTATAAGCTTACTGGCGCTGGTATTTACTTTGAATCTGACCAGCGTGGAAGTGCAGGCGCAGTGCCCGATGTGTAAAATCGCAGCGGAAAGTAATATGAAAAACGGCGGAACCGCTGGTAAAGGTCTGAACAGAGGGATTTTATACATGTTAGCAACGCCTTATTTAATTGTTGGAACGGTCGCTTTTTTCTGGTGGCGCAATCGCAAAAAAGAACACGAACTAAAAGAAGAAGAATTGGTTTAATATAATAATAGCAACCAATTTATATAATTTTAACCAAATTAAAAGCCATCCTTCAAACGAGGGATGGCTTTCGAATTTTTGGGATTATGCACAATGAATGAGCAAGTCTGGAAAAATTATTATGAGCATAAAAAGTAAAAAGCCTTGAGGTGAATATTTCTTCTTGGGGAAAGCGTGTTCGTTTTTATAACGTACCCAACGTTAAAAAAATTATAAGTGAAATTAAAAATGTGATATTTTTTTATAAATTACTGTAAATCAATGGATTTAAAATTCATTATCGCGGCTCATGGAATGTGGAATGCGGCTGGAACGCACAAAACCGGAAATAAATAAAACAACCCAACCGCTGACAAATAATAAACCACCCAAGGGGGTAATGGGACCTAAAAGACCAACCGGCAACTGCCAAGCCGTGTAACGAAACGTGAGAATATATAATGAACCGGAAAAACATATAATACCAGCGGTAAATAACCAGCCGGCAGCAATTAAATATTTAGTTTTGCGGAAATGAATCAGTAAATCAACCAGCAAGATCGCCAGTGCATGATACATCTGATAACGTACACCGGTTTCAAACGTGGTAAGTTGCTCAGCCGGAACGACGTCTTTGAGCGCGTGCGCGCCAAACGCCCCCAAAATAACCGCCAACATCGCCAAAAAACTTCCGATACGTAGAAATACTTTTCTCATTGTGTAAAAATTTAGTATCATTGTAAATACAGATTCAAAGGTAACATAAATTTTATACTTTGCAACGTAAGAAGATCATCATCATTGTCATAATTACATTGATATTACTTTGGGGGTGGCACTATTTCTTCCGGCTGCCCGGTGTGCCGGTGCGTGTATTTGAAGGGATTTCCAACTCAACGGCACTGACCTTTGCTTTTGCCGATGGGCGACAATTTTTACAACCCAAAGGTTTTTCTTTAGATAGCTTACTAGGGCAGGTGCTAGAAGAGCCGCAGTTTCGCCCGGATATTACATTATTACAACAAACACTAAATAATACTATAAAATCTTCTACGCCATTATTAATTTCTTTACAAAATCCGGGTTCGGGCAGGCTGGCGGTTATGGCTATTGCCGACCTGCGCGGGCAATCTTTTAATTTAGCACAGTTTCTCAATCGTTTGCCGACTTACCGGATTCAGCCCTTTTACTTTCGTGGCAGAGCCATTCATCGGGTCATTCTAAAATCCCGGCAGGAATTGACCGTTGCCCAGTTCCGCAATTTGTTGATCGTAGCGCCCTATCCTTTGCTGGTGGAGGAAACGCTGAACCGCTTGATTCGTCCGGCATCGGTTTTGACCAAACGTGCTGATTTTAAACCACTTACCTACAAAATTGCCAAAGGAAATTCGATAGCCGTTTTTGTAAATCCCGCCAACATTCCGTTATTATTATCCAGTTGGTTGCAAAAAACTGGTAAAGCAGAACTGGAAAGCTGGCAGGAAGCGCTGCGTTGGCTGCGGCTCGAACCAAGTGTGGACAGTCAAAGTATTCGGTTGCAAGGTGCAATGACCATCACTGCTCAACCGAGTGTATGGACAGCGCTCTCGCTGCAACAACCCCGAACCATCGGTGCCATGATGCGGGTAATTCCGGATAATGTGGCGCTACTGCAATGGATGAGCCTGGTAAATCCGGGACGATTTTTTAATAATTTGTCAGAACTGCCTGTAAAACAGCTGGAAAAATATGTAAAACCCTGGGCAGGTGATGAACTTGGATTGGTACGAACACAAGAGGATTGGTTTGTGGTAATTCGTATCAAAGAAAAATCAAATCCTGCTACGCAACTCAATGCATTAGCCAAACAAGTCGGAGAATTACAATCCTACCAGTACGGTTTATTTACCGTGCGTCAATTGTTGGATGAAACTTTATTACAACCTTTCTTTGGTGAAGGGCAATTCCAGAATCCTTGTTTTACCACCATTGAAGATTACGTGATTTTTGCCTCCTCGCGCTCGGGGCTGGAAGTGTGGATTGACCAATATATGGTGAATAAAACCATGGGGCGCAGCACGGATTTTCTGCGTTTGTACCAGCAGTGGCGTACCAAGCCCATTCATGGATTTGTCTATTTAAATATGGTGAACTTCGCTCCACGCATGCGTCAGGCGCTGCAAACACAGGGTATCTTACAAGATGCGAGATTGGAGCAATTGGGGCAGATTGGGTTGATTTTGAACGAAAAGTCAGGGCGCTGGAAGCTCGAAGGTTATTGGAATACCGCTGCGGGGGCAATGGTGAGCCGTACCAATATTGCCTGGAAAACGCTTTTAGACTATCAGGCGCTTACCCCGCCTATGCTCCTCGGCAACGGAACGCCCGAAGAACCCTATGCCATTGCCGTGCAGGATACTGCGTTCCAATTGTATTTATTAGATGTAAATGGTAAAATATTGTGGAAAAAAAAGCTGGAAGACCGCCTGTTATCGTCAATTCATTTAGTAAATTATTTTAAAAATAGTAATGGACAGTTAATATTTAATACACCTAATTATATTTATTTACTAGACCGCGATGGCAAATCGCAAGGCACTTTTCCGCTGCACCTGCAAACACCCGCTACCAATGGCGTGACGGTCATCGATTTTGACGGCAATCAAAATTATCATTTTTTTGTGGCTTGCGCCAATGGCGGCATTTACGGCTATGATAAATTAGGGCGGGCGCTGCCCGGCTGGAGTCCGCTGCGTGGGGTAGGGGAGGTGCGACATCCGATTGTCCATTTTCAGCATACCGGCAAAGATTACCTGCTGGTGTTGAATGAATCCGGCAAATTATTTGCGTATAAACGCGACGGTAATTATCGTTTTTCGCCCATCAATCTGGGTGCTGCCTGTCCCGAACCGCCCCAGGTACAACTCTCCGAAAAAGGGAATCGCATTGTTGCGACCGATAAAAATGGCACTGCCCACGCCGTCAGCCTGGATGGGAGTAGTTTTCGCCTGCGCTTGCAAACCAACCGCAACCAAGATGTCCACTTTGCTTTTGCCGATGTGGCGGGTGACGAGCGCAAGGATTATTTAGCCATCAGCGATACGGTGCTCACCGCGCATTATTATGAAGGCAGTAAATTTCAATCGTTGTATCGTCAGAGCTTTGATACGCCCCAGCGCGAGGTGCTGGGCGTAGCCGTGCCCGGACGTGCGAAAGCCCTCGCCGGTACTGTTAGCGCCGCAAAACAGCAGATATTTTTACTACAGGAAGATGGCAGCATTTACCCGGATTTTCCGCTGGCAGGTACCACGCGTTTTTTTGTTGCCGACCTTTTCCGCAACGGCTTGAAAATACTGGTGGTTGCCAATGGCGACAGCGTCTATGCCTATCGGGTGAATTTATAAATCAAACCGATTATAACTGCCAGTTGATAGGCTCCTGTCCATGAGCGACCAGGTATTCATTCGCTTTAGAAAAATGACGATTACCGCCGAACGCACCTCCGGCAAGCGGCGAAGGATGCGCTGCCTCCAACA
>JBKBWT010000071.1:5636-19304 GCA_046314415.1 Saprospiraceae bacterium
GAATCACTGCATCCGTGAAGTTTTGCCAGCCAATTTTCTGGTGCGATTGCGGCTTGTTTTTTTCCACCGTAAGCATGGCATTGAGTAGAAATACCCCCTGCTCCGCCCAGGGCGTAAGGTCACCCGTGCTCGGCATTGTAATGCCCACATCCTCCTGCAATTCCTGAAAAATATTCTTGAGCGACGGCGGCATGCGCACCCCCTTTGGCACCGAAAACGACAGCCCCATGGCTTCGCCCGGATTATGATAAGGGTCTTGCCCTAGTATCACCACTTTCACTTTATCAAAAGGCGTGGTATTAAACGCATTGAAAATGAGCGGTCCCGGTGGGTAAATCGTTTTGCCGGCTTCTTTCTCCTGGCGCAAAAAAGTAGCAATGCTTTGAAAATAAGGCTGCACAAATTCGTCCTGCAACACCGCTTTCCAACTGGCTTCTATCTTAACGTCGCTCATGTACTTCGGCTTTTGGTGGGCAATTTACGGATTACATCTTTTACAAAATGCTTATACAACCATAAATCATAGCGAAAGTTTAAACAGCCCTGCAAATCATACCAGCAGAAACGCGCTACAGGCAAGCTCGCCCCACATTGTGCACCCAGCACGCCACCAATAAAAAACTATTTCAATAATAAATCAGCATTTATTAGGAAAGCCCATTTATTATGCCTACCATTGCAATATCATTTGACGCAACGCGTATCATTTCAGTTTAGCAAGTTTAATTTTAACCTTTCCTAGAAATCTTAAAACCATTCTTCGCTACGCTTTCCTGATTCCAAATCATTTGATTTCATTGATTTTTTCACTTTAATTTTTTCTAATGAATATTTTCGTAGCTAAATTAAATTCTCAGACTCAATCTGAGGATATGCAATCCGCTTTTGAAGCTTATGGCGCAGTAGATTCCGCAAAAGTCATCATGGATCAGTTTTCCGGCAGATCTAAAGGATTTGGATTTGTAGAAATGCCCAATGACGATGAAGCAAAGAATGCAATCAGAGCACTCAACGACAGCGACCTGGACGGCAATACCATTGTAGTAAAAGAAGCAGAACCACGCGAATCCCGCAGCAGCGGCGGTTTTAACCGTGGCGGCAGCTCCAGTAGCTACAATAAATCAAGATATTAATATAATTATCTGATTCTACCAACACAAATCCCCGCTTTGCTACGTGCAGAGTGGGGATTTTCTGTTTTGGTAAACCGTGGGCTGGCAAAGAGGAGAAGCCAAATAAAAAGCGCCCCACCAATTGCAAAATTGATGAGGCGCGACCGTCGTTCATAATCAGATAAAACAGTTTGCACTATAATAGGACGTATTTATTAAGCTAATAATGCCTTTCATTTCAGTTCCCTTCACGAAATCGCTGCTTACAGTTCACAGTGCAATCATTTTATTCACCCCCTTATACTTTGCCGATGCACAAAGCAACAGTGATTAACCCTCCGCTTGCTCGCTGGTATCGTCATCTGCCTTCAAGGGGTCTTGTTGGCGTTGCGCCTCTGCATACAGCGCATCGAGTTCACGTACCGCTGCTTCCAGCGAAGGATCGGTTTTGCTGGCTTCCCGCATGGCTTGGTGGACCAACTTCGCCCGTTCAAAGAGGCGTGCGTTCAGCACCAGTATCGTATCTTCCATCATTTGGGTAAGCCCCTTCAAGCGGGTTTCCATTTTCTCCAGTTCCTGTATTTCCTTGGCGCGTTCCTTCTGGAAAGCCGCTTCCAATTCCGGCGTCATGCCACCCCCCGCCGCCATCCAATTGACCTTATCCTCCATTATTTTTTGGCGCTTTTGGCGTACATACCGATCCAGATCGGCAATCGCTTCATCAATGATGGCTATTTCCTCTGGCGTAAACATTCTTTCATTTGGCAAATCCATCGCTCCTACTATTTTAAAATTTTATACAATCATTTTACCCCGATGAGTGGTGTCACCCATCGAGCATTTTAAATCAATTCTATTTGTTTGGGCAAAAAAAAAGAAGTGTAATTCTGTAAGATGTTATCTAGCTTTCACTTTTAAAATCTCATATCTCACCTTTCAAATTTGTACTCATCCGCCGATCACCACCTCCACCACATCGCTGGGCTGCCCGATTTCCTGGTCCTTAATGACCGCAATGGCGCAATACTCCCAATGCTCCGGCTGCCCCGGATTTTGCAGTTGAATGCGATCCTCGTAAGGACTGACGGTATCCCGCGCCACAAATTCCCAGGTCAGCGAACCCTTGCGGCGGCGATAGATATTCACGCCATCGGTATCCCCTTTTACAAATGCAATCCGAATGATGCCTCTTGCAAATACATCCAACTTGATAGATGGTTTGTAATGAATCATATCCACGACACGCGTCGTGCCAATAATGCCCAATTCCTGCCCGATGCCTTCCGTGTAGCCCTCCAGCGCCTTCATCAGATTCGCCTCTGCACGGATGGCTTTAAGCGTCACCTTACCCTGATCGTTTTTATCCGCCACCGCTTTGGAGTACTCTTCTTTCTTCGTAGTAGCCGTATGAATGGATTGAATATAGCCATCAATTTTATAAATCAATGTATAAATTCGGTCCATCGGTAAATTCAGTCTGGTCGCAATCTCGGGAAGTTTCAGTTTAAAATTGGTAAGCCAGGTAATCAATTCGGCATCTGTACGAGGGATATAATCTCTAGTAGCCATGTGTGGAAAAGTGTTTTTGTGATAAAATATAATTTGTTATTACAGATGTAAAATAAAATAAATTATAGATATAAAGCAAGAGGTACAGCCATTTTTTAGATGAAAATTTTTGCATATCTATTTTGTAAGCTTTAAAACGACCTTTTGCAGTTTTTAAAGCCTTTTATAATGTTTTCATTGTAAAAATAAGCGCCAACAGGTGCCTTGTTGCCCTTCACGGTCAAAATGTTGGCACTCACGGTGGAAATGTTAGCGCCAACAGACTGCTTGTTGGCACCAACGAACAAAAGTGTGGTACTCACGGGCAAATGGTTGGTGCCAACAAACGCGCCGTGCGTACCCACGGACAAAATGTTGGAGGCAACGACAAAAATGTTGGCACCAACCAATCGCTCGTTGCCTCCAACGAGCAAAAGTGTGCGGGCAACATTTGAATGGGGGAGGGCTGCTATAAGTCATAAGAGTTCCTTCGGAAACTCAGTGGGGACGGAAAGGCAATGGGAACAGCTAACTTTGATTTTGATTTCGCTTATCTTTCAAAGTTAAGCCTCCTTGTTTTTTTTCATCATACATTTGACACAATCAATAATATTATAGCATACAAAAAAACAATTTTCACCTGTATTAAAATAAAAAACAGCACTTGCGAACAAGTGCTGTGAAGATTTCCTACATTATTGAAAACCTTTACATAGGTCTGCAATTCGTCGTAGTGCTTACGGTAGTTGTAGTGCTTCCGTCTGGCTTAGTTGTTGTTGTCACTGTTGTAGCAGTTGAGCAGGACTGCTTGACATTGTTACTTCCGCGATATACTTCAAGTAACGAACTAAGTGCATCAACGACTTCATCTAGTAGCGCCGCAGTTACAGTGGTTTGAGGATTCACAAAAGTGACCTTGTGACCTTTAGCGTTAGAAATCGTCACTGATTTAACAGTGTGCTGTGTTACTTTGTAGCCAGAATTGGCGGATAATTCCACTTTTACCTTGCCAACTACTTTTTTGTACTGACAAAAGCCGGTACTGGATGCTACAATCGTAATGATTAAGGTCAAGCAAATAAGCTTGAAAAATTGCATTGTTTTCATATAGTAAAATATTTGGTTAAAAAAATTATAAAGGAGTCATTATCTTTTGTCTAAATATTTCGTAATTGACTTTGCGAATTATTCCCTGTTTTAAAGGAAAATTCCATTCTCGCCAGCGATAACTTGCTCCATTCTCCGCTCCGCTATAGATGGTATAGCAATAGTGGCATTGAATTGTCAGTTCTGAAAAAAAGTAGCACCATTGAATTTCTGTTACTTTTTGTCGGCATGGATAGGGCAGGACACCACCTATTTCACACCAACGCCACCTTTTCACGGTTACTTTTTTTTCTACTGGCATCTCGTTTCAGATTAAATTTTGAAATCGTTTTGATAGTGCAAAGATGTAGGAGCAATTGGCGGTTTGCTGAGTGGAATGATGAAATGCTGCAGGCGAGCGATGAAACACAGCGGTTAAATGATAAAAAGATAAAAAGCAAATGATCAAGATAGCCCCAAGAAGCGCTTGATTTCTTCTATTTTTTCTTTGGAAACAGGAATTTCCATATTATTAATTAGGCTGACTACTATCACACCGTCCTCATCCTTATAGAGACTTTTGATTTTTTCGACATTGACGATGTAAGACCGATGGATGCGCAGAAAAACGGGTGATTCGCCGTGTAGTAGTTGCTGTGCATTGTTGAGGGTATGAAGCGCCAAAATTGGGGTTGTATATCCTTCTACAAAAACTTTGATAAAATTCGCACTATTTCCTCCTCCTTGCAGTAATATTATATCTTGTTTTTTCAAAATGTCAAACCCTCGACTCGTTTTAAGCGCAATTCTCTGTTCTGAGCTATCCTGTTGTGTTTCTGAAGAAAGATTTTGATTTTTAGGTAATTTATCATCAAGTAAGAGAGATTGCGATACGAGCTGTCGCTTTACAATTGCCACAGAGAATAGAAGCATTTCCATTATAACCGCTATCTGTATGGGGATAAACCTTGTTTTTACGGTCATTTGGGCATAAGCAGGATAATTGTCTTGAAGCAATGATCCAGTAACGGTGAAAAACAAGGTGAGTATTCCACCCACTATTACCGTATAATTACCAATTAAAAAATAGATTGCAAAGCTTCGGTCAGCAGGAACTTTTATATACGTGAAAGTAACAGCATATATGCCTATCAAGGCTGTAAAGCCTCGTAAAACGCCTTCAATAATATGTATTTGCTCTACATTAGAAAAACTCAATAGCCGTTCTAATAAAAAGCTTATTAAAATCACATAGAGTCCGGCATTTGCAATAACTCGAAAATAATTATAGCTGTCTCTTTTGGAATAAAACGATTTAGCAAATATTAAATAAGAAATAGTAATCCCTGAAAACAGGAAAGATTCGAAATTTCTACGCCAGTAGTTAAATTCGCCATGTGGGGTTTGTATGACAAAGAAATAGCAAAAAATGATCAGTAAATAAGTTCCGTAAAAAAGGTATACACCTTTTATTTCTTTTAGAGAAATAAAAAATTGGACAGTACAATAAAAGAAGAAAAATGCGGTGACACTTAAAAAAAAGTAGCTGAAATCAGGCATGTAACCGGGTTAATTACTTTTTAAAACTCCATTTCCTATCCCACCAGGCTCAGACAAATATAACGTTTTTTGTTCAAACCTAAAATCTAGGAAGTTTTGTATGCAATTTCCTAACTCATCCTACTCCACACCTTCGCCTCCCTTTTATGCTCTTCCAGGTGGCGTTTGAGTAGCTGGTGTTCCTGCCCAGATCGAGGATGCGGGTGGCGACTTCGCGGCGGCTTGGAAGATGTCAATAAACACTCTAGGCATACGCACGGATAAAATGTTAGGGGCAATGACAAACCTATTGGTACCAGCGGGCAAAAGTCTGCGGGCAAATTTTGAATGGAAAAGGCTGCTAAAGACAAAGAGGGGTGCCAGCGCTTCGAGCCGTAGCGCCTGTCTTTGCTGCTGTAAACCAATAGTCACCACCGCCAATGCTGCGGTGTACGGCGTAAGCAAGAGAAAATCATTTTTCACCGAACTATTTTTCCGTTATCTTTGTAAATCAAGAAAATGTATTTCTGATGATTATCACCATTCAGTTGCAAACTGCGGAAGAATTACAACTGCTGCAACCTTTGCTGCAATTGCTACAAAAAACCAATGCGCAGGTGCAGATTCAGGATGTAACGCCTACTGCTGCTTCCGATGATAAAGCAGAGCTAAAAGAATATCCCTTACCTGAAAAAAAGGAGGTACATTTTACGGTATTACATGTAGCTGATAAATCGTTCAAATTCAACCGCGAAGAAGCCAATGAGCGATAAATACTTTCTGGATACCAACATCCTGGTGTACGCCCATACAGATGTGGATATCACAAAACAAAACGTTGCACAACAACTCATCGCTACCTTACCTACACATATCAGTACGCAAGTTATTCAGGAGCTTGGCAACACCGCTTTCAAAAAACTGAAATACCCCTGGGAAAAAGTGCGCGAAGTGCTTCAGGATGCCTCTACTAACAATGTCGTATTTATCAATACTTACGAGACAATTGAAAAAGCAACCCATATCGCTCAGCAGTATCACTTCTCTTTTTATGATAGCCTCATCATAGCCGCCGCGCTCGCCTGTCAGTGTCAAATCCTTTACTCCGAAGATATGCAAGACGGACAAGTAATAGAAGGAACGCTGACCGTGCAAAATCCTTTTGGGTAAATAAGGAATGCTGCCATAACACGCTGGCAATCTATCTAACTTATCCTACTCCATACCTTCGCCTCTTTTTTATTCTCTTCCAGGTGGCGTTTCAGCGGCTGGTGTTCCGGGCGTTGAAGGGCGGGGTCATCGTCGAGGATGCGGGTAGCGACTTCGCGGCGGCTTGGAGGATGTCAATAAACACTCCAGCCATACGCACGGATAAAATGTTAGGGGCAATGACAAACCTATCGGTACCAGCGAGCAAACGGCTGCGGCAAATTTTTGATGGAAAAGGCTGCTAAAGACAAAGAGGGGTGCCAGCGCTCCGAGCCGTAGCGCCCGTCTTTGCTGCCTCTTGTTATCTCCGAGTCGCTTACAGCGGACGCGGTACAGTAGCATGCGGTCGGATGCCAATGGTGGGTTCATATGAATCGCCGAGTCCCTGCGAAGACTCAGTGGGGATGGAGTTAGTTTTGGGTGGCGGGCAGGTTCCAAAGGCAATCGCTTATCCGTTGACTCAAAACATTTTATTCACTACCTTTGTAAAAACTCTTTTTATGACGATTAAAGAAGCAATTCAAATAGATGCCAATATTCTTGGTGGTGTACCCGTTTTCACCGGAACGCGGGTAGCCGTTAAAACACTATTTGATTATCTGGAAATGAGTTCATTGGATGATTTTTTGGAGGGCTACCCAACGGTAAGCCGCGAGCAGGCTGAAACTGCCATTGAATGGGCTTCCAATCTCATGATTCAAGTACTGCAACAGTATGAAAGTGCTGCTTGATGAGAATATAGACGTGCGCTTCAAAAAAGCGTTTGAAGACAGCGGACACGATGTATTTACGGTGCGCGATATGGGCTGGAACGGCATCAAAAATGGTGAATTACTACGCAAAATGAGCGAGGCAGCCTTTGATATTTTAGTCGCTGTTGACAAAAATCTTCCCTACCAACAAAATACCAATCAACTACCGGTAAGCATTTTTATTTTGGATGTACATCGCAATGTACTGCCTGCCTTACTACCACTGGTGCCAAAATTGCTTGAAAAATGGCAATCGCCGCTTGAAAAAAAGGTATTCCTTATCAAAGCGGAAGCATCCTGAAATTTAGTGCACCATCCGCGAAGACAAAGACGATGTGGTGGTGATTGAACTATTCCATACCAAGCAAGACCCGGAAAAATTGAAAGAACTGCCATAACTCAAGCGGTCGCAGCCGCTGGCGCTGGTTTGCAATCAGTGCCAATCTGTAGATGGTTCAGCGCAAGCGGATACGCATGGCTGTTCTTCGCACTGCTGGGTTCATTTCAACCGCACCCCAACAAAAACCGGTCTCCGTAGCAATATATGCTATAGAGACCGGTTAAGTTATATAGGATAGTCTGATGTAGGTATTACCTTCTTTCCACCGTCAGTTTCAGGGTTTCCACCGCGTATCCATTCGCTCGCACCTGCACAAAATACATGCCTGCTGCCAATACGCTCAGGTCGAGGCGCAGCGGTTCGTGTCCGGCTTCAGTAATGGAGAATTGCCGTAACAATTTTCCGTGTACGTCTGTCAATCGAATGATGCAGTTTATGCCTTCGTATGCCGACAGGTCAAGCCAGGCTTCCCCAGCGGCAGGATTGGGGAAAAGCAAAGCTTCACCAGGTGTGGCGTGGTTGTGTGCTACAACTGCCAGATCACGGGTACTGTCATCTTCGCCGACTAACGAGCCGGTACAGGGTGTGCTGCCACAAGGTCCCAGATAATCACCATGCGCAAGGTGGGAATTAAGATCCGTTCTTCTAATACACAATGTACTTCTAGTGCCGCGGGAATTCCTGTGACATACATAAACTTTACTGGTACCACATTTCCACTCTGCAATGATTTGATTAAAGGCAGGCGGAAACTTGCAGTCCGGGCGACCGTCGTTATTATTGTCTATTGAGTCATCGCCACCAGGACATACATCGCATACATCGCCTACACCGTCACAGTCAGAATCAGCCTGGTTGGAGTTGGCAGTATCAGGGCAGTTATCATCACAATTTGCGATACCATCACCGTCGGCATCTGCACCTGCTCCGCCGCAGCCACAGGCTCCCGGTGATTTGCTGTTCGGATCATTTGGACAAAGATCATTGCAGTTGGGCGTACCGTCCCCGTCAGAATCCGTATCGGGTATGCCACAGCCGCAGGCGCCGGGGTCAGTTTTGTTGGAATCATTCGGACAAAGATCGTTGCAATTGGGCGTACCGTCCCCATCGGAATCTGTATCAGGGATGCCGCAACCGCAGGCACCGGGGTCAGTTTTGTTGGGATCATTCGGACAGAGGTCATCACAATTAGGCGTGCCATCCCCGTCGGCATCTGTACCGGCTCCGCAGCCACAGTCGCCCGGGGCTGTTTTGGTCGGATCATTCGGGCAAAGATCGTTACAATTGGGCGTACCGTCCCCGTCGGAATCCGTATCGGGGGTGCCACAGCCGCAAGCGCCAGGGTCAGTTTTGTTGGGATCATTCGGGCAAAGGTCATTGCAATTGGGCGTGCCGTCGCCATCGGTATCGGTGTCGGGCGTGCCGCATCCGCAAGCACCGGGGACTAACTTGTTCGGATCATTCGGGCAGGCATCGAATGGACTACCATTAATAATCACAGAACCGACCAAAATTGAGGAATCGGGATTTAAATCTGAAAATCCAATGGAAATGCCATCAATGTCGGAAGGGTCCAAACCCGTGAAACTCGAAAAAAGAAAAGTGTAATTCCCTGCTTTGTTAAGTTGTAGGGAAGCGCTGGAATAATCAGGGTCTTGGGTGTTGTTGACTCGAACCGTTATACTACCCCTCGCAGAAGGTGCCTGTACGAGCGACACGACGATCCGGTCATGATTGGAAGCATCCAAATTCAAATCACTGCCACCGAGGAAATCATTATCGCCCCATCCGATATCATAAGTGTCTGTAAAGAAGCTTCCGAAGCTAGTATTAGGATCTATAAGAATATAGCCACTTGTTGCGATCAGCCTCATGAAACCAAGGGAATTAGCGTTCTTAATTTGGACATCCCGGCTTCCTCCAATGGCTCCGGAAGCGGAGAGATTATCTGAGCTGGAATTAGGACCTACTAAGGTGAATTCTCCAGTGTTACAATCATCCACCACGATCTGCGCCGAGGCATGCCAGGCAAAAGTCATTAAAAGTAGTAAAGTGAGTAACCAGTAGCGGCTGCTCCCAAAAGTAAAATTGTTGTTTTTCATGTATGTTTTTATTTAACAGATATAGCCGATTGTTATTACCCCTTGCCACCACGGCTATAATTGGTGAAAAAGGGAAGTGTTTCCCCAAAACCAGGAAGTTTTGGATCAAAATACATGAGAATGAATAGCGGAGGAATAAGATCGGAAAGGCAAGTGTAGGTTATGCGCTGTACTATACCTGCGATTTCGCGCGTAAGGTAAGAGAATATAAGCAATATTAAGGATTTATTTTTTTCAGGGTTTGTCCGAGCCGCTCGCCGCGGATTTGGTACGTTCGCAGGCGGTCGTGTGCCAATCCAAGGGTGGGAGTGTAGATGAATAGACGAGACTCGGCAGGGACAGAAATCTGGGACGGAAATCTGCTGACTTTCCATGTTTGCACACTTGCATCATGGCGCCTTCTCCTTTCAAATCTGATATACTACTTTAATTCTACTTTATTACCTGACAATCAATCCTTTTGCTTAACTTAGCAAGCGTTACATCGGCTATAAAATTATATTAGTACACCAAAACCCCCCATTATGATACTCATTGTCGGTGGTACCGGTTTTTTAGGAAGTGAAATAGCCAGGCAATTATTAGCACAGGGAAATGCCGTGCGTGTGATGACCCGTTCGCTGTCCAAAGCGGCATCTTTGGAAAAACTGGGTGCTGAGGTATTGTATGGAGATTTGATTCGCCCTGATACTTTACAGCAGGCTTGCTCCGGATCAGAAACAGTTATTGCGGCGGCGCATGCGCTGCTCGGGCGAGGGAAATATGCCTCCTCCAAAGTGGATGATGCCGGACATCGCAGACTAATAGATGCCGCTAAAGCTGCCGACGTACAACATTTTATTTATACCTCTGTACTTGGCGCCGCTTCCGGGCATCTCTCTGCCTTTTGGCGTACAAAATATGGCGTAGAGCAATACCTGCAAAAAAGCGGATTGCCTTACACCATCCTGCGTCCGGCTGCTTTTATGGAAGTGCATGCCCACGAACTGCTGGGCAAAAGCATACTGCTGAAAGGCAAAGCCACTATCTTTGGTAAAGGCGAAAATCCTACCAATTTTGTAGCCGTCAGAGACGTAGCACAGTTTGCCGTGCAGGCAGTAAACGATTCTGCTATGCGTAATCAAATTATTGAAATCGGTGGTCCCGAAAATCTGACCCGAAAACAAGTCGTCGCGCTCTATGAACGTTTTTCAGGACAGCCCGCCAAAATCAGCCATGTGCCGCGTGGAGCCCTTCGGTTCATGTCCGCTCTGTTCAGACCCTTGCACCCCGGCTTAAGCGAAATCATGGGTATGAGTGAATTATTCGACCGTACCGACCAGACCTTTGATCCTGGTCCAATGCTGGAAAAATTTCCCATGCAACTAACCCCGATGGAGCGCTTTATTGAAGAGAAAACGCAGGAAAGACAAGATGCTTAGACCGGCATTGGCTGTACTGGGTGTAATATGATAAACGCTGCCGGACGCACCACCACTACTTGCGTCTTAACCGAGTCTCTTCCAGTCCAAGCTGAGTCTCTCGTAGAGGACTCCGTGCTATATTATTTCATCGTTCTGATACAAAATATCCCGATAATCTTTCACGTCATAAACACCCTGCTCCCCAGTCGTGTAATAATAACAACTCGAATGCACATAACTTTCTGGCGTTTAATTGCCATTTTCCACTCAAGGGATTATGGTGCATATAATTCAACTTTTGCACAATGAATTTTTCTGTTACACACTCCTTCGCATCAAAAGACGATTCCCACACTTGATGCTTTTTGCCATTTTGCCGTTCTTCCGGTCGAACGTTGGTATTCAACTGTTGCAAAATGTCCAATCTGCCTGCTGTTTCTAATCGGCGGACCATTTCATACGCCAAAAAACGCTTGGCATTACCGATGATAAGATTCAGCGGTTTGCTCTGCGGCGCGAGGTAAAGGAGCACGTGGATATGATTGGGCATAATGACATAGCCTGCAACAGCATTGCCCGATTGGTGCATCACATCAAACCACTTATAGACCGCATCATAAGCATTCGTCATTTCAATCAACGACAGCCAGCGGTAGCAAGTAAACGTGCAGAAATAGAGGGTATCGAGATTGGTTTGTTTCTTTTTAACAGCCAGGAGGTGCGCCTTTGTTTTGTGGATTAGGACGTGAAATTTATCGTTTGGTCACCATGTTACAACCGAGTCTCTCGCACGTTATGACCGAGTCTCTCATACCGTTATATCCGAGTCTCTCACAGCGGACTCGGTACGGTAGAATGCTGTCGGGTGCTAATGATAGGCGTGTATATGAATCGCCGAGTCCCTGCGGAGACTCGGCGGGGACGGAAGAGACCAGCGCGAGCAGGCAAGTTCGCCGCATCGGCCGCGAAAAGAAGAATAATGGAATACCCTACTCCAAGTCTTTCAGCTTCTCTGGATTTTGTTTTGAGTGAAAAAAATCCAATACTCGTACTTCGTCTTTAGGTTCAAAAATACGGAAAATTACTTTGTATGACCATTTCTTAGCAAAGCGGTAGGGCGGGTCTTTGTCTTCGGCACCGGGCAGAATGGGGTGGCTTTCGGGCATTTTTTCCAAGGCTTTGGTGGTTTGTAGCAAGCCGTTGCGCACCTTTCGGGCAGTTTCTGGCGAGGCGTTTTCCATAAGGTAATCCGAAATATCTTTCAGTCGTTGGCGCGCCAATCGGGAGATAATGATTTTGTAAAGCTTATTTACCATTGTTCTGCTTCCTGTATCAATTCTTCAATGGTCAGGTATTCGCCGCGCTCGATTTGGGCTTCGCTGGCTTCTAAGTCTGCCAATAATTGCTGTTGCGTAATCGGCTCATTATTCGAGCGATAACCTACTACCGCTTCACTATGCTGCAAGTACGTATTAAACATGGAATGAACTGCACGTAAAAAGGTTTCATCCTTTACGGCGTCTAAGTATTTATGAAGCTCTGTTTTTAGTTGCGCTGCGCTCATCGGCATTTTTTTGGTAGTAATGATAAAGATAACGATTGGCTTGCAAAATTGGTTTCCTCCGGGCGTTCTTTTTTGGTAAAATGCTGCCGCCCCAAGCAAGACCCGGAAAAATGGAAAGAACTGCCGTAAAGCAATGGTCACAGACCAGGAGATAGAAGCCACCGGATGCAATCCGGCGGCAGCGTACTTTATTTTTAAATGGTGGAACAGACCAGCGCGAGCATGGGGCGGGTTTAAATTTTTTTTGTTTGAAAACAAACCAGCGCAAGCAGGGCGTTAAACAAAAAAAAATAGGCAAATTATATTATTCAAAAAGTAAAAAATTATTATAATTGCTTACTGCTAAGAATAGAAATTGATTTCTGATTCTTGGCTTTTTAAGCGAATTATCTATGAAGAAAAATGTTAATAATTTACTTTTAATTTCCGGTGAATTTATTGCTTTACTAGCTACAATTTGGTGGTATAATAAGGAAGGTAGTTACGAATCATTCGCAGCATTAGTTGCAGCAAGTGCATTTTTTTTAGCAACTCTATTAGGCTTAGTAATTTCATCAGTAACCAAAAATAGAAATCCAATGGAGACTCGTGACTTTGAAAAACTTTTACGGCGTCTAACTGAAATACAGTTTGGGCGCTTTCTAAGCGCTATTGCTCGGGATAATGGCAATAGAGATGTTCATTCTAACGTAGCAGAAAATGTACCTATTGATGCGAAAGTCAATCAATTATTACATTGGGCGGAAAGTCCTAATGGACCTGGTTTAGATAAATTAAAGGAAATTTATCAACAAGAATTCGGTGGAAATTTTTAGATGGCCCTCCCGTTCTTGAAGAGACTGAATTGGAGGGCCCTGTTAAGATACGTATTTTTTTTTCAGGCTGGAGTCCACATATATATAAGTTACTGAGATTACGCAGGTAAAAAATTAGGAAAAAAAAGTTCTTTGACAGTTACGACCTTTGGAGGATGAAATTTCCAGCTACTTTCGAGTTGTATGTGGACTATTTGA
>JBKBWT010000072.1:0-19139 GCA_046314415.1 Saprospiraceae bacterium
CTTTTATAGCTTTATAATGTAGGCTCATGCTCCTTTTTTTACCCCAAATTTAATCAACTTTGATTTTCAACTATTTACATGGACGCAACTCTAATTATCAACTGAAAGAAAGGATGATATAGAATTGTAATTACGGAAGCTGTTTTTATAAAGAACTTATTTAGAAATTGATAAAAAATAATATCTGACATCAAAATAATCAAATACTTTAGTGGTAATAGAAAATTTTGCAACGCTCTTATTCTTGCGTAACATCAGTCAACTATAAAATTTGTCACTAGCTGATCATCAATTGGTAGGAATTTAAACATGTGGCAACAAAGCGCCTGATCCATCAGGCTTTAGCCAAATTTTAGCGAAGCATTACATTTTTAACCACTTCAAAGATATTATAAAAAATGCGGCTGCTCCCTTGAGAACAACCGCATTTAGATTTATATAAAGAAAATAAATTTTATTTACTGTGCTCGGATAATCGAGGTTTGTTGTACAAATTGATGGTCGTATAATACCCGAATGTAATAAACGCCAGGTTTGACATCTGCAATATCCAGATTCAGGCTTGGGGTGTAGCCATCTACTTTCCATTGCCGCGCAACGTCGCCATTGGAATCGATAAGTTCGATGTCTATTTGATCCACTTTATCCACCTGAGGTAGCACCACATTTACTTTCTGGGTAGAAGGATTGGGATAAGCGCGCAACTGCGAAGCTTCGTCGCCAGAATCGGCTCCACCGGTGCAAATACTCACCTGGAAAGCTGTACCGTTCAAATTCAGCGCACCACAAATGGTACCACCACCTTGAATCAGTTGCTCATGGAGCATGTTGATGGTGGAAGCACCAGACACCTGCGTATTTACATTAAAAGTATTCGGGTCATATACCAAAGTGTGGATCGTGTAACGCCCGGTTCGGTTTACTCTAAATACTGGATTATCACTGGCTTGTTGAATGACCATATTGTTACCAAATGCCAATAAGTACTTCACCTCAAAGCCGGATAGTACGTAAGATTGATTCACAATAAAGGCTGAAAGCGTAGCGCTGCCATTGCTGATACATACGAAGCTATTGGCGTTACCCAGCGAACCCGCTTCCACGTCGCAATAATCGAGGCAATCCAATACTTCGAATTTGACGCCTCTTTTATCCACTGCACCACAGGCATCGCCATTGGGCAGTAGCCAGGAATCTACTTCCCGTACACTGGTGACGTCAATCTTGATATTATTGATATCCAGCTCTTGTGGATTATACACCAAGGTATGAATGGTGTAGGTATCCTGGTTGGTTACTAAAAATGAAGGTGTCGTGTTGATTTGGCGAATAATCTGACCGTTGCCTACTGATAGCAGGTAGCGTACCTGGAATCCATCGGGCACTACCGGTGCTTCATCACTGGTTGCCTCGATCGTTGCCTGATTATTTTGCAGGCAAGGCTCGTTGATGCGTTTTAGCGTTCCGGCATCTGCATCGCAGGTCGTCTCACAAGGCAATACAAAGAAGGAGAACCCCTTGGTATCCAATGCGCCACATTGCGTGCCACCGCCTTGAATTAATTGGCTATTCACCGCATTCAGATTGGTGACGCCTGGGGTAACAACGGTATTTAAATTAAGCAACGTGAAGTCATATACCAGCGTGTGAATGTTGTAAACTGCCATTGAATTTACTACAAAGGAAGCAGAATCAGATATCTGTTCAATGACTTTATTGCTATTGGTAAGCAGATAAGCCAGTTTAAAACCAGAAGGCACGACCGGTGGATCAAGATTGTAAACCGTCAGGGTAGCCGCGCCATTTTCCAGACAAGGTACCGTGTTGGAAGTGAGCGTGCCAGCATTGGCGGGGCAAGCCAGACACTCGTTTAAGTTGAATACAATACCTGTTGTATCGAGTGCCCCACAGATGTTGCCACCGCCCTGAAGCAATAAGGCATTGAGATCGGAAGCGGTTGTTACGCCAATTTTGATAGAATCTAATTTGAAAACAGTAGTATCAACTACGAATCCCTGAATTGCAAAGCGCCCGGTACGAGTCACTTCAAAATCCGGGGTGGCACCTATTTGCTGAATAATCAGTGAATCACCAGTAGTAAGCAGGTACACATTTCTGAACCCTGCGGGCACCAGTGGTCCGATTGGAACATTAGCAGAAAGCTTTGCTTTGCCATTGAACAGACAAGTGCTGTCCTTTGCAATCAAAGTTCCAACCTTAGCCGAGCAGATAAATGGCGGACAAGCCCTCACATTAAAGACGGCACCTGTAACATCCACTGCACCACAGATCGAATCCAATCTTGTATTTAATGCCGCCACCTGAATGCTGCCAAGCGCTATACTATCCAATTGGAATGTGGTGGAATCATACACCATGGTATGAATGGCATATACCCCGGTATCGCTTACCGCAAATGATGGCGTAGTACTAATCTGTTGCACGACTTTACCAGCCCCACTACTCAACAAGTACCGTATTTGGTGTCCAGTCGGAATGACCGGATTATCTTTTGTGACAGCCCGAATAGTAACAGAACTGTCTTTCAGACAAGGATTGATATCTACTGCCAGTGAGCCGGCTTTGACCTGGCAAGGTTGAGGACAAGCAACGACTTCAAACGAAGCACCTACTTTATCCAGCGCGCCGCAGACGCTGCCGCCACCTTGTACTAGTAAAGTGTCAATACTGGCAAGGGTCACGGTACCCGCTTCATACAATTGATTCAAATTCAGGGTAGTTGGGTCATACACCAAGGTGTGAATGGAAAATTTGCCTGGAACCATCACGTTGAAAAATGGTGTGTCGCCAACGCGCAGAATTTCTCCGGTCTCCTGATAAACCAATGCGTACAGGTGGGTATAACCCGGTGGAATTACGGGTGCAGTCTGTACTTGTGCTTTAAGCGTAACATCCTGATTGCCATTGTTTGCTAAGCAGCTAACTGCGTCCGCTACCAATCTTCCGGCGCTTGCTTTACAGGGTAGTGTACATTCCCCGAATTCTATCTGGGCGCCCTCCAGGTCTAGTGCGGCACAGACAATACCATTACCTTGTATCAAAAGATCATTTACCTGCGCGAGTTTGGTCGAGTTGAACACAATATTACCCAAATTCAACGTAGCTGGGTCATACACCAACGTGTGAATGGTATAGACACCTGAGAGTGAATCATAGGCAGGTAATTCGAATATGGCTTCGGTAGCCATCTGCTCGATGACTTGCTCGTCGCCGTGCGTAAGTAAGTAGGCAACCTGATAATTTCTCGGTGCAAGTGTATCACCGCGGTGCGTTGCTTTGAGCAGCGTTTGACCGTTGAGAAGGCAGATGCTGGTTTTTTTCAGCGTGCCGGCTTTAACCGGACAAGGAGCAGATTGAGCCAGAAGCGTAATACCCGATAGCAAAAGTACGAAAGTGTAAAAAGCAGTTTTTATCCAACTGCTCACAGAGCATTGTAATTTGTTAGATTGTGGGATCATGTTTGTTATACTTTGAATTGAAAATATTGCCAAATTATGAAGGTATTGAATTTCCCTTCTTTTTCACTTTTCTAATTGAGCTATTTATTAGCAAAACACTTGCTAATTTTGAATAATACAATTGAGTGTCATCTGTTGTTCAACAGATGGGCGGGGGGAGAGGCTGCAATTTACTCAAAAAATACGGATTACACCTTAAAATCATGCAAGAATCTGTAAGCAAATTGTAATAATTGTTGGCAGCATTACGAATCGGTTGATTTTAAAAAAAAATTGTGGCTACCCCCGCAGGAATAGCCACAAGCTTAATACTTGCAAAGAAACTAGGATTGTTATCTTACTTTTACAATACTCATTTCCTTTACAAACTCTTGATCGTATAGCACTCTAATGTGATACATACCCGGCTGAATATCTTGGATATCAAGATTGGCATTGCCACTTTGACCATCCATTTGCCATCTCTTGGAGATATTGCCATTCATATCAATCAACTCGATGCTAATGCGTTGTACCTGGTCATTCTGCGGCAGGGTTATATTCAACTGATTCGTAGCCGGATTTGGATAAGCAACCAGATCGTCTTCATCTCCATCATCGTCATCCCGATCCACGCAGTTGTTTACAGTATATTTCAAACCCGGTAATTCAAGCGCAGCACAGATATCACCGCCACCCTGACGTAATAAGGCATTAATTTCAGCTGCAGTGGTTACACCAAATTCAATGCTGTTCAGATCCAAGGTAGTCGGATCGTAAATCAGCGTATGAATGCGGTACGTACCGGTTTCATTGATGCCGAATACCGGAATATTCGCTACTTTTTCAATCACCAGATTGTTGCCTGAGGTGAGCACGTACAGGCGCTGATAACCCGGAGGCGTAACCGGACGTATTTTGGTGTTGGCAGTGAGGAAAGACACACTATTCGCACGCAGACAAATAAAGCCGCCCGGACGTGTGTAATTCAGTTCACCGGCGTAAGCACCACAAGAACAATCGCGGGTATCAAAACGCGCACCTTCCAGATCGAGCGCTGCGCAGATATCGCCTCCACCCTGAATCAATAGATCATTGACTTCCGATGCGCGGGTTGTGCCGAGTTGAAGCTCCTCCAGGTCCAGCGTAGCTGGGTTATACACGAGTGCATGAATGCGATATTGTCCGACTTGATTAACCGTGAAAGTAGGTTCATCATTCACTGCTTCAATGACGAGATTGCTGCCAAATGTGAGTACGTACGCTACTTCGTAACCTGCCGGTACCATTGGCGCTTCGGCGATTTCAGCGGTAAGCACAGCCTGATAAGTACTATCCAGACAGGCACCATCTATTGGTGCGAACAGACTTCCGGCATCTACATCGTCTTCACAATCAATGTCATCGTCGCAATTTCTCACATCCAGTACGATACCGTTGGTATCTAAAGCTGCACAGATATCGCCACCGCCTTGTACCAGTGTTTCATTGATATCACCAGCGGTAGTCGTGCCAATATTAATGCTATTCAGATCAAAAGTTGCCGGATCATAAACCAGTACATGAATGCGATAGAGCCCTACACTGTCCACGCTGAAGGAAGGTTCGCCGCGTAACTGGGTGACGGTGTTATCGTCCCCTTGTGTAATGACATAAGCTATTTCATAACGACTGGATAATTCTGGCGCGTCCGTAAAACGCAACTCTACGTCAATGGTGTCGTTTTCGAAGCATCGTACGTCATTGCCAACAATCATCAGTTCTCCCAATTCAAGTGTATCGCACTCAACTCCCGTAGTATCGCAATCTTCATCAATATTGAAGATCAAGCCATTTTCATCGAATTCAGCGCAGTCGTCTCCCAACAATTCATCTAAATCGGAGCTGGCTGTTTCGCCTAGTGCAATACTATCCAGATCAAATGTTTCTGGATTATAGACCAGCGTCAAAATTCGGTAGCGACCTGTCGTATCAACGGTGAAGGTTGGCTCTTCATTGATTTGTTGAATCACACGGTCATTGCCCAGTCCATACGCCAGCAAGTAAGCCACACTGAACCCATCAGGGAATTCCGGTTCTTCTTCTACGGTAGCCCGGATGGTTGCTTCGCCATCTTCCAGACATTCGTCAGAATCATCATCCTGCTCTAATTCGCCCAACTCAATGTTGCAGGTTGTGTCGCGGCAATCTCGGATGTTATAAGTCAGACCTGGCAGATCCAATCCTGCGCAGATTTCACCACCACCTTGGATGAGCAATTCATTGAGTTCATCGCTGGTCGTTTCACCCAAATCAATGCTATCTAAAGCAAAGGTTGTAGAATCATACACAAAAGTGAGGATGCGGTAGCGCCCACTGGTATCTACGGTGAAGACCGGCTCATCGTTGATTTGCTGGATCACCCGATCGTTGCCAAGTCCGTAAGTAAGGACGTAAGCAACAGTATAGCCATTCGGTACTTCCGGCTCCTCTTCTACGGTAGCCCGAATAGTCGCTTCACCATTTTCTACACAATCGTCGGAGTCGTTATCCTTTTGAATTCTACCTAAGTCGAAGTCGCAGGAATCCGAACCGCATGCTTCTACATTAAATACAACACCTTCTACATCCAATGCACCACAAATCTCACCACCGCCCTGGATGAGCAATGCATTAACCTCGGCACCAGTTGTTTCTCCGATGACGATACTGTCCAGATTTAGCGTGGTTGAGTCATAAACCAGTGTGTGAATGGTGTAGCGACCCGTCGTATCAACGGTGAAAGTAGGTTCATCATTGACCTGCTCAATGACAAGGTTGTTGCCACTAGTCAAAACGTATAGTACGCTATAACCAGCGGGGACATTGGGCGGTGTGACTACCCGAGCGGTGAGCGTTGCCGTGCTATCGTCCAGGCAAGCGTCATCATCATCATCGGCTTCTAACTCACCGAAAGTCGCTTCGCAGGAGTCCTGACATACTTGAATATCAAACAAGGCACCTTCGGTATCCAATGCGCCGCAGATATCGCCACCGCCTTGAATCAGCAATCCATTGACAGCAAAGCCAGTTGTTGTACCTAGCACAATGCTATCCAATGACAGAGTAGTAGAATCATATACCAAGGTATGGATGCGGTAGCGCCCTGCCGAATCTACCGTAAAACTTGGCTCATCGTTCACGTCCAGAATGACGAGGCTATCGCCACTGGTCAGAACGTAGGCTATCTGGAAGCTGTCCAATACAATGGGTACTTCCTGAACACTGGCTTCAATTGTAACTTGCGCAGTATCGCTCTCCAGACAAGCGTCATCGTTGAGCACGATCAGGCTACCAGCAGTCACAATACAGGAATCCTGTACATCCGGGCAGTTGATGACATTGAAACGAACGCCTCGTACATCTAAGGCACCGCAAATATCACCGCCGCCTTGCACAAGTAATGCATTCACATCGCCACCAGTGGTTTCACCAAATTCTATAATATCTAAATCCAACGTCGTGGAATCATACACCAGCACATGAATGCGGTAAGTGCCAATGCTATCCACATCAAACTCCGGTTCATTATTCACCTGTTCAATCACGAGGCTATCGCCGGAAGTCAGCACGTACAGCACCTGATACCCATTGGGCACCGTTGCTGCGGTTTGTACGGTAGCTCGCAGGGTCAGGCTATCGCCTTCTTCCAGACAGCTAATGGGTGAGCCAGTCAGGCGACCGGTTTCGGCTTCGCATTCGGGTGCAGGACAGACCGCTACATCAAAACGAGCGCCAGTCACATCCAATGCCCCACAAATTTCGCCGCCGCCCTGGGTCAATAATTCATTCACGTCTCCGCCCGTTGTTATTCCAATCTCAATGCTATCCAGGTTCAACGTCGTTGAATCATAGACTAAAGTATGGATGGTAAAGCGACCAGTGGTATCTACCGTAAAGGTGGGCTCATCATTTACCTGCTCAATCACCAGGCTGTCGCCAGAAGTGAGCACATATAATAAGGAATACCCGGTTGGTACAGTTGCGCTATCGGCGATCGTCGCAGTAAGTGTAGCGGTAGAATCGCCCAAACAAGCGCCTTCCGTGGCAGTCAACCTACCAGCATCTGCGTCACAATCGTCGTCATCACAAGCTTCAACTGTAAACACAGCCCCTTGGACATCCAGCGCACCGCAGATTTCACCGCCACCTTGAATCAATAAGGCATTTACATCACCACCGGTCGTTTCCCCAATGACAATGCTATCCAAATTCAAAGTCGTTGAATCATACACTAAAGTGTGAATCGTGAAACGTCCTGTTGTGTCAACGGTAAAAGTTGGCTCGTCATTCACCTGCTCTATCACCAGGCTATCGCCCGAGGTCAGCACATAAAGTAGCGAATATCCATTCGGTACCGTTGCACTGTCAGCAATAGCAGCAGTAAGTGTAGCGGTAGAATCGCCCAGACAAGCGTCATCTTCTGAAGTTAAGCGACCTGCATCTGCATCGCAATCCTCATCCGTCGTACAATTGTTAAACCGGAAGCGTGCTCCGGCTACATCCAGCGCCGCACAGATGGTGCCGCCGCCCTGTATCAATAATTCATTCAGATCTGTTCCAGTGGTTTCACCTATCGTTACCAAACTGTCCAGATTTAAAGTGGCGGTATCGTACACCAGGGTGTGAATGGTGTAAACGCCTTCCAGCTCATCAATGTCAAAAGAAGCTTCTTCCGACACTTCCTCAATAACCAGATTGTCGCCACTCGTCAATACATACAATAGCCGATAACCGGCAGGTACTACGGTGTCTCCTCTCAACGTAGCTTTTACGGTTATGGCTTGGTTTTGAATACAAATTTCGCCGCTTAAAGTGCCGGCGTCCGCAGTACATTCAGTCGTTTGTGCATACGAAAAAAGCTGTAGTAGAAGCGTGAATACGGTGGTAAGAAATGCAGTTTTCCATAAACTGCCGCGTGTGCAATTTGAGTAGTTAGTTGGGACCATCGTGTTTACGATTTGTTTAGGTAATTGAATAAGCGTATTTCTAAGCGTATTAGGAACGCATTTTACCATAGGTTGTTAGTTAACAGCTTTAATAAAACGTTAAAAATGTCGGCTAACAATAATTACGTCATTTAACAAAGTGTTTACACAATTTTTTTTAATTTGTATTTTCGGCTGCTTTTGCTGGCTTGTTTTTTAGTATTTCAAACTGCAATTTTAACGAATATAAAATCGGAAAATGCCGGACAAATAAGTGCTTTGAGCTTGTTTTCGCGGGGATTTGCAAGATGAATGGGCGTTTTTCGCGTTTGAATCAATGATCCGAACTTTTTTACCTGAATAAAATGTTCCTATTGCATGGTAAATGTAAAAGAACTGATTAATACAATGCCACAGATCGGAAAGGTAGAATGGATAGGGCTGCGCCCGAAACACAAAGCGCCGGTAGAAACGGTAGATGAGGTGATGGTCACAGTAGAAGGGGGCTTGGAAGGCGACCATTACAGTAAAAGTGGTGGCAATCGTCAGGTCACGTTGCTCCAGTCAGAACACCTCGCTGCTATGGCGAGCATTTTGCAGTTGGATACTATTGATCCGGCGCTGATGCGCCGCAATATTGTGGTATCAGGTATCAACTTACAGGCATTTGCCGACCGGCAGTTTCAAATTGGTGAGGTCATTCTCGAAATGACCGGTATTTGTCATCCCTGCTCCCGCGTCGAGCAAAATCTGGTGCCAGGCGCGTACAACGCCATGCGCGGACACGGCGGTGTTACCGCTAAAGTCATTCAGGGTGGCACCATTCGGGTGGGCGATGCCGTGCAATTGTATAATCCTGAAAAACAAATTATTACATCTGCAAACCACCAGTTATCTATATTATGAAGGATTTAAAAATTGAATGCCCAAAATGCAGTTGGGAACCCGATGGCGGTGAATACTGGAGTTGCAGCCGTTGCCATCATATTTGGAATACTTTTGATACTGCTGCACAATGTCCGGCTTGCGGTTTTCAGCATGAATACACTTCCTGCATTCCACACGCGGGTGGCTGCTATGCTTACGAGCCGCATGTTGACTGGTATAAAAACTTAGGCGATATTGTACAGGAGGAATTAGATACGATTTTGGTAGAACAGGAAGCCGAACTTACCAATATTGCACTTTCGCAAAGTATAATACCAGCGCATTCACCGTGTGCGGATGCTGAAAATAGCCTTCGCGCAGGCGTTGCCAAACTTCCGCCACCGGCATAGTCAGTACGCTTAGGTTTTCACCGTCATCCAGGAATAAATTATGGGTAAGCGCCACATCTTCAACCAGATAATGATGAATATAATTCGTCATAAAAACAGGATTCGAGGCAATTTTACCTAAATATTGCCACTGCGAGCCGGTATAACCCGTCTCTTCGCGTAATTCGCGTTCGGCACCGGCTGCGGGGTCTTCATTTTCATCTATAATGCCTCCGGGTAGTTCCAAGGTATCTTGTTGAATACCAAAGCGATATTGTTTAACAAAAAGCATCTTTTGATCCGGCGTTACTGCTACCACATTCGCCGCATCGGGCGTTTCCAGCACAATCATGCGATCAGTGGCTCCATTGCGCGGATTTTTCATGAAGTCAAACCGGGCACGGAATAGCTTCAGGTCGGCTAACAATTCGGAACGCAGGCGCTCCCATTGGGTTTGGTCGGACATAAAATAGTTGAAAAGTTGATGGGTTGAAAGGTTGATAGGAGGACAGCAATATTTACCATCCTCTCATCTATTTTGCTGAAAATGAGGCTGTTGATTGACACATTGGCAAATCAGCACAACTTGTCCCGATGAGTCGGAATCAGCACATTAATCCTTATCAATGATGGCATCATCAATCAATTCATTGCCGTCGCCGTCCAGGTCATCCATGCCGGGCACTTTGCCTTCTTTTTTGTCCTTTTTATAATTTGGATCAGGCTTGAGTTCCAAAACATTCGGATCATCGTCGGTTGGATTTTTTCCGCCGGTATTGTGATAATCTCCTTCTGCAAAACGCTGTGCTTTTTCAAAAAAACTACCCATGCCGCCCAAGGTACTTTCCGAACTTTTATCCGCTGCCCGTTTTTGCCATTCGGCACGCTGGCGCTCGGCTTCCCGTTGGATAGCTTCTTTTTCCAGGCGATCTTTCTCCGCTTCTTCCTGCGCTTTGTCCACCAGACTATCGAATTTTTCTTTCAGCTTCGAGCCGGTTTCGCGTGCGCGGTCAATGGCTTCGCTGCCTTTTTCCGCCAATTTCGCACCAACATCCTCTGCTGCTTCTTTCAATTTGGACTTCAATTCCGCCGTCTTTTTCTGGAATTCACTGGGCTCTTCTACTTCATCCGGTTGCACCGTTTCTTCCTGGTACAGCGGTTCTTTTTCGGGGAAGGGTTCATCCCGATCAAGCAGGGGGTCTTTTTTCGGCGTGGTATCTGCCTCGTTGGAAACACTCGACGCTATAAAATCATCTGCCGAATCCGGTGTGACGTTTGAGGAAGGCTGTGTCGTTGGCTTTTGCTTGCCCGCCGTTTCCCAGATGCTTTCGGTAATATCATCTACTTTATCCTTGGCTGCCAGGTACAATTCATTGGCTTTGTCGGACGCTTTTTCATACAACTCACCCGCCGTTTCTGCCGCCTTTTCGATGAATTCCCCCGATTTATCTACCAATTCCTCACCCGCTTCCTTACCGGCGTCCACCGCTTTATTCGCCGCCGACTTCGCAACGGATTTCGCACCAAACAACAGTTTTCTAAAATCATTGAGCATGCTCATGTTATCAGATTTGAGATTTGAAATTTAAAATTTGAGATCTTGTATAGAACAATTATACGCAAAAAATGGCGCTTCTGAAAGTTTTTTAGACACGGATTAACCAATTTATCTTTATCTACATCTCTCAGTTCCCTGGTCTCTTCGTCATTCAGTCTCCCAGCCACTCTCCCTCCACGGCTTTATCTTCCAGATTCAAAAAACGCTCCACTTCTTGTTCGATATAACGCGCCTGATCGTGATTTTTCAAACCACGAATCAATTTTATATGATTGCCATTTTTCAAATGTGCATACACACCGAAGGCATAATTCGGACGCCCGTTGGTACGGCTTTCTACATATTTGTCAATAAAAAGCTGCTCCACCCGATCCACTGTTACCTGGCGATCCGGATAAAACGGCATTTTTAAAGGTTTGTGTAAAACACTGATTTCCTGTCGGTTAACAGTGATGTAAGTCGTATTAAAGAATATGCATAAAGTATAATATAATAAAGATAAGCCCACCATCAAGTGCAAACTAATGAACAGCAGAATGATCCATTCGCCCTGTGTGAGGGCTATGAGAACGAACGGAATCAGCACCGCATTCCAGAAGATGGTGAAAAATACAAAAAAGCCGGCATTGGTGGTTTTGCGCCAATTGATTTGAATATCCAATTCACTCAGATAACTCGCCGCTTCAATCCCCGGCGGCAGTGGCACTTCCGAGCGTTGGCGCATCGTTTGCCGCACCTGCTCCTCAAAGCCAAACACGGTATAACAGTGATGACATTTAGCAATCAGTTTGTCAATATTCATATCCTCGTACCGAATCGTCGATTGGCAATTTGGACATTGGAGTTTAACAACCATACCTTTTTATAATATTTCAATCGGAATGCTGCAATTTAAGAGAAAGTTTGGAAATATCAACCGTTTCCTGCGCTTGGTTCCGCAGTTTTGAATACAACTTTTTACTTTTGCGACGGTTTGAATCCTGATTCAGGCAATTTCAAATATAAACCTCCAATAAAAAAATATAAAATTTTAAATCAAATTATGATCTACTCCAATCTCGGTACCACCGATTTGAAAGTAAGTAAAATCTGCCTCGGCACGATGACTTTCGGGCAGCAAAATACCGAAGCCGAAGGGCACGAACAAATGGATTATGCTGTAAATCAGGGTATTAACTTCTTTGATGCTGCCGAAATGTACTCCATTCCGCCGCGTCCGGAAACGCAGGGCAGCACCGAACGCATCATTGGTACCTGGCTGAAAAGTAGGGGAGGTCGCGATAAAGTTATCATTGCCACAAAAATTGTCGGTCCGGGATCCGCTTTTTTACATATTCGCAATCCTTTGCATATTAATCGCGAGCAGATTTTACAAGCCATTGAAGGCAGTTTACAACGTTTGCAAACCGATTATGTCGATTTATATCAAATTCATTGGCCCGAACGTAATACCAATCGTTTTGGTAAATTAAATTATGAATATGATGTAAATGATCCCTGGGTGGATAATTTGCAGGAAGTGCTGGAAACGATGGATGAACTCGTAAAAGCCGGTAAAATCAGGCATTTTGGCGTCTCAAATGAAACGGCGTGGGGTGTCATGCGCTTTTTACATTTATCCGAAAAATATGATATCACCCGTTGCCAGAGCATTCAAAATCCTTATAGTTTATTAAATCGTACCTTTGAAATTAATTTATCGGAAATTACGCATCGCGAACAAGTGGGTTTATTAGCTTATTCACCCCTGGCATTTGGAAAATTAAGCGGTAAATATCATAATGGTACTTCTGAAGCGACCGCCCGACTCAATCAATTTAAGCAATACACGCGTTACAACAGTCCGGAAGCCGAGCAAGCCATTCAGCAGTATATAAAATTAGCTCAAAAATATGATATGCGTCCGGCACAAATGGCGTTGGCGTTTGTCAATTCACGACCGTTTGTCACCAGCAATATCATAGGCGCTACCACAATGGCACAATTAAAAGAAAATATCGAAAGTATCAATATTACATTGTCCAACGAATTATTACAAGAAATTGATCATATTCACAAGCAAATTCCCAATCCGGCACCGTAAATTTTAAGTGATTGGTTAACGGTTATCAGGGAATGTAGTATGTCCTGATAACTTTTTACCAATAACCAATAACAAAATTTTATGCAATTAAAAAAAATTCAGCAATATTTACAAGAATATAAAAATTTTTTGACCTCGCCCGCCGCGCAGGAACGCCTGTACGCCTGGGAATCGCAGCGCATTTTTCAGGAGCATTGGGATGTGGAAGCCCGCGATTTTGGGGAAATGTACGACCGCAGCCTCGACAATTCGCAGACCCGCCGCCTCTGGAAACGCGAAAATTATGAGCCTAAAAAACGCATGCTGGATTTTATTACATTGGAACCTGAGGGTGTAAGATTTATTTTTCAGGATTTATTTAATGAAGAAAAAAGTGTTGAAAATCGGGTAGATCGCTTCGTTTTTTATTGTGATGATTTATTACAAGCGTATAAAGAAAAATACCCGCGTTCCACAGAAAATCGCCACTGGCATGATGACAATTATCAAATGGTGTCGCTTTATTTAGCATTTCGCTTTCCTGCTCAATATACCATTTACAATCATGATGCTTTTATACAATTATTACAAAAGATCGGTAGTACTGATATTCCCCAAGCTGCTGATTTTGGGCGTTTTGTAAAAGTAATGCGCACTTTATATAATTTCCTGCAAAAAGAATCCGAAATATTACAATTGCATCAGAATCGTTTACATCCTAAGCGACATTACCTGGGCGATAGCTTGCTTATTATGTGGGATTTTTATTTGTTTTGTGCTGGTAACTAATTCACTATTTTCCATCACTCTATTACCCAGTCCCCCATCACCTGCATGCAACCGATTTTTCCTGCCGCTCGTCTAATATAATTGTTTCCCGATATGAATAGGGGAATCTTTGTTTCGTTAGCATCTATAATATAAGAAATCACCAACATTATATTATTCATTCTTTAATTATTAATTATTTCATTACATGACCACCCGACTCTCGACTCCTGAGCTACTGGAGGTGAAAGAACCTCAGCAAAATGGCACTATCCGTGCATTTGAACGCCTTGATGTAGTGGATGCCCTGCGCGGTTTTTCGCTCATCGGCATTGCCATTGTCCATTTCATGGAACAATATTTGGGCGCACCGCCTCCCGCTTCAATTGGAAATTACACGCAACATCTGCCGCCCGATGGCGTACTCGATACGATTGCTTTTATCCTCATCCGGGGTAAATTTTTTGTGCTCTTTTCTTTTTTATTCGGTTTGAGTTTTGCCTTACAAATGGAGCGGGGCACGGCGCGTACCGGCAGTGATTTCCGCTGGCGCTTTGCCTGGCGACTCGTCATATTATTTGCCATTGGTATATTACATCATATAATCTATCGGGGTGATATTTTAACGATTTTTGCCATGTTGGGCTTGCCCTTATTATTATTTTATAAAGTACCGGATAAATGGGTGTTTTTGGTCGCAATGGTATTAATGCTTGGTGTGCCGCGTATCGTCATGTATGCCGCAAATGTTGATCCATTTAAAGCTTATGCACCAGATTGGCAATCACAAGAGGACGATCCTGAGGTACTTACCTATTGGAATGCTGCGAAATCAGGCGATTGGACAGGCTTAGCCAGCATCAATCTCAGTGATGGTTTTCTCATGAAAATGAATTTTCAATTTGGACAAGTAGGGCGAGCTTATCAGACCCTGGCTTGGTTTTTATTGGGCTTACTGGCGGGACGTCGGCGTTTTTTTGAAAATCTGGAAGACAATCGTCCCTTATTTCGTAAAATATTTAAATGGAGTATTATATCCTTTTTCGCTACAATTGGAATAGGAGCGGCTATCTTTATACCTTTTGGTAAAACTATGCCCCAATCTTTACAATTTTTAATCGGTAATACGATCGGCGATTTAAATGGCATTGCCATGACCTTATTTTACATCGCTGCTTTTATGTTGCTGTTTACAAGTGAAAAATGGCAGCGTCGCCTCAATAAACTCGCACCTTTCGGGCGCATGGCGCTCACCAATTATGTCACCCAAAGTATCATAGGTACTATTATATTATTCGGATTTGGATTATTAGGCACGATTGGGAATACCGTTACTTTATTAATTGCTATTGCGGTAATTATTATACAAATATGGTGGAGTCGTGAATGGCTGAAACGCTTTAATTACGGACCTTTGGAGTGGCTCTGGCGCTCGCTGACCTGGATGAAGTGGCAAACCTTAAAAAAAGTTTAATTATAAAATTCAGGATTAACTTGATATAGGATATAATATAAAAATATTTTATCAAGTTAATCCTGAAAACCGTTAAATTAAGATTCTGACAATATCTGCACCTTCGCATATTTCAGCATAATCCGCCGCTGCTGGGGGGCTTCGATGTCTTTAAAATGAATGGTTGCCACTGGATTATCCTTGTTTCCGTCAATGCTGAGGACCTTGCCTTCGCCGAATTTGAGATGTAAAATCGTCATGCCGGGCTGAATTTTTTCGGTCGGGCTGGGTTTGAAATTGGCCGGATCAATCGCAATGGCGGGCGTAGCCGGATTGGCATTTTTGCGTGCGAAATTGCCCAAAACCCTTGCCATTGGCGCTTCTTCGTAGGTGGCGTTCGAGCGCACCGAGGTCGTACTTTCGATGCTTTGCGGCGGCAATTCATTTAAAAAGCGACTTGGCTCGCTCATGCGTTGCGTACCATAACGGTAGCGCTGCGTCGCATAAGATAAAGTTAAATATTCTTCGGCGCGGGTAATGGCGACATAAAATAAACGGCGTTCTTCATCCAAACTTTCAATCGTTTCATTCGACAGAAAGGACGGGAATAAATTTTCTTCCAAGCCAACCACGAATACGGACTTGAATTCCAAGCCTTTAGCCGAGTGGACGGACATTAAAGTAACATGATCAGCTTCGGCGCTTTCATTATCTAAATCGGTAATCAATGCAATATTTTGTAAATAAGCCGCCAAACTATTATTGGTTGTATCCTGCCCTTCTACTTCAAAATCATCCTGCACAAACGCTTGAATACCATCTAATAACGCATTCACGTTTTCTAATCTGCCAGCACCTTCTATTGTGGTATCATTTTTTAATTCATCTATAATGCCCGATCTTTTAGCAACATATAATGCAATATCATACGCATTATTGGTTTGTGCTTTGGCACCAAAATCATTAATCATTGTAATAAAATCATGTAATGCATTTTGGGTACGACCGCCGATATTTACCTTTCCGAGGGCTTCCCACATCGGAGTATTATGTTGGCTGGCGTAAGCGCTAAATTTATCAACCGTGGTATCACCAATGCCGCGACGCGGATAATTGATGACCCGACGCAAGGCTTCCTCATCTATTCGATTGACAGCCAGTCGCAAATACGCAAGTAAATCTTTTACTTCTTTGCGTTGATAAAAAGATAAGCCACCAAAAACCCGATAGGCAATATTATATCGGCGTAAATATTCTTCAAAAATCCGCGATTGGGCATTGGTGCGATATAATATGGCAATATCACTATTACGTAAATGAAAGCGATTTTTTTGCTCGACAATGGTATCCGCAATGCGCTTGCCTTCCTCGGTATCGGTCAACGCTTTGATGACTTTGATGCGGTGCCCATCACCTTTATCTGACCAAATTTTCTTCTGGATTTGCCGACGATTATAAGCGATTACTTCATTGGCTGCTTGTACGATATGGTCGGTCGAACGATAATTTTGCTCCAGCTTAAAAACCTGAATGCCGTAGGGTTTAAAATCATTTTCAAAATCGAGAATATTTTGAATCGTTGCCCCGCGAAAACCGTAAATACTTTGTGCATCATCGCCCACCACACAAATATTACGCGGGCTACCCTCGTATTGCACCAGTTTTTTTATGATAGAATATTGTAAATGATTCGTGTCCTGAAACTCATCCACTAATAAATAGCGGAATTTTTTACGATATTTTTGTAATGTTTCTTCGTCTTTTTGTAATAATTCGTACAGACGATATAATAAATCATCAAAATCCATGGCACCCGAACGCTTGCAACGCGCCACGTACTGCTCGTAAATCTTCACAATCAAAGGGCGTTTGGCAATGCGGTCTTCACTGATTAATTGTTCATTATCCTGATATAATTTCGGGGTAATCAAATTACTTTTTGCCGATGAAATCCGGGCGCGAATGGCGTTGGTATTATACACCTGCTTATCCAGATTCATTTCTTTTATGATACTATTTATTACACTATTGGTATCTTCGGTATCATATATGGTAAAATTTGAATTGTACCCGATTTTATCCGCCTCTACCCGCAAAATCCGCGAAAAAATGGAGTGAAACGTGCCCGCCCATACCTGCTCCGCGCGATTGCCCACTACTTTGGCAATGCGTTCCTTCATCTCGCGCGCCGCTTTATTCGTGAAAGTCAATGCCAATACTTCCCACGGTGCCGCCCCTTTTTCGATGATATGCGCAATGCGATACGTCAAAACCCGCGTCTTTCCTGAGCCTGGACCCGCCACGACCAACACCGGACCTTCGGTTGCCATCGCCGCTTGCTTTTGCACAAGATTTAATTCATCTAAATAACTCATAAGAGTAATTTTAAATGCTTAATTTTTAATGCTAAATGAATTTTATTACATCTTTATTCATTAAACATTAAAAATTTACAATTAAACATTGGAATCTTCATTTTCAAGCGCTTCCCAATACTCTACCGCCCGTCGCGTATGCGGAATACAAATGGAGCCACCGACCAGATTGGCAATCGAGAAAACTTCGAATACTTCGGCGCGGGTGACGCCCAATTCATAACAAGTGCCCAAATGATAGCGGATACAATCGTCGCAGCGCAGCACCATCGAGGCGACCAAACCCAATAATTCCTTGGTTTTTTTGTCCAAAGCGCCGTCCTGATAGGCATTGGTGTCTAGATTAAAAAAGCGTTTTAAAACCAGATTATCCTCGGATAAAATTTTTTCGTTCATTTTAGAACGGTACGCGTTGAATTCCTGTACGATAGACATATTTTTAGTTTAAAAGTTGAAAGGTTGAAGGGTTGATGTACGACAGCAATGGTCAGACGACACCTTGCCATCTGACCACTGCTGTTTTGCACTTGTAAAGATAATCGTTTTTAGAAAAGATAGGGTAGGGATAATAAAGTCACTTGTCTAATGAACTGATAATCTGTGTATTATTTTAGAAATAAATTTCTACAGCACACAAGCAAAAGCTGTACCACGACTTTAGATATGGCACAACGGTTTGCTATCATATACAGGAAATAAAAATGTTTAGCGTTCCAGGGCTTCGATACGCTGCTGTTGCTGGCGTACCAGCTCGCGCAGGCGCAGGTTTTCACGCTCCACTTCATTCATACGCTTTTCGAGTTGGTCGAGGCGGCGGCTATCGATGCTCGATGGTTGCGTCTGGGTTTCAATCGTCGGTTCTCCCGGTACGGTTGTAACCGTTTTATCTTCCTTCACCACGCGTTCCGTTTGAACTGTTTTTTTCTCAATGCCCAGCAAATCTTTGATATTTTGAATACCATCCTGACCATTATAATAAGCAGCGCCGAGATAAGCCAAGGGCACCAGGAATAACATCACAATCAGAAAGCGTGCAAAGCCGGTTAATTTTAGTCTTCTTGTAGCCATGATAATGTATTTATAATAATAATAAAAATACGCTCAAATCAGGAATAAGGTTGCTTTAAATCTACCGAGGTCATTAAAATTCAGACCAAGGCGTTAAAATGAGGTTGCTTCCTTTATATCAACGCATGAGTCGTCGTGTATCATTCTAATTTTTTAATAATTTGCAGCGACAACCAAAATTTTTTTATCGCCGAT
>JBKBWT010000073.1:0-3704 GCA_046314415.1 Saprospiraceae bacterium
TTCCTGCAAATTGGAGCCAAACAACATCGCATCCAGATACACCGACGCAATGCCTTCGCGCACTTGTCGCCGCAAGTGGTTGTGATTACCATCGAAATAAACGAAGATTTTGTTCCCGGCAATTTTTGTCTGTCCCCCAATATTGGTAAAGGTCTCCTCGCTGCCAATATTACTTTGTTTGAGATCCGTCAGATCAGTATAAACAATAATCTGAATTTTTTCATTAATCCGATGCTCCAGTAAGCCTTGAATTTCCTGGAAATCCTGCTCGGCAATCATGACCACCGCCTGCCCGATGTTGCGTGCTTCGCCATACCAGTAGGTGATGAAATTGTCGCTCTCGTATTGCGACCACTCGTCAAAATCGCGGTGATACTGCACGCGGTTTTTGCCGTAGGTAGTTTGTGTTCCTTGTGCCCAACTGCCGGTAGCAATGCCAAAAGCCAATAACAGCAGGCTATAGCGGTAGAATAATTGCATAGAATTTCTTTTCTTAAAAACTTTTTGAATGATCAGGCGCTTTTTCAATGTGCTGAGATGCCGATTTTGCGAATGTGCCAATAAAAAAATTGCTAAAAGGATTCATTTAGAATAAGCAAATTGGCATATTGGTAAATCAGCACATCAATATAGCTTTTTTTGGTGAAAACCAATACATTCTAAACGGAAAATCATGGCAGAGGTTGTGCAAATGACATTTAATCCTTTTGAGGAAAATACCTATTTGTTATACGACGAAACTAAAGAATGCGTCATCATTGATCCGGGTTGCCTGGGAGCGTCCGAAAAGCAAGCATTGGCGAGCGTTATACAGGAATTAGGACTCCAACCAGTTCGGTTAATCAATACCCATTGTCATCTGGATCATATTTTTGGCAATCGCTTCGTAGCCGAAAAATATGATTTGTCGCTTGAAATACATTCCGGCGAAATTCCGGTTTTGGAGCGTGCCCCGCAGGCGGCTATGCTCTATGGTGTTCCTTACCCTGAGTTGTCGCCGGCTCCTGGCAATTTTATTGAAGACGGCGATACGATTGTCTTCGGAAATACCATTTTGGAAGCCATTCTGGCACCAGGGCATTCCCCGGCAAGCCTGTGTTTTTTCTGTAAAGCATCCAACTTTTTAATTGCGGGGGATGTCTTGTTCTATGGCAGCATCGGGCGCACCGACCTGCCCGGTGGCGACTACGATACGCTCATTGAAAGCATTACGACTAGACTGTTGCCACTAGGGGATGATGTAAAAGTGTATCCTGGTCATGAACCCGAAACGACTATTGGCTTTGAAAAGCAGCATAATCCATTTTTGGAAGACTATAGAAGTTAGACCAATTTTATTGTCAAAAGTCTATTTCTAGAAAAGTTTGCCCTGAATGTTTTCAGGAAGCAAGCGAAACGACAAGCGATGATGCGGGCTGGCACCGTATATCTGAATAGCAGCGCGATGTGCCTCAGTCGGATACCCTTTATTGCTTGCCCAATCGTAATGAGGGTATTCACTGGCAATTTGCATCATATAATCGTCGCGATAGGTTTTAGCCAGGATAGACGCAGCAGCGATGGAGGCATACTTGGCGTCACCCTTGATAATGCATTCAAATGGAATAGCTTGATACGGTTGAAAACGATTGCCATCAATCAATAAAAAACTGGGTTGAATCGAAAGCTGCGCAATGGCGCGGTGCATAGCGAGAAAAGATGCTTTGAGAATGTTGATCTGGTCAATTTCGGCGGGCGAAACCGAAGCCACTGCCCAAGCCAGGGCTTTTTCCTGAATAATAAAGCGGGCTTGGTGGCGTTGTGTCTCCGTTAATTGTTTAGAATCGCGTACCAGCGGATTGGCAAAATCCTGTGGTAGTATAACTGCTGCCGCAAATACGGGACCCGCCAGACAACCGCGTCCGGCTTCATCACACCCAGCTTCAATGCCATTCTCGCTGTAAAAAGCCAGCAGTGGAATATTTTTTTTTGATAATGCGTCAGGCATAATGGCAACGTTGAATCGTTTTAGCAAAAGTGCAACGAAAACTTACAGTTACAAAACTTTGATACAAGTCAGTTGTTCCCATGTTTTGTTGTTGCACCTTACAAAATAAAACCAAATTGTGACCTCTAACATATGAAGTAGTGCCGACTTTTAGTCGGTAATCAATCTCCACCCGTTTAATTCGGCGCTACCTCTTATTTATTTGCACATTTCAATGTATGCACAAAAATTGTGACATTTTACAAAAAGATCGTCCTAACTAAATAGAAAAATGCGGATAGTTTTTGAGATAAAGTGCCTAAACAACTTGGCAATCAATTGACCAGGAAGTCTTAGCATTTTATGTATGATTGATTTTTAAATGAAACATTATATGAATCGCCTGTGCATTTTTCTGTTATTGAATAGCTTGGCAATTAGCGCTTTCGCACAAATGTACACCATCAAAGGGCGCGTCCTCGATGCTGATACCAAGGAAGGACTCCCTTTTAGCGATGTATATTTTGTCGGTACAACAATTGGTGTATCAACGGATGTAGATGGCTACTACGAAATTCGCTCGCTTGCGCTGCCCGACACCTTGGCGGCATCAGCATTAGGGTATAACATTGTGAAAAAGAAAGTCAAGCGCGATTCTATCCAAACCATTGATTTTCAACTCACTTCAAATAGCCTCGAATTACAGGAAATTGTGGTACTAGCCGGTGAAAATCCTGCCAATGCTATTGTACGCGGCATTATCAAAAACAAAGACCAGAACAAAATTGAAAGCAACGATGCCTATCAGTATGAAAGTTATGCCAAAGTAGAGCTAGACCTGGAAAACATCAGCCCGAAGTTACGGGAGAGCAAACTGCTCAAGCCATTCGATTTTGTATTTGAAAATATTGACAGTACCTCCGACGAAAAGCCTTTCTTGCCGGTTTACATCAATGAAGTTGTAGCCGATGTGTATTATGCCAAAGGCAAAGGCGACCCAAAAACGATTCTTCGCGCACAGCGCACCTCGGGGGCTGATAATGAGACGATTATAGAATATATTAAGAAAATTCATGCACCATTTAGCATTTATGATAACTGGATTTATGTGCTGGAAAAACCGTTCGTAAGTCCCTTTTCCGACGCGGGTTTAGGCTATTATGAATATTACATTACCGATAGTACCTATATGAATGGGCATTGGAGCCATCAGTTGAAATTTAAGCCTAAACGCAAACAGGAAAACACCTTTTTTGGCACTTTCTGGGTGGCAGATACGAGCTTTGCCATTCAGCGCGTGGACATGCGCATGAGTCCTGATGTGAATATTAACTTGGTGCAGCGGATCATCATTTATCAGGAATTTCAACCACGTGAGAACGATTGGCTGCCGGTGGTTCAGAAAATGATTGTGGATTTTATTCCAACCAAAGAGGTGCCCGGCATCATCGCCCGCAGGACGGAGACTTTTAAAGACATTGTCCTAAATCATCAGGAAACCCGCCAGGCTTATGTTGAAAGCGATGATAAATATTATCGGCAGGAAGATCTGGAACGCGATCAAACCTATTGGGAACAGGCGCGCCACGTGCCTTTAACCAAAACAGAAGCTTCGGTGTATGCCCTTGTGGACAGTATCCAAAATGTGCCGTTGTACAAGACTTACATGCAATTGATTGATATTGTTTACTACGGTTATTTCGTGACTGGCTCCTGGGAAATCGGTCCGTATGGATCG
>JBKBWT010000073.1:3714-19126 GCA_046314415.1 Saprospiraceae bacterium
TTCAACCCCATTGAAGGCACCCGCCTGCGCCTGGGCGCGCGTACGAGCCTAAATTTCAGTAAGAAACTGCGGCTGGGTGGTTATGCAGCGTATGGTTTGCGCGATCAGGAATGGAAATACGGCGGCGATTTTATCTGGAAAATCAAGGATTATCCGCGCACTACGATTGGCGGTGGCTACAAAAATGACATCAGCCTGAGCAGTGAAAGCAGCGAGGATTTCCTGGAAACCGACGTTTTTTCAGGTACTTTCCGGCGCAGCTTGCCAATGAAGCTCATTCGAATTGAGGAAGGCAAGTTTTTCTACGAACAATATTGGAAAAAGGGCTTTTCCAATCGCTTCACGCTGATTCACAGAACCATGGACCCCTACGGCGGCTTGGCGGATAATAGTTTTGACTATGGTTTCCTGCGTGACCCCGAGACGATGAACGGCTTGGATACGACCATCAATACCACTGAATTATTGTTCAAAATGCGCTTCGCTTTTGATGAAACGGTGATAGACGAGACTTTTGCCCGGTACAGCGTGACGACAAAACATCCGATAATCGAATTACAATATGCGGCAGGATTGAAGGGCGTTTTGGGCGGCGATTATAATTATCATCGCTTGTCGCTGAGTTATCGGCATTACCTCAATATCAATCCAATTGGTTGGTTATCCTATCGTTTTGAAGCAGGGAAAGTATTTGGCACGGTGCCATTTTTGCTGATGGAGGTGCACCCTGGCAATGAAGGATTTTTCATGGCGCGCGGCATTTTTAACCTGATGAACCGTTACGAATTTGCCAGCGATACCTACGCGCAACTCATTCTCGAACACCATTTCGACGGCTTCTTTTTGAATAAAGTGCCCTTGTTTAGAAAACTGAATTTACGTGAAGTCGCGTCTTTCAAAGCGGTAATGGGCAGCATTTCCGAAGAAAACCGCCAGGCAAATTTGCCGAATTTGTTCAATCCCAATGAGTTAGACAATTACAACGGCTTCCGCGCTCCCTCGAGCCAGCCGTACATGGAGTTCGGCGTCGGTATTGAAAATATATTAAAAATATTTCGCATTGATGCCTTGTGGCGAGTCAACTATTTGGACAACAAACAGGCGAATCGCTTTGGCTGGGTGGGCGGATTTTATTTCTTTTTTTAATTGTAATTGTCAGAATCAGAATTCACAGAATTGTAGAATTTGCAGAATTGAATAATGACTAGAATTCTGAAAATCCTTTAACTCTGAACATTCTGACTCCGACTTCTTCGCCACAAAATAACACATCCCAATATTCCAATCACAATCAATGCAATCGCAATCACCTCTGCCTGAGTCGGCTGTAATCCTAAAAAGTTATAGCGAATATTGACGCGAATACTTTCTACCCAAAAACGCTCTATGCCGTTCAGAATCAAATACACAAAAAACAGCATACCTGGAATGACTTCCAATCGCTTCCGCAATGCCCACAGGATACCCGCTATCAAAAATGAAAATATAGTCTCATATATAGGTGTTGGATAAACAGCAGGTTCCAAACGATTACAGTATTCCCAGGTACAACCCTCAATAGGCACCCCTTCGTTCAATACGTTGCGCGGGTAATCGTACGCCCACAACCAATCAGGCAAGAACCACCACGAAGGCTGCGCCGCCGCCACAATACCCCAGTCGCCATCGCCCGAAAATTGACAACCCAGACGCCCTACCCCGTAACCAATGATCAGTGCCGGTGCCACCGCATCCATCACGTGTAGTACAGGGATATTTTTTCTTTTCAAATATAAAAAAACACTAATAAAACCTATTATTAAACCGCCGTAAATCGCCAAGCCTCCACCAGAGAGCAGCGTACCGATTGGATCCCGGAAAAAATCCGGCAAATGTTCCAAAACATCAAAGATCTTAGCCCCTGCTACGCCCGAAATGGCAGCAATAATCGTGATATCGCCAATGCGATGGTGTGGGTAAACTTCGTCGATACGTTCCTTTGGTTTGGGCAATTCCTTGCGCTTGCTTTCCCAATATTTCAACCCGGCAAAAGCGGCTGCTCCCAATAATCCGCCTAGCCAGCTACCCAAACCCGACAGCACTACGCCCGCTGGGTCTGCCTGAAATTCCGGGAAATTTTGGGCAATGTACAGCAGTTTAAACCCCAAAATAAAACCGAAAACAGTATTGGAAATATACTCGCCGCTTGTTGCTGGCTTGCCTTCAATCACTTTCACCTTTTCCGGCTGGAAAAAACCCAACGTGGCTTTACGTTTCAATTCGATGTACAAAAAATAAGCGCTGCTGAGAATGGCAAGCACCAAAAACAAGCCGAACGTTTTAAAAATGGACGTCCAGTTGTCGGGCGGCGTGCCAAAAAGATCGTGGAAAAAGTAAGACAAGTCGGGATACATGGTTATTAGGATGCCTGATTAAGAGATGCCAGATGCCAGACTCTAGCAACTGGATTTCAAATTGTTATTGCAAATGTAAAATTTTCTCTCGCAATTCCACTTTCCGCTGTTCTAACTTCGCTGGTTACGAATCACAATTTAGTACTAAATTTCTACAGTTCAGCTTTCCACTTTTACAACTCAGCCCAAAACGCTGGCTTACCACCTTTTAATCTTGCAGTTTTGTGCCATCATTTGAATTGAAAACAACACCAAATAACTATTGACATGACTAGTTTGAAACAATCTACATTTTTATTGCTGGCGCTTTTGGCAAGTGCTTTCTCTTTCGCGCAAAATACCCAAACTGTACGCGGTACCATTGTGGACAAGCAATCGGAAATTCCGCTGATCGGCGTCGCCGTCGAACTCATCAGCGTGGAGCCCAATAAAGGCGAGACCACCGACGAGGAGGGGCGTTTTACCATGACCAATGTGCCCATCGGGCGACATACCTTTCGCATTAGCTATCTCGGTTACAATTCGATTACCATTCCCAATGTGGTGGTTACTGCCGGAAAAGAAGTTACACTGGACCTGGGTCTGGAAGAATCTGTTACGCAGTTGAATGAAGTGGTGGTGACCGCGCAAACCGACAAGGACAAGACCGTGAACGACATGGCGAGCATCAGTGCACGCAGCTTTAATCCTGAGGAAGTGACTCGTTTTTCGGGCGGTCGCAATGACGTGGCGCGTTTGGCGGGCAATTTTGCCGGGGTTTCCGTAGCGGACGATTCCCGCAATGATATTGTTATCCGAGGCAATTCACCTACGGGTGTGCTCTGGCGTTTAGAAGGCATTCCCATCCCGAACCCCAATCACTTTGCGACACTCGGCACGACGGGCGGTCCGGTTAGTGCCTTGAATCCCAACCTGTTAGCCACTTCCGATTTTCTAACTTCTGCCTTTCCTGCCGAATACGGCAATGCCGTGGGCGGCGTTTTTGATGTGAATTTTAGGAATGGCAACCGGGATAATTATGAATTTACTGCGCAATTGGCGGCTTTCAGCGGCTTGGAAGCCATGGCAGAAGGACCCTTGAACAAGAATAAAAAAGGCTCATTTTTAGTAAGTTACCGTTATTCTTTTGTACAAATCGCTGATTATCTGGGCATTCCGATTGGCACGAATGCCACACCGAATTATCAGGATGTATCCTTCAAACTGGATTTTGGCAACGGTAAAGCCGGTAAATTCTCCATTTTTGGCATCGGTGCGACCAGCGACATTGCCTTCAAAGGCGCTGAAACCGAAGAAACCGATTTATTCGCCGATCCAAATGAAGACGCGTATTCTGATTCTCAAATCGGGATTTTGGGTGTACGGCATAATATTATAATTGGTAATAATTCATACATTCGCACGGTAGCTTCTTTCTCCACAGCTCGCACCGGCTACACCCAGGATAACTTGTTGGACGACGGTGCCCGCAAACTGCGTGTCACCGATGTAAAGGACATCAGCGATACTTATCGGCTTTCTTCTTATTTTAATAAAAAAGTAAATGCGCGTTTGTCAGTGCGCACGGGCATTTTGGCGCAGCGTTTCAACCTGGATACCAGAGTAGATGACCGCGACAAACGCCCCGACCTGGATGAAGACGGCGAACCGGACTGGGTGCGGGTACGCGATTTCAACGGCGGCATGAATTTGCTCGAAGCTTACGCGCAATCGCAATACAAACTCAGCGAAAAATGGACCTTGAATACCGGTTTGCACGCACAATACCTTGATTTTAATGAGTCTTCCGCCATTGAGCCACGCGTGTCGCTGAACTGGCAATTCCGTCCGAATCAAAGCCTGACCGTCGGTTATGGTTTGCACCATCAAATGCAGCCGATGCCGGTATTCTTCTTGCAAGAAGAGGTCAGCCCCGGCGTGTACGAGCGTACCAACGAAGATTTGGATTTCCTGCGGAGCAATCATTTTGTAATCGGTTACGACGTGCGTTTGGGCACGGACTGGCGCATGAAAGTTGAAACCTACTATCAGGCAATTGACAACGCTGCGGTGGAAAACACGCCAAGTAGTTTCTCCTTGTTGAATGCTGGCGCGGATTTTGTCTTTCCCGAACGTGGTTCACTCGTAAATGAAGGCACCGGCACCAACATGGGTGTGGAATTGACTGTCGAAAAATTCTTCAGCAAAGGCTACTACGGCTTGCTCACGGCTTCGGTTTTTGATTCCCAATACAAAGGCAGCGACGGCATCGAACGTAATACCGCTTTTAACAATAATTATGTCGTTAACTTATTGGCAGGCAAAGAGTTCCGCTTTGGCGAAGGCAAGCGCAACGCCTTTACTTTCGATACGCGCATCAGCACTGCCGGTGGACGCTATTACACGCCGATTGACCTGGAAGCTTCAAAAGCAAAAGGCGACGAGGTACTCCAGGAAACACTGGCATTTAGTGAACGTTATACGCCTTATTTCCGCTTTGATGTAAAATTAGGTTATACCAAAAACAGCAAAACCCGCAAGTTTTCACAACAATTCTTCCTGGATTTTCAAAATATTACCAACCGGGAAAATATTTTTCAAAAAAGATATAATGATTTGACCAATGAAGTAAATAACGTGTATCAATCGGGCTTTTTCCCGGATATTTTATATCGCGTACAGTTTTAATGTGCCAATATGCCAAACTGCCAATGTGCTAATGCCCTCCAGCAATATTAGCACACTGGCATATTAGCAAATTAGCAAATTTACTTGTACCTTAACCTAAATTTTTAATTGCCATGACCACCAAGGAAAAATTAATTGCAACCGTAGGCGTAGATGATCGTTGGGCGCTGCTGATGTTAATCCCGGTCTTGGCATTTGTATTACCGCTCCTGTTTTTCAAAGAAACCCTATCCAATGGATTGATTGCCTATATACCTAAGTTTCTTGGATCACTGGTGCATACCCTGGGCTATTGGCTGACGATTCGGCAAATTATCATCGAACTGCGACGGCGTTTTCCCGAACAAAAAGACACCAAAAAACGCATTCTTTACTCGGCAGTACTCATTGTGATCGCTTATGTGGCATTAAATCCGATTTTGGATGTATTGCATACTGCCATGGGTGACAACGGCACGCCCGGAGTGACGGAGTTTGATTACGCGGTGGCTTCCTTTACGGTGATTTTAATTTGTGTAACCATTTACGAAAGTATTTTTTTCTACGTGCGCTGGAAACAGACCATCGTCGAAGCCGAACGCCTGCGCCGCGAAAATGTAGAATCCCAACTGGAAGGCTTGAAAAATCAGGTCAATCCCCATTTTTTGTTTAATAGCTTGAATACATTGATTTACCTGATTCCCGAAAATCCGCAGAAAGCCGTGCATTTTGTACAAATGTTGTCGAAGGTGTACCGTTACATTTTAGAAATAAGAGAGAAAAAATTAATTACCTTAGAAGAAGAACTGGATTTTTTAGCGGCATATAATTTTTTGTTAAAAGAACGCTTCGGCGACAATTTATACATTGACCTACGCATTTCAGAACTCGCTAAAAATCAGCAGATTGTGCCGCTTTCGCTGCAAATTTTATTTGAAAATGCCATTAAACACAATATTATATCTTCCGATAAACCATTAAAAATTGAAGTTTTTACAAATAACGGACATTTAGTTGTGCAAAATAATTTGCAAAAAAAGAAGCAAACCATACCTTCTACGCAGGTCGGATTAGCAAATATTCGCAATCGTTATGCTTTCTTTTCCAACGATCCCGTTGAAATTTTCTCTGACGATGCCCATTTCCGGGTCAGCCTGCCTTTGTTAAAAACCAACTTACCGCTGCTGCAAGACAACGCGTGAACACTTTTGAGCGTTTAGGGTTACATCTTACAAACCCTAATTACAATGTGGATCAAGCTACTCGTTCTCTGGACGAACGTCCTTTTTATGCCTGCCAAACAAGGCGAATTGGTGCTGTACATTCAAAATATTGAAAATGCACAAGGCACACTCTACGTTGCTGTGTACAATGAATCCAATTTCCTACAGGAAGGAAAAGGATTAATTACAACAAAATTTAAAGTAGAAAAATCAGACAATCAGCAGGTTGAAATTCCCAATCTACCTTTTGGCACTTATGCCATCGCCATTTACCATGATGTGAACAACAATGGGAAACTGGACAAAAATGCGCTGGGCATTCCGGCGGAGCCGTACGCTTTCTCCAACAATCCAAAAGTCAAATGGCGCAGCCCTACGTTTGACGAAACGCAAATCGAACTAAATGCGCCTCAAAAGAGCCTGGAAGTGGAACTAAAGCGCTGGCGAAAGCATTAAAACATTGGCAATCGTCAATTTATGATTGATAATTTTCAGTTGCAAAATTTCGGCAAAAAAATGCTTGCGTAGCAATAAAATATATCCGATATTTGCACTCGCTTTCAAAAAATGGCGCGGTAGCTCAGCTGGTCAGAGCGTGCGATTCATAATCGCAAGGTCGGGAGTTCAAGCCTCCCCCGCGCTACTACACTTCTCAACAACTCTCTGAATACAAAACTCCTAAATATCTTTATAATTTGTAAAGTTTCTTTCCATTGAGCTGCTTCTCCAGTAAGCCGAGTGTACAGCCAGTTTTTATAACTTCAGCAAAATCGCTACGCATACCGGGCATTTACTCTAAATGATGCTCTTATTCTGCTAAAAATAAAAAATGTAACCGATTGCAAAGAAAATTCAGATAATTTTTCAATATTTGGCTTTACAAGCATGTGGCGATAAGCAAGGCGAAAAAGCAAAAATATAATCCGGTGAAAGCAGGTTGCATAAAAACATAATTATCATGTAACAATATCCCTATTTAACTAAATAACTAGATTTACTGATATAACGAGAAGTATAATTTATATGATATGCTTTAATTTATATTCACAAAACATCGGACTACAACCTAAAACTAACGAAACTAACTATGAAAGGATTTGAAACATTGGACTGGGTAGTCATTGGCGCTTATTTTGCTACCTTACTCGGTCTTGCCTTATGGGTCATGACGCGCAAACAAGAGGATACAGAAGATTACTTCCTCGCCGGGCGAAATATTGGCTGGTTTATGGTAGGTGCCTCTATTTTCGCTTCCAATATTGGTTCGGAGCACGTAGTTGGGCTGGCGGGTGCCGGTGCCGGTGGCAGGATTCCGATGCTGATTTATGAGTTACATGCCTGGATTGTGCTGATTTTAGGATGGGTATTTTTGCCTTTTTATATCCGAAGTGGCGTGTTTACAACGCCAGAATTCCTGGAGCGCCGCTTCAACGCTACGACGCGCTGGTTTTTGAGTATTTTTTCACTCATTGCTTATGTGCTTACCAAGGTATCGGTGACGGTTTATGCTGGTGGTATTGTGATTTCTTCGCTTTTGCAAATCGATTTTTGGTCCGGGGCTTTGATTACGGTTGTGCTGACAGGATTATATACGGTGCTCGGCGGCATGCGGGCGGTGGTTTATACCGAAGCATTGCAAACCATTGTGTTGGTACTCGGCGCAGCCACCCTCACTGTAGTGGGTTTGAATCTTGTGGGCGGCTGGAGTGGACTGAAAGCATCCTTAGAACCAGGGTACCTGGATATGTGGCGACCCGCTTCTGATCCTGACTTTCCTTGGCCCAGTCTGGTTATTTCCAGCTCTATTGTGGGCATTTGGTACTGGTGTACCGATCAATACATTGTACAAAGAGGCTTGGCAGCAAGAAACATTACCCAGGGTAGAAGAGGCACGATTTTCGGCGGATTTTTAAAATTACTACCGGTCTTTTTATTCTTAATTCCGGGTGTAGTAGCGTTGGCTTTAAAAAATCGTGGCGAATTACAATGGGACACCCCCGATCAGGCATTCGCCACCTTATTGCTACAAAAAATGCCAGTAGGCTTGAAAGGCTTGGTGGCAGCGGGTTTGTTGGCGGCGCTGATGAGTTCGCTGGCATCGGTATTTAATTCCTGTTCCACGCTCTTTACCATTGATATTTACAAAAAATTACGCCCGGAAACGCCTGAAAAACAATTAATTAGAATTGGCAGAATCGCCACTACCATTGTTGTAATACTAGGCATCGCCTGGATTCCGATCATGCAAAATATTTCCGGCGTATTATATGAATATTTACAATCGGTGCAATCTTACATTGCGCCACCCATCGCGGCAGTTTTCTTGCTGGGTATTTTTTCCAAACGCATCAATACCCAAGGGGCAATGGCTACGTTGATTGCCGGATTAACCGTCGCTGCCGTTCGCTTAATTTTGGAGTTGAATAAAGGCGCTTTAGATCCCAACGGGGTACTCTATGCGATTGGCAATATGAATTTCCTGACCTTTGCCGCCTGGTTTTTCCTGTTCTCGGTCATTCTGTGTATTGGGGTCAGCCTGGCAACGCCCGCACCGGCGGCTGCTCAAATCCAGGGTTTGACCTACGGTACTTTAACCGCCGAGCAAAAAGCCGAAAACCGCGCCAGTTATAATATCTGGGATATTGTAATGTCGCTGATCGTTTTGGCAATTGTAGCTTACATAATGATTAGCTTTAACGGATAAGCCAATAAGATTGAATCGGTAGTAATGGTTTATGCTACCGATTCAACTTAAATTTTTATCCTTGCATTTTCCTACTTCAAATTCAATATTATACTTGTCGTAGTCCAAACTAAACATCCTTATAATATTCCTTATTTGTTTAATATTGCCTGGAAAGGCGAAGCCGGCAGCCCGGTTTTATTATACAAATTTGCCCCTTCGGGATTGTCCGCCCAGGCGTACCTGACTGCCACCGGATTTTCAATATTTTCCTGCCAGACGATCACTTTCTTACCTTTTATAATAGCTTTTGCCCATACGTATTTCCCGTCAGCTCCGGCAATTGCAAAATGTTTTAATTCATTTCCATCTTTTATCATCAATCCTTTACCAATATTACTAAATGTCAATACGATTTTATTCTCCTTTATCCGCATAGATTGATATAATGGACCGGAAGCTATGATACTTTTCGCATCATATACTATTTTTTTTGCTTGTAATGCCAGCCGCTCGCCCACGTCCTTTTTATTTAGTGGATGAATATCATTCCATTCGCCCAATTCAATGGTGACCGCCATTCCGGTGTTCGGCATCTTTAATAATTCGAGTTGTGCCTGCCGCAATTCCGCCCAACTACTTTCGCTCGGATTGGGTTTAACTTCCATAAAATTAGGCAGTTGCACATATAAAAAAGGCAGATCTTCTTGTGCCCATTGCTTACGCCAATCGGCAATCAACGTTTGCATCAAATCAGCATATTCACCCGGATTTTTGGTATTGGATTCCCCCTGATACCATAATATCCCTTTAATTTTATAATTAGTTAAAGGCGCAATCATAGCATTATATAAACCCAGCGGCTTCCAGCGCACCGCGGTTGATCCAGGAGCTGGTTTCATCTCAGCGCCAATTTTATACTTCCATTTACCTTTTAGATCAATAACTTGATTATCAAATATTAACTCATAAGGTTTATCTGGTATAAATCCACCTTTTCCGCCATTGTTTACCACTCTTATTACAATCGTATTTTTACCTTTTTTTAAAATATCCGGCTTTAAAATGTAACGGCGCGGCGGATATTGATACGTGATAGTACCAACAAATTGACCATTAATGAATATTGAATCCGCATCTACGATTCTTCCCATTAATAATTTGACCGGTTTATTTACAAAATCTGCCGGAATATTTACTTCTTTTCTAAACCAAACAACGCCATTGACCTGCCCGGCACCCTGATCTGCCCAATAACCGGGAATATTCATTTCCGACCAATCGGCATCATTTAAATCCGGATTTTTCCAATTGTTTTTTAACCCTTCATCGTTTTGATGTAACATTTTATACCAGGCGGCACTCGCTTCCCGATCTTTCTGTTCAATTGTTGCAATTAATTCTTTATTTTTAAATCGCTGTGTATCTTCATAATATGCCGGAAATTGTTTCAACGCTTCCTCGCTGATCCAAGCCTCGGCGGGAGAGCCACCCAAAGCGGAATTAATCAACCCGATCGGAATATGATATTGCTCGTAAATATTTTTAGCAAAAAAATAAGCAACGGCGGAAAAAGACATAATATGCGCGCGAGTTGCCACTTGCCATTCTCCGGCTGGCACATCCGCTTCCGGTTCATTAAAATTGTATCGGTCCGGTATAATAAATTGCCGGATTTCATTATAATTAGCATTTATTATTTCATCCGGATATTTATCCTGCACGCGCTCCATGGGCGTTTCCATATTCGACTGACCACTGCAAAGCCAGACATCACCGAATAAAATATTTTTAATTTGAATATTATTACCGGCAGTAAATAACATATCATAAGGTCCGCCCGCTGGTTGCGGCGGCAATTGCAACAGCCATTTACCAGCATTATCCGCAGTTGTATTGAAATTTTGATTTTTAAATCGCAAGGTAATCGGCTCATTAGGGGCTGCCCAACCCCAGATTTTTAAAGGCTGATCGCGTTGTAATACCATGCCATCGCTGATGAGCCTGGGCAATCGAATCTCCGCAAAACCGCTAAATGAGCTATATAATATAAAAAATAGCACGCATATTATGTTCCGGCTCATTTTTATTACTTGTAAGGTTCAATGGTTTGAATCGTACCGTCAGGATTATATTTTAATTCCGTTACTTTGATATTACGCAAATGGGTTTTACCCGATAATTGTACATCATGATAAAACAGATACCATTTTCCTTTATATTCTACAATCGAATGGTGATTCGTCCAGCCTTGTACGGGTTTTAATAAAATGCCCTGGTAGGTAAATGGTCCGTAAGGGTTGTCACCAATGGCATAACAAAGATTATGCGTATCGCCGGTAGAGTAAGAAAAGTAATATTTCCCATTATATTGATGCATCCAGGCGGCTTCAAAAAAGCGCTTATCATTATCTTTTTCTGTAAAAAGCTTACCATTTTTATCTACAATTTTTACTTCTTTTACTTCCTCGGCAAAACTTTTCATATCGGGATTTAATTTGGCAACACGAGGTAAATAAGCGACTTCATCCGGCTTTTTTAGCGCCGCTTTTGCATTATAATTATTATTATCCCAGCGTTGCAACTGACCGCCCCAGATACCGCCAAAATACATATAGTAAGTTCCGTCCGAATCTTTAAATACCGCAGGATCAATGCTATAGCTGCCTTTGATTGGTTCGGGTTCCGCTTTAAACGGACCTTCCGGTTTATTACTCGTTGCAACGCCGATTCTAAAAATATCCTGCTTATCTTTTACCGGAAAATATAAATAATAAGTGCCATTATGATAGGCGGCATCGGGCGCCCACATTTGCCGACCAGCCCACGGAACATCTTTAATATCAAGGGCTACGCCGTGATCTTTCACTTTTCCACCCATTTTTTTCATCGAAAAAACATGATAATCTTTCATATCAAAATGCCCACCTTCATCATCTTCTTTTACATTTGATTCAATATCATGCGACGGATAAATGTAAATTTTGCCGTTAAAAACATGTGCCGAAGGGTCTGCCGTGTAGACATGCGAAACTAAAGGCTGTGAAATTGGCTTTTTGCCACCTTCCATTTGCGCAAAAACGGATACGATTGTTACAAAATATAAAATTGATACTAAAATAGGTTTCATAACATCACTTTTTATTTAGTTTTGAAATAATAATTTAATTAAAATCCGATTGCATTACCGCCGTCCACCGGCAAGGAAACGCCCGTGATATACTGTGCAGCATCAGATGCCAGGAAAACCGCTGCCCAGCCGATGTCTTCCGGCTTGCCAAAATGCCCCATCGGCGTGCGGTCGAGGGCTTTACTCATCCGGTCAGGGTCGCTGCTCATGGCAGTGCTCATCATGTTGGTTTCAATAAATCCGGGTGCAATGGCATTTACCCGCACATTATATTTTGAAAATTAGGAAGCTAACACTTTAACCATAACTTACACGCCCGATTTGGAAGCTGCGTACGCTACGACCCGATCGATGCCGTAATAAGCAGCCATAGAAGAAATCATTAATATTACACCGGATTGACGTTCAATCATGCGGCTGGCGCAGGCGCGCGTGAGGGCAAAAACCGCGTTAAGATTGGTTTGTACAATGCGGTCAAAATCTTCATCAGAAACTTCCAATGCCGGTTTTTTCATATTAATGCCGGCATTATTTACCAGGATATCAATATCACCAATCTCATTTTCAATCTGTTCCACCAGATTTTCCAAGTTATTTAGTTTCGTTACATCATTTACTAAATAAAAAGCGTTGTCACCGAGTTGGGCTTTTGCGGCTTGCAACACCGCTTCCCGTCGCCCGGTAATTACCACCTGCGCCCCCGCCAATGCCATGCATTGCGCGATCTCAAATCCAATACCGCTGCCGCCGCCCGTTATCAACGCAGTTTTATTTTCTAAAGAAAAAACCCTTGGGAAAGCTTGTCTTTGCGCTAAAAGCGTTGCCAAACCATTATTATCTTGTGTTGTAATCATTTTCCAAATAGTTTGATGATCGTCCAATCCTTATCTTAACTGATAAATCTTTACAATTTCTTTTAGTTCTTCCAAGGTGCGTTTTGGCTGTTCGAATGGGGCAGGAATAGGCTGTTGGGAAAAAGTTTGGAAATACAACACGCAAGCATCCCGCCAATTCAGGGCTTCCCGATGCTGCGCCGCCAATCTTCCCGCCACATCGGCAAAAATTTCGGCATCCACTTTATTTTTAACACTCGCCCAAGCTTTTTGCATTTCATTTACTTCTTTTACACCCGTGTAATAACGCGTCACCATTTCATCCCAAAGCGTTCTGCCGGTTGACAATTGTTGATTCCAATTAATATGATGAAACCAAAGTAAATATTTCAAATCCGTCGTTGCCGGATCATTCCATTGCTTTTGCACTTCCGGATGATACAAAGTCAAAGCCTTGCTGCCACTACTGGTTCGGTTAAACCCAATACCCTGATTATCAGCGCGATGATAGTAAATCGAAGTCCAATCGGGACGAGCGCTACGCTCCAGCCAGGGCTCCGGACCAAAGTGAATACCTTGCCCCATAACATGATGTAATCCCAGCGGCGTTGTAAAATTGACATAAATTTCCCGCGATTTTAACATCATATTTTTAATGGTTTGCTGCGCAATTTTATCTTTTGTTAAGGTCATTGGAATCCATTCATCCATAATTTGTTCGGAACTTAACTCATGATTCCACGCTAAACGACCAAAAGCATACCAATTCGCCTGCGACATAAAATGCCCGGTCCAGTTGCGATCCGAGCCGGTATTCGCCACGCCCGCCATGATGGTAATCGGATAGTTATGCACCGAACCGTCCACCACTTTTGCAACAGTTGAACCTTTTCCATTTGCGTAAGTATCTGATTCTAAACACTCTTTAAATAGTGGCGCGAGATAAACCAAATTCGTAGAAAAGCCTAAATATTCCTGCGTAATTTGAAATTCCATCGCCAACGGCGTTTTTGGCATTGCGCCAAACAAAGGATGAAATGGCTCACGTGGCTGAAAATCAATCGGACCATTTTTAACCTGGATTATTACATTTTTACTAAATGTCCCGTCCAGGGGTTTGAATTCATTATACGCTTCTTTGAACCGATCTCCTTGAGGATCAGGACTATACACAAATGCCCGCCATATCACTAAACCATTATGCGGTTGTAATGCTTCCGCCAGCATATTCGCGCCGTCGGCGTGCGTGCGCCCGTATTCCTGCGGACCAGGTTCGCCTTCGGAATTGGCTTTCACCAGAAATCCCCCAAAATCAGGAATATACGTATATATTTCTTTTGCTTTAGCTGCCCACCAGGCACGCACTTGCGGGTCAAGCGGATCAGACGTTTTAAAACTACTTAGGATTTTGGGCGAAGCGAAATTAATAGACAAGAAAACTTTAATATTATATTGCCTAAACAAATCTGCGAGCGCCTTTACTTTTACTAAATATTCGGCGGTTAAAAACCGGGCACTGGCATTGACATTGTTAATCGCAATAGCATTAATACCAATCGAAGCGTTCGCACGTGCATAGTCGCGGTAGCGGGGGTCAAGCGTTTCGGGCAGTTCGTACCATTTCCACAGCGAGGCGCCGGCGTAACCCCGCTCAATGGTGCCATTCACATTATCCCAATGATTGAGCATTCTAAGTTGAATACGGGGCTGATATACATCTGATATTTTTTGTATGGGTTTTAAAATCTGAATAGCTCGTAATAATTCAAAGACACCATATAATAAACCCGGTGCCTGATTTGCCGAAATTATAATATTACCTTTTTCAACTTTTATAATAAACCCTTCATTACCAATGTTTTGATCTTTTTGGGTTAAAATGCGCAGTATTACACCGCCGGATTTAGTTACATCCGAATATAATGGAATGGGTTTTCCTAATAATCCTTGTAAACCCGTTTGTAACTCCTGAACCGCTGTTTTTACAATCGCATCATTCGACACGGTCGCAATATATTTAGCACTCGCTAAATATTGATTGCGAATTGTTACATCCGGTATCAAATCATATTTCAACCATAAGCGATAACCATCATCAGCTTTAACTGAGTTGCAGATTATCAGCCATAAACACATTAGTATTATTTTTTTCATAATTTTCATTTAAACTGCAACGAATACCATATTCCAGTCCTCGAATCTCCGCCAAGCCTTTCAGCCGCCCAATTGCCGAGTAACCGGGATACGTTTTTTTATTTAAATCATCCAACATTTGATGTCCATGATCGGGGCGGAACGGAATCTGCGCGTCTGGCAAGCCTTGCTCCACTCTGCGTTTTTCTTCCAAAACCAGTTCTCTTACAACTGAATACATATCTACATCACCCATTAAGTGATCCGCTTCATGAAAATTGAATGGATTTTCTTCGCGCTTGGTCGCACGTAAATGCACGAAGTGAATCCGATCTGCAAACTGTTGCACCATAGCCGGCAAATCATTATCG
>JBKBWT010000074.1:0-19077 GCA_046314415.1 Saprospiraceae bacterium
GGCGCAGTTAATTCAATATTTCTAAGCGTCGGCACCCGAAATTTGCCATTGTCAAAACGATTTTTGGTGATTTCACCCCGTCCCAAATCTTTGAAGGCTTCCAGATTTGCTACACTATCCAAACCATTATTATGATAATTATTATCGGTGTACAGCGGATCGAAATGACAATGCGAGCAACCGGGGTGCATCACATCGCCCGGCTCAAAGAAAAACAGGCGCCGACCGCGCTCTTCGTCATCCTCTAAAAAACCTTCATTCAACCACACAATCCGGTCAAATCGGGAATTACCGCTGATAAGCGTGCGCTCAAATTGCGCTAAAGCCTTGATAACCAAGTCTTTTGTCAATTGTGATTTTCGTTCAATCCCAAAAGCCTGCCGGAACAAGGTCGGGTACTCCGCGTGCTTGCGCAACTTTTGCTCCACATTCGCCCAGTCTTCATTCATTTCCAGATGGTCTTCTACCGGAAAAAGGGCTTGTTGCTCCAGTGTAGCCGCCCGACCATCCCAGAAAAATCCATTTACATTAAATGCCATATTAACAATGGACATCGCGCTGCGCTTGCCGGGTAAGCCGCGCACGCCCAGGCTGAGGGCGTTGCCATCGGTAAAAGCTTTTGATTGTTGATGGCAGGTGGCGCAAGACATTTGCCCGTTCATGGACAAAATAGGATCATAAAATAAGCGTCGCCCCAATTCTACGCCTTCCACCGTCAACGGATTATCCGCCGGAATCACCGGTTTAGGCAACCAATCCGGCACTTCTAACTGATAATCAGTAGGTTTATATATACCGGAAACTTTGTCATCTACCGGGCAATTTTCACAATCTTCCCCGCCGGGCTCCTGATTGCCACAGGCAGCTATAAGAATGATAGCGGTAGTAAATAAAAATATAATATGCCTTTTGTTCATAATATTATAATTCATTACATTTGCCAACTAAACAGGCTAATGTTCTAAATAACTGATTTTCAAGCTCGTTGTATCCGTCAAGGTATGTAAAAACGCGATTAAATCGGCTTTATCCTGCTCCGTCAAATTTAAAGGACGTACATTCGGACTCACATTTTCGCCCGGATGCCCACCTTTATTATAATGTTCGATTACGGCTTCCAAAGTCCGAAAACGCCCGTCGTGCATGTACGGTGCCGTGAGGGCAATATTTACCAGGGAAGGCACCTTGAATTTGCCATTATCATAAGGATTACCGGTGATCGCTCCCCTACCCTGGTCCGGATAATCCAGCCCTTTGGCAATTTGCACGCCGTTATTCTCGTAAGCTAAAGTTGTAAACAGCGGATCCATATGGCAATGCGAGCATTCAGCCTGTGCCATAACCATTGATGTATCAAAAAAAATCGTAAAGCCTCGACGCTCCGCTTCGGTAAACTGAGCTTCGCCGCGTTGCACCTGGTCGAATTTACTGTTTTTGCTGATTAACGTGCGTTGAAATTGCGCCAGCGCTTTACTCACTAAGTCTTTGGTAATCTGGGATTTATCTTGAATACCGAATGCTTTTCTAAATAAAATTGGATAATCGGAATGCTTTCGCAACAATGTTTCTACGTTCGCCCAGGTATGCCCCATTTCCACCGAATCAACAACGGGATGTAAGGATTGCTCCTCCAATGTAATAACGCGCCCATCCCAAAATAAACCTTTATAATAATAACCAACATTGACCAGCGAAGGCGAGTTGCGCCGCCCTTTGCGCATGCGAATGCCAATAGCGACGCGCTTTCCATCCGAAAAGGCACGCTCCGGCAGGTGGCACGAGGCACAGGAAAACGTACTGTCAATAGACAAAATCGGATCAAAAAATAAGCGCCGCCCCAGGGCAATGCCTTCCGCCGTCAAAGGATTATCGGCAGGAATCAGCATTTTGGGGACGCGTTCGGATTCTCGCAACGTAACAGGTGTGGGTTGATAGGGAATTTGTATTAAAGATTGTGAAGTATTGCGACTGCAATTTAACAATATTATTAATGAACTTAATAATAATCCAATTGTCAATAAAATTTTCATTCTTATAACGATCATTTTTACTCCGATAAATGTGGCACATCTCAAAAATATGCCACATTCAAGTATTACTTCATTTCAATCGCATTTACCAAATTATCCGAAATAAAAGTTGCCACTTCCATATTATTGGTATGGTCAATCGTCACTTTACGAAAATCCAGAAAGTTGGACTCGTTCTTTACCAGCACTTTACGCAAATCCACTTCAAAGTTCAGACGGGTCGTTTCACCGGCTTTCACTGTAAAACTTTTATTAAATTGTTTATTGCGATATAATGAATTGGCACCGATGTGAAAGGTCAATTTATCATTAAAAACGCCGTCTCCGTTGATGTCAGCATTACCTTCAATTTTAGTGAAGACGTAACCCAATGCCCAAGACCAATAGTTATCACTCAGCGGATGACCGGGTTCATAATCGCCCGGCTGGGTTTTATTGAGTTTTTCGTTTAAACCAATGCCCATTTTGATGCCATTATAATTATTGGCAGGTACTTTTTCCAAACGGATGGTAATGCCTTGTTGCGCCATCCCATCGCTTTGAACATCCTCAAAATCAACAATTTCCACATCTGATATTTTATAATTGTCGGCTAATGTAATTTCCGCTAAATAAAACCGGAATAATTGTAACTTGAGTTTCATGCCGGCTTCATATGCGTATTCGCGTGCATACATTACGAGCGGATCATTGCCAAAGGTACCTTTAAAGTTAAGTTCTAAAATGCCGGTTTCATTGGGTTGTGGATTGTCGTCATTGCAATCGGCTGCCAGAAAAAGGATGCCGAAAAGGAGTAAAAATGCTAAACGTTTCATGGATTTTATTTGTAAAGATAACGCTGTGATGATGATAAAATTGGTGATTAAGATTACAAACAACCTAAAGGTTATTAGACGAATCAACCTGAAGGCTGAAGGACGAAAAGCAGCATAAATGCTGCGCTACAGTCCTTCCATTTCAACCCTGGTAACGGAAAAAGCGTTGCGCAGATTGTTGGTAATTTTTGTCGCCACCGTTGCAGGGCTATCACTTTTCAGATTCACATTAGCAAACCATTTTAAATAATCGATGCGTACAATGACCCGAATATGATAACCTTCTATAATATTAGCGTTAAGCGGGAGTTCAACATTAACTAAATTAGGAGGCAGCACCCGAAAAGTAGTAAAAGTAGTATCCGTTGCGGTAGCGCTGTTGAATATTTGTAAGCGATTGAAAATGAAGCCCGTATCTGCATTTACATACATTGCAGTATTTTCTAATGGGTGGTTAACCAACGAATCAGGCAAAGAAGTGGGAATAACCTGATTTAAGACATCAGATAAGCCAAGCGTAAAAGCGATTTTGGTAAACGAACCGGTGGCGATGAAGCGCCCCATTTCTGCGGCTGCAAAATTACTTCTATTTATAATTGCCACATTATCAGCGATATTCTGTCGAGTAGCCGTTCCTCCGGGCGGCTGAATGCTGACGAGCAAACTATCCTGTGGCGCGACTACGGTACCATCGGCGCGAATCAGGCGAGCATTGGAGACGTAAAATTGAATGTCTTTGACGCGAAATTCATTGCCCGCCCCATCTTTATAAACGGAAGTTGTATAAGTCAGATTGGCAGCACTATCGGGTAGTAATTTATGTTCAAAAACCAGTTTCAACTGCGGATAAATACAGCAATTATCGCACTCGCGATCAGCATCAATGTCAAAATTCGTGGCACGCAAGTCGAGGCAACCGCTACGGTTTTCATAGCACGAGCTGATTATTACTATACATAAAAAGCTGACGGTCAAGTATTTTAAAGTTGACGAAAGTTGAAAGGTTGAAAGGTTGAAGGGTTGAAGCAGCAAATCAACCTTTAAACCCTTCCACTTTTCAACCATTTCTTTGTTGTTTTTCATAATCCTTCACAATCTTTTTCACCAATTGCTTCACCTGCGAGGAGAATTCTTTGTTGAGGATCCAATTATAATATTGCTTGTCACGCGCTAATACTTCCCCAACAGGTTGGTTGACATATTTGCCAAAATTAAATACGATTTCGCCCGTTGGGTCATAACGCAGTTTCTGCGTTGCATCCAGAAAACGCTGATCATTGGTGAATTCATGCAGGTCAGCTACACTTTTTTTAATAGGTGCTTTCTGCACATTGCCGTCCTCATCTACATAATCCACGCCTTTGTACTTTTCGAGTTGCCCGGTGAAAACGTCAATTGTGGCACGCACATCCGCCAGAGCGTCGTGCGCATCTTCCATATCTTTATTGCAATAAAATTTCAGGGCCGCTTTCAGCGTACGCGGTTCCATTTTATAAAAAATACGCTGAATATCAATCGTGCGACGCTTCGACATATCGAATTCAATGCCAACGCGGTCAAATTCTTCCATCAACATCGGAATATCAAAGCGGCTTGAGTTGTAACCTGCAATATCGGCATTGCCGATAAAATCGTAAATTTTCTTTGCAACTTGTTGAAATACAGGCTTATTTGCAACATCTTTCGGTTGAATACCATGCACCAGCATCGCTTCCAGTGAAATGGGAATACCCGGATTTATCATCAGATACAATTCTTCGGGCGGCTTACCACTAGCTAAATATTTTACAATAGCAATCTGCACAATGCGGTCGCGCACCACATTTAAGCCCGTGGCTTCGATGTCCATGAAACAAAGATCGCGGTCTAAATTTAAATCCATTATAAATGTGTTCTGATGTTAATGTTTTTGTGTTCAGGTCTCTCTACCCTATTCCCTCTACTCTCTACTATTTTCAAACAAATGCTTCAATCCACTCGTAAATTTCACCTGCATGCTACCATCCGCCGGGTCACTGTAAATGAAATAAGCCTCTACATCCCGATTTTGTTCTGCCGAATCAAACGCTTTGTCAATACCCATCACCATAAAAGCCGTCGCCCAGGCGTCTGCGTCAATGCATTCGGCAGCAAAAACGGTGGCGCTCAGCAAGGTATTGCGTTCGGGAAAGCCGGTTTTGGGGTTGATCGTGTGACTGTATTTTACGCCATTGACTTCGTAAAAATTGCGGTAATTGCCAGAGGTCGAAATCGTCCAATCTTTCAGTTCCACCGTGTTCAGAATAGCCGTTTTTGCTGCAGTTTCTTCGGGAATGTTGATGCCAATCGTCCAAATCTTACCTTTCGGATTCACGCCGCGCGCCCGCTGTTCGCCGCCGATGTCCGCGAGATAATTTTTTACGCCTTTATATTCTAAAAAACGACCAATTGTATCCAACGCATAACCAGTTGCAATGCCGCTGAAATCAATTTGTACGCCAGGTTCTGATTTTTTCAGAACGGTCTGATTTCCAGTCTGTTCCAATTGAATTTTATCCGCGCCGACGAGTTGTATCAGCGAATCAATTTTCACACTGTCCACCTGCGTTACAGGCTTTTTCTCGGTATAACCGAAGCCCCAATAATTCACCAAAGGCATGACCGTTGGATCAAATGCGCCATTCGATTGATTATAAACTTTTAATGCTCCTTGTAAATTTTTAATAAAATGAATTTTACCTGTAATATCTAACGCACTTTGTGTCTGATTAAACTGTGAAATCGTAGAAGTGGGAATATAAGTCGAAACCTCGTTATTGATGTCAATTAACAACTGGTCAATTGCTTTGGCAAAATCCCGATTCAAACTGTCGGCATAGGTCACCCGGTAGTAGGTACCCATCGTTTTGCCTTCAAAACTACGATATTCCTGCTCGGATTGCTTTGGCTCGTTATTACAAGCCATTAAAATTATTATTAAAAAAAAGGATAAAAATATGATATTTTTCATTAAAAATATAATAAAGTTTATCAATTAAACCTTTTTCTTTACTAATTGTGCATCTACGGAATACCAACCTGGACCGGCGATGGCAAGGGCAGCAAAAGCAAAAAGATACACCAGCGCCAATTCTTTCTCTCCAAAAGGTTGCCCGGCATTAGCAATAAAAGCAGCGACTAACATGGTGATAATCAACGGAATAGTGGCAAAACGCGTACCTAATCCGATGATAATCAAAAAGGCGCACAGTACCTCGGCAAAAACGGCGAGTGCCAATGAAGGTACGGGTCCCAGCCCAAACGGATCAGCAAACTGAATCGGCTCATCGCCAAACAAACGCAATAACTTGCGCCAACCATGCCCGTAAATCATAAAACTGCCAAAAATAACGCGAATGAGCAACAGTGCCAGGTCAATACTTTTGGAAATTGGAATCATAGCGATCGGTTTTAATGAAAACGTAAGGACTGCCAAAAATACATATTTCGGCATTAATAGATGTGGCACATTTTGAAAATGTAGCGTTTTATGACAATAAACTTTTATAAACTGCTAACATTTCCTGAACCGAACGCTCCGTTGTAAAATGGGTCGAAATGTGCTGAAAGCCAGCATTTCCAAGGCGTTCGCGCTTGTCGGGGTGCTTATAAAAATCGAGCATCGCGTCTGCCAGCGCACGGGCGTTACGCGGGGGCACGATCAGCGCGGTTTCTCCGTCAATTCCCATGCCATTCGTGCCGGGAATACTGGTGTAAATGGCGGGTTTGCCCAGAAATAAAGCCTCGAGCACCGCTTTGGGCGTGGCTTCGCCAAAAATGGAAGCGGAAATCGTTGCGTCACAGGCTTTTACCATTTCCAGCGCATTTTTACGAAAACCGGCAAAGATGACTTTATCTCGATTAGGACTTTTTTCAATGATTTTTAAATGTTGCGGCGTGTCTAATCCCTTGCCAATCAATAACAAATAAACCGGCGCATCCGTTGGCAATAACGTCATGGCTTCCAACAGATAATTAATACCCTTCATGCGTCTTGCATTCGCTACACAACTGATTTTGAAGGCATTAGGCGGAAAATTAAATTCACTTAGATCAGCCGTTTTGACACCGGCATACCAATTGGCATGATGTCCTTTATTTACCGTTATAGCAATACCCGGCTTGCGAAATATCAAATTTTTATCCAGCACTTCTTTCACCGAATCCGCCAGGCAGGTAATTTTGTCAATGCGAGGATTTAAATGCGTGAGATAACTCGTTGGATCCCACCAATGTATATTTCCGGTGTAACCACGATACGTCACTACTTTCACCGGCAAATTCCAGGCAGCGCGAATCCCGTTTATGATCGCCGGATTATTAAACAGATGTAATATTTGGTGTTTTCCATTTACTAATGTCTCCCGGATGAAGCGCACCGCCGCCTTATCAAATTTCTTTTTTGGATGAAAATCAATGACTTTGATGCCTGCTTCGCGGAATAAGCGGGCGTACTCCGTATGTCCTTGCGTCATCACTTCTACTTCCACTTCGCCGGAGCGATGCAAACCCAGAAAAATTTCGCCTTCGGGTCGCACGGCGTTGAACACATCATCATAGGAGCTGATAACCAGGACTTTGATCATTTTTTTAAAACTTTAGACGATAGACAATAGATAGCTTAAAAAAATGTCTAATATCTATTGTCTAAAGTTCTATCATCTATTTATTATCTAAAATGCCTTCTGCCTTTGCTTCTTCCTCATAACCATGCAGTTGCACGGGTTTAGCCGCCGATTTGCGCAAGCGCATGTTTAGGAATTCGACCAATAATGAGAATGCAATCGCAAAGTAGAGGTATCCTTTTGGAATGGAGCCAACCTCCTGATCACCAATGGTTAAATGCGCCAGATGCGCCCCTTCGGCAATCAACATGAAGCCAATCAAAATCAAAAACGCCAAGCCCAACATCTGAATCGTCGGGTGTTTGTTTACAAAATTGCCTACCGGTACGGCAAATAACATCATGATTAACACGGAAATTACTACCGCCACTACCATAATAACTAATGCCCCGGTAATGCCATTCGTCATACCGACCGCAGTAAGAATAGAATCAAAGGAAAATACAATATTAATAATTGTAATTTGTATAATAACATTTTGCATGGTAGCGCGTTGCCCTCGGCTGCCTGCCAAATTTTCGTCTTCATGTGAACCCTCCAACTTATGATGAATTTCGGAGGTACTTTTGTACAACAAGAATAAGCCACCGGCAATCAGAATCAGACTCTGCCCGGAAAATCCACCATGTACAAATGAACCTTCCTCACCAAAGGAAAACCAAGGCTCTTCCATTGCCACGAGCACCGACACGCCCAACAGTAGCACAATGCGGAGTACCATGGCTAAAATCAACCCAATATTAGTTGCTTTCGGTCGATCTTTCGGGTCGAGTTTATTCGATGCAATCGAAATAAATATAATATTATCAATGCCTAACACCACTTCGAGGAAGGTGAGGGTGAGCAAACTCATCCATACGGCGGCGCTGCCAAGATCAGGTAATACAAATTCCATAGGTTAAATTGGATTTTTCGGACGCAATTTTACGAATTTGACTTGGAATATTTCATATTCAATTCTTCATTCTTCATTTTCCAACAGGTCTGGTCGGCGTTCCTGCGTTCTTTTCAGCGATTGCTCATAGCGCCATTCTTCAATTTTAGCAAAATTCCCGGAAATCAGAATATCCGGCACTTTCCAGCCACGAAACTCCGCCGGACGTGTATAAACCGGTGGCGCCAACAAGTTATCCTGGAAAGAATCGAACAGCGCCGAGGTTTCATCATTCAACACGCCTGGCAACAAGCGCCCGATGGCATCCACCAGCACTGCTGCCGCCAGTTCACCGCCTGATAACACATAATCTCCAATAGAAATCTCCAATGTGATATAATGTTCACGAATGCGCTCGTCCACGCCTTTATAATGCCCACATAATAAGATCAAATTTTGCTTCATCGACAACTGATTCGCCATTTTCTGATCAAAACGCTTCCCATCCGGCGTCAGGTAAATGATTTCGTCATACGAACGCTCTTTTTTCAAATCATCTATACAATTGGCAATCGGCTCCACCATCATGACCATCCCGGCGCCTCCACCAAATTGATAATCATCGAGTTGTGCATGCTTTCCCAAACCATATTGGCGCAGATTGTGAACGTGTACCTCCAGCAGCCCGCGCTCCTGCGCTCGCTTGAGGATGGAGTGTTGGAAAGGGCTGTCGAGGAGTTCGGGAATGACAGAAATAATATCGATTCTCATTTGAATAACATTATAAAATAATTCACTTTATTCCAGCTATGAACAGTAAATGTTAAGATTGCAAAAATAATTCTAGAATTTGTAACTGTTAACAATCATTTAAGGTATTACTTTATAATTGACAAGAATGGAAAAAATTGCTTAACTTATATGCTAGAAATTACCATTCACTTTTTACAATTTTAATCATCCGACTATGCAAAACAATCTGAAAGGGGCGATGGCTGTCATTGCTGTACTCGGCTTACTCTTGGGACTTAGCATTGGGCAACATTATCGACAGTACCGCCAGATCAAAGCGCTGGAACGTCAGCTCACTACTCTACCAACTAGCACCTCTCGTCCGCATTGCCGTTTGAACGAACCCAACATCATTATTATTGAATCGGATAGGAATACCGTGAAGCATGAGCATTGGGAAGCACAACGCGCTGAAATAGAAGCCATTAAAGAAAAAATGCGTGCCGAACGTGAAGCGCAATTAGCGGAATTGCACCGACAAATTGAACAGGTGCGCGAAATGTGGAAACGCGGGGACTAGTCACTTTATTATTATTAAAAATGGTGGCACATTAGTATATAATATGCCACCATTTTTTATTTTATAATTAATTGATTTCTAATAGTTCTACATCAAAAATCAATGTTGAGTATGGCCCGATTACCTGACCCGCACCGCGTTCGCCGTAAGCCAGATTATAAGGAATGTATAATCTCCACTTCGAACCTACCGGCATCATTTGCAAGGCTTCTACCCAGCCCTGAATCACTTGGGTTACGCCGAAAGTAGCAGGTTCGCCACGCTCCACCGAACTATCGAATACTGTGCCATCCATCAGTTTACCGGTGTAATGTACCGTTACCTGGTCATTAGCCGTCGGCTTCGGACCACTGCCTTCCTTCAATACCTCATACTGCAAGCCGCTGGCGGTCGTTTTCACTTCGGCACGCTTGGCATTCTCCGCAAGGAATTGTTTACCGGCACTAATGGTATTTTCAAACTGTTTAGCTTGTTGTGCCTGCGCATATGCCTGCACTGTCTCACTCGCCGTATTGATGTCAATTTTCAGGCTATCTCCTTTCAGCACGTCTTCCAAACCTTTCGTCAGCGAAGCGGCATCAATGTTTTCAAAGCCTTGTTGTTTCAGATTCTGCGCCACCAAAACGCCCAGGCTGTAACTTAATGAATCCATTTTAGTAGTGGTTTGTGGTTTAACTTGAGTTGTGGTAGTTTGCTGCGGCTGCTTTTTAGCCGGTGCGGGCTTTTTGGTTTGCCCCATTGCAACGCTGACCGTCAAAAATGCCAAAAGGCACAAGGTAACGACTTTCATTGTGAATTGATAGTTGATGATTGATTATTGATAAATTAATTTGTGTTTTGGTGTTTTAGTGTTAAGGTGTTTTGGTCTCTTCTACCCTCGTCTCTTATTCTCTCTGTCTCTTTGTCACTTGGTCTCCTCTTCTCCCCACCGAAACGTCTGTAAATCAAGCCCCGCCAAATCCAGTACCCGATCAATCACCGTCGCTGCCAGCGCCTCAAACGTCTGCGGTTTGCTGTAAAAAGAAGGCGTAGCCGGGCAAATTACGCCGCCCGCTTCTGTCACCAATTTCATATTATTAATATGAATCAAGCTATAAGGCGTATCGCGCAGCACCAGGATTAAACGACGTCTTTCTTTTAATATTACATCAGCCGCCCGCGTTATTAAATCTGTGGAAACACCCGTCGCAATGCGCCCCAGCAATCCCATCGAACAAGGACAAACAATCATGGTTTCGTAGCGAGCCGACCCCGAAGCAAAAGGCGCCATGAAGTCCATCTTATCAAAGTATTCAAACGGATATTGTTCATAATCAGTATTTTCTAATTCAAATTGCCAATTAAATTTGGCATTATTACTCATTACAACGCCTACTTTTTCAATTTGCTCCTGCAATTGTAAGAGCCTATCCAGCAATACTTTGGCATAAATCGCACCGCTCGAACCACCAATCGCGACTACCAGTTTTTTCTTCGTATTCATGTATTTATGTATTTATGTGTTCATGTTGCAAACAAAAAGGAAGGCATAACACTTGCGCACTTGAACACCATTTTTCGTTAAAAAATTATTAAACACAACCTTACATTGTCATTCTGCGTAATAAGCCTATATCTTTGAAAAAAATTCGTATTCCAAAACACATTCTACATGAAAAAGTTATTCCTTGGTGGTGCAATCGTAGCCTTAGCAGCATTGGCATATGCCTTTATTCTGGTGCCTGATAATCAAGCCATCACCTCAGCTCCCGCTGATGAAATTAAATGGTACACCTGGGACGAAGCCATCAAGCTAAGCGAAAAGAAGCCTAAAAAGATTTTCGTTGACCTGTACACCGATTGGTGCGGCTGGTGCAAAAAAATGGATAAAACGACTTTCACCGACCCGGAAGTGGCAAAGTATATGAATGCAAATTTTTATGCAGTAAAATTTAATGCGGAGCAAAAAGAAGATGTGGTATATAATAAACACACGTTCAAATACATTGCCTCCGGTGCACGTGGTGTCCATGAATTAGCATATTCCCTGCTCGACGGCAGACTTGGCTATCCTTCCTATGTGTATCTGGATGAAAAACAAGCTCGTATCTCAATTTCTCCAGGTTATAAAACAGCGGATTCCTTTATTAAAGAATTGAAATTCTTCGGAGATAATCATTATCAGAAAACGACTTATGAAGCCTATGTGAAAAGTCAAAAATGACAGTAAGACATCATATTATATGGAGTGTTATTGGTTATTTGGTTGAACGAAACTTTTTCCAAATAACCAATAACAGTTCCACGGCTTCAAAATTTATCCAGTGATTTTGTCATTTTATCCAGCTCTTCCCGAAGGCGTTCGGCATCATTGTAATTCGTGCTGGCTTGCAGGCGACGCGACAGGTTTTCAATAGAATCTAAATATAAAATATCATATTCTACATTGGTTTTTAACTCCTCCATTACCGCAATATCCTGTAAATTATTTTCCTGCATTTGGCGCAGTTTCTCTTTTTTACTTTCCAAGGCTTTGACCAATTCATGCTGATGTAATAATTGTTGTAATTTACTTTTACAGGTTTGAAAAAAAGCGACTTTAGAAGCCCGCAATTGCAATTGTGCCTGAAAATTTTGTATTAATTCCTCGGTTTCAGCACGTAAACGAGGCGGAAGTTCACTGCCCAGATTGAGTCTTTGCCGCAACTCCGCAATATTTTCTTCGATTTCTGTTATATCCCGGCTATTTATTTTGATTTGTGCATTACATTCATCCATACGGGTTTGAATCATCCCCTCTACACTGTTGCGAAACCTTTTCTCCCGCTGTTTACGCTGAAAATAAGTCCAGGTAGCGTAAATCCCCACTCCCAGCAAAGCAATGCCCATCAACGGTAGAAACAAGAACCGAAAGGCTACGGCATACCGCAACGCAATTAATAAAAACCCGGCATATAATAAAAAGTACAATAATGATTGATAATTCGACTTTCGCTCTTCCATTATTTAAATTTACAAAAACACCGCGAAAAAAATTCCTATTTTTTAAACCCTTTTCTAACCCAGTTGTTGAGTATGCTGATTTAGAATCGCTAATGTTTTTTGTTTGTTTATAGTTTATCCAGGTACTCCTGCTTCAAAAGGGGTACCCTTTTTTTTGGTTGAAAAGTTGATGGGTTGAAAATAGTTGATTTACAACCTCACCTCATCGACATTTCAACAATTCAACTGCTCAAATCACTTCCGCCACCACAAAAATACTTCCGCCCACAAATATCAAATCGTCTGGCTGTGCCTGACGCCTGGCAGCTTGAAAAGCATTTTTGACCGAGGAATAAGCTTTGCCATGTAAACCATGGGGCGCCGCTCGTTCTTTCAATATTCTGGCATCGAGTCCACGTGGAATATCCGCTTTCGCAAAATAATACGTGGCGTTCTGGGGTAGCATTTTAAACATTTTACTAAAATCTTTATCATTTACTACGCCCATTATAAAATGTAATTTCCGGTGCGGAATTTTCAATAACTGATTCATAACCAATTGAATACCGCCTTCATTATGCGCACTATCAGCTATGATTGTCGGATTTTCACCTATCACTTGCCAACGCCCGATAAATTTGGTTAGTTTTTTCAACCGATGCAATCCATCCCGGATTTTAGCTTCTTCCAGTACAAAATGAGTTTGTAAGGCTTCAACTGCCTGCAACACAGTTTGGAGGTTCTTCTCCTGAAAATCGCCGTGCAGATTCGCACTCAACTGCGGATAAAGCAAAACGCCTTCCTTCCAAACGTCAAAAACAGTATGCGTTAGCGAGGCTTCGCTGATTTTAGCAGTAAAATGTTGATCGGCAAAGATAATCGACGACTGGGTTTCGGCGGCTTTGTCTGTAAATACCGCTTTAGTTTCCGGATGGGTTTCTCCGATTACCACCGGAATATGAGGCTTGATAATTCCAGCCTTTTCCCCGGCAATTTTGGGCAGGGTATCGCCGAGAAATTCCATGTGGTCATAGCTGATATTCGTAATCACACTCAACAGCGGCGTGATGACATTTGTAGAATCAAGCCGCCCGCCCATGCCTACCTCAATCACTGCCACGTCCACTTTCTGTTGGTAAAAATATTCAAATGCCATTGCTACTGCCAATTCAAAAAACGAGGGCTGAATGGTTTCTACCGCTTCCCGGATGCGTTCGGTGAATTGTACGACAAATTTGCGGCTCACATAAGCACCATTGATGCGAATGCGTTCCCGAAAATCCTTGTAATGGGGGGAAACGTATAATCCTGTTTTCAAACCATGTGCTTGTAAAATAGCACTCAACATGTAGGAGGTAGAGCCTTTGCCATTGGTACCCGCCACATGGATGGTTTTGAATTTACTTTGCGGATTGTCCAAGAAATCACATAAAAGACGAATATTCGTCAAATCTTTACGGAATGCCCGTGCGCCCTGGCGCTGAAACATGGGCAGATTGCTAAACAGGTATTCAACCGTTTGCTGATATTGTTGTTGAGAAATTGCCATAGCTCGCTTTAGAAGTCGGATGTCTGAATGTCTGCGTTTAAGAACAAAAAAAAGAATGCTTTAGGTTTTAAAAAATGGCATTTCCTGCTAGAGCAAAATTGATGCAAAGAAAAAAGGGCAGATTCTTGTAATCTACCCTTTTTGGAATATATTTTTCTGCTGTTCTTTGATTTTTCCTTACTGTACTCTAAAACGATAAGTGATTGTTCCGCACTGCTTGTCCGCCGCACCTTTGGAAAACTTCCAGCGCTTTGCATTAGACACTGCGATATTTTTCAAGCGCGCATCGGAAATTGAGGAGCCACGCTGCGTAAATTCGGCTTCGACTACATCACCATCCTGATCTACACACACGCGAACCACCACCGTACCTTCCTGCTGAGAGTTGTCTTCAATTTTAGGCGCGCTGGCAACACCTCGATCACCCAAACCACCGCCAACAGTACCTGTACCTGTGCTAACTCCTTCTAAAGCTTTCGCATTAGGATCGCCGTTAGGGTCACCTTGGTTACCCGAAGTGCCGGTATTACCTTTACCTTTGCCGCCACCGAACAAGCCACCAATCTGCCCTTTCAGTTTGTCTGCTTCTGCCTTCTTGCGGGCTTCTTCTTCAGCAGCTTTGCGTTTTGCCTCGGCTTCAGCACGTTGACGCGTTTCTTCCTCGCGTTGCTGACGGTCGCGTTCTGCTTTCTCCGCCTGTTCACGTTTTTTCTGTTCGCGTAGCGCTACTGCATCCGGATCTTCGGTTTTGATAATATCCTTTTGCGGTTGTGGATCAGGCTTTTGCGGCTGCGGGCGCTCCACCGGTTTTTCCGGTTCTGTTTGTGGTTCCGGCTCCTCCTCTTCTGGCTCTACATCACGTGAAGATTCGGCAGGTGCAGCGTTCTCATCCCCTTGTCCCTGATCGGGAAAGCCCAGATTGACCAAAATCCCCTCCTGTTCGGGCGGCGGATTTTGGAAATAGACCATTGGGAGCAGCGCCAAAATAATGAGTAAGGTGTGTACGATCACACTGGTAATCAGACCGTAGCGTTTATTCTTTTGTTCCGTTTGGGAAATAATATCCACCATAATAACTGTGTTTGAAATATATAACCCAATTTAAGGCTGATACATTTTTATTTGCAACAAATTAGCATAACTTTAACAGTATCAATCTCTTTCAGATGCTAAGATACCATTAATATTATAACGCATTGCCATATCCATCACTTGCACCACAAATTCAACCGGCGTACCTGACTCTGGCGCAATCACAATACTCTCCTCGTTGTTCGCCATTCGACCTAAACGCTCTTCCAACTGCTGCGCCGTAACTCGTCTTCCATTAATTGAAAAAGTTCCATTTTCCGAAATTTGCACATTATCAATATCCCGATTGCTGGGAACCCGTGAGCGAGTAGTACCTGGCAGCTTGAGATTCAAGGAGTTAGGTGCCACCAAGCCAGAAGTTAACATAAAAAATATTAATAATAAAAATATAATATCCGTCAAAGAGGACATGCTAAATTCTGCGCTGGTCTTATTTTTTTTCCGAAGTGGCATAATCCAAAATTTTAGCTTTGAGGTTTAAAATTTGAGATTAACATGAACCTCAAATCAAAAACATCAAATAATAAATAACATTTAAGATGTTGGCTCAGTAGCGATTATAGCTCTTCCGCGCAATCTGGCAGCAATTTCCATAACATCGGCTACATAATCAAACGGCGTACCGACCTCCGAAACAATCGTTATAGTCAGTTCTTTTCGATCTTCCGGCTTGAGTTGGTTCACTTCCTCCCGAAGGACGCGTTCCAGTGCAGCTTTCGACACTTCCTGATTGCCCACTTTGTGCTCGCCGGTATTGCGAATGGTCACCACAATCGTAGTTGGCGCCACGGTTTTAGAATCCGATTTTGGCAATTCAAACGCCTGAACCCCAGCCACTTTTGAATTCAACATAAAAAAAATCAGCAGCAGAAAGATCACATCGGTCAGCGACGCCATACTGAATTCTGCACTGGTTTTATTTCTTTTCTTGATTGGCATTTTTATTGTAATTGATATGGACAATTGATTATGCAAAACGCTAATACAATAATCAATCATCAATGGTCAATAATCAATGGATTACGCGCCCGGCTCCTGCAATAGATCCATAAACTCGGTCGTAGTGCGTTCCATTTTGAAAACAACATTTTCTACATTGGAAACCAACACGTTATAGCCAATATAAGCCGCGATACCCACGATCAGACCAAAGGCAGTCGTAATCAATGCCTGATAAATCCCTGTTGCCAAAGCTGCCGGCGTTACGCTTTCCTGCACCGCCATGGTCTGGAACGACAAGATCATCCCTGTCACCGTACCCAAAAAGCCCAACATGGGGGTAGCACCAGCAATACTTGCCAGCGTAGAAAGCCCCTTTTCGAGTTTGAATACTTCCAGGTTCCCTACGTTTTCAATAGCCGCGTCAATATCACGCAACGGTTTTCCGATGCGTTGCAAACCCTTTTCTACCATGCGTGCCACCGGCGAGTCGGTTGTTTGGCACAATGCCTTAGCGCCTTGAATGTTACCAGTCTGCACGTTCATGCGAATATTATTCATAAAATGATCGTCCACCTGCGCCGCCTTGCGAATAGTCAAGTAGCGTTCAATGAAAATATATACACCGATTGCTGATAAAATTATCTGTAATAGCACGATGATAATCCCAAAAGTACCACTATTCAATACAATATCGAGAAAACTCTGGGAAGTTACGGTCGGTGCAGCCGTAGCCGTTGTATCGGGTTGAAACTCCTGGAACAGTAACAAAATATTCAGTAAGAGCATGTGTTAATGGGTTTAAATGGTTTGTTTATCTTTTAATGTTTAACAACGTGAATTCAAAAAAGCAAATTATATTTTGCGCGGCTAAAATTAAGAATTTTTAGATGATAGGGTGATAGGGTCATTGGTTAATTAGAAAAATTTCTAAATTAATACTAAAAATTCCCCTATAAACCCATCAACCCATTACCTAAATTTCTATTTTTGCACTGCCAGCGAATTTTCGCTAAAATTAAAACTGTTGTCGAAGGTTGTTTGTTATTTGGCTATACTGCCCTTTTCTGAATTTTTAACTGAATGACGAACAACCTACTTTCCGATTTAAAAATAACAGATAACATTCTTTATGAGAAGAATCAAAAAAGCTGTGGTGCTGGGTTCCGGGGTAATGGGTTCGGGTATCGCCTGCCACTTTGCTAATATTGGCTTGGACGTGCTGATGCTTGACATCCTGCCGCCCGATCTGAGCGACGCCGACCGCAACAATCCTGCTGCCCGCAACCGAATTGCCAACAATGCCCTGCAAGCTGCGCTTAAAGCGAAGCCAGCTCCGTTGTATGACAAAAAATTTGCCAGCCGTATCAAGCTTGGTAACTTCGAAGATGATCTGCCCAAAATCAAAGACTACGACTGGATTATTGAGGTCGTCGTAGAGCGCCTGGATATTAAAAAGCAGGTTTTTGAGAAAGTGGAACAATACCGTCGTCCGGGCACCCTCATTACTTCCAACACCTCCGGTATTCCCATTCACCTGATGACCGAAGGCAGAAGCGACGATTTCAAAAAGCATTTCTGCGGTACGCACTTTTTCAATCCGCCACGCTACCTGCGTCTGCTCGAAATCATTCCTACGGCTGACACTGACCCCGCAGTGATTGATTTTCTGATGCATTATGGCGATGTTTACCTGGGCAAAACGACCGTTTTGTGCAAAGATACGCCAGCATTCATTGCCAACCGCGTGGGCGTGTATGCTATGGCAAAAATTTATCAATTGACCACCGAATTGGGCTTGCGCATTGAAGACGTAGATAAATTGACTGGTCCAGCTATCGGTCGTCCGAAAACCGGCACGTTCCGGCTTGGCGATTTGGTCGGACACGATACGGCGGCAAATGTCATTCGTGGCATCAAAGCCAACGCACCGCACGATGAGCAGGCTGCTACGTTTGAAATTCCTCCGTATTTGGAATTCATGCTGAATAACAAATATTTAGGGGACAAAACCGGTCAGGGTTTTTATAAAAAAACCAAAGAGCGAGACGCCAACGGTCGTCCGGTAATTTTAGCGCTGAATCTGGAAACCTTAGAATACGAGCCTTCGCAAAAGCCCAATTTGCCAAGTCTGGGTTTAGCAAAGCAGATCGATGATTTGAAAAAACGGATTCCAGCCATTTTCGCTGCTGAAGATAAAGGTGGAGAACTCATTCGGCGCTCGCTGCTAGGCTTGTTCGCGTATGTTTCCAACCGCATTCCCGAAATTTCTGATAATCTTTACAGCATTGATGATGCCCTTCGCGCTGGCTTTGCCTGGGAATTGGGTCCATTTGAATACTGGGATTTGGTCGGCGTACAAAAAGGCATGGAACTGGCAGCATCGCAAGGTGAAAAAGTAGCTGGCTGGGTGAAGGATTTTCTCGCTGCTGGTCATACCACTTTTTACAAACGCGAAGGCGGCAAACGCTTGTACTACGATATTCCCAGCAAGACTTACCTGCCGATTCCGGGCGCGGACGAATTTATCATTCTGGATAATTATCGTGACCAGGCACCGGTTCACAAAACCACGGAAACCATCTTGCACGACATCGGCGACGGGGTGTTATGTCTCGAATTTACCAGCCCGCACAACTCTATCGGCGAAGGCGTATTGCGCGGTATCAACGAAAGCATTCAATTGGCAGAAGACGGCAACTGGCAGGGTTTGGTAATTGGCAACAATGCGACGAACTTCTCCGTTGGTGCGAATTTAATGATGATTGCCATGCTTGCTTACCAGCAGGAATTTGACGAATTGAACATGGCGGTCAATCTATTCCAACAAACGACCATGCGTTGTCGCTATTCCAGAATTCC
>JBKBWT010000075.1:0-18930 GCA_046314415.1 Saprospiraceae bacterium
CTATCAAATAGTCCACATACAACTCGAAAGTAGCTGGAAATTTCATCCTCCAAAGGTCGTAACTGTCAAAGAACTTTTTTTTCCTAATTTTTTACCTGCGTAATCTCAGTTATAAAAAAAAGTACTTAAGAGTTGTTATCTATGACCTTCGAACTTAGCAGAGGCATTTAAAATTATGAGTATAATTCCAAAAATTGCGTTCATTACACCCGAATCACCTCCTTTTTCGGGGGGCGGAATAGCTACATTTATTAATAATATAACAAAAGGACTTAGCCAGGAAAATATTTATTGTGAGGTATTTACACCTGCTTTAGATCAAAATACTACCATTTCAACTCTGAATAATGTGATTGTCCATAGGATTGCAACTCAAACACTAGAAACCTTTCGAGTGGACGTTGTACCTTACTTTCTTGAGCAGCATAAAATGAAACAATTTAATATTGTTGAAAGCTGTGAAATTCATGCTTGTTTGAGGAATTTGATGGAAGAAGAAATTGAGGGATTGAAATATGTTATTCGAGTACAAATGCCCTTCGTTTATCAGAATTGGTTGAATAACTATTATGAATCAAGGTGGCTTAAACTGAGGTATGTTGTAGGTGCTCTTAGAAGATTAAAATGGGATCTGGGTTTCTGGAATATTCGAGATGTAAAAAGACATGAAAATCTTGAGTATCAAGTATGTGCTAAGGCGGACTTTATTATAGCACCGTCTAATTCTTTTAAAAAATGGCTTCAAAATTTCTGGCAATTGAAGGATAAGCACATTGAAATAATTTACCACTTATTTGATCACTCAACTCTGAAGGGTAAAAACAAGGTATCATCAGAAATGGTGAATGATTTTGATGTTGGCAATATTAATATTTTATTTGTCGGTAAACTCAACGCTCATAAAGGTGTAGTAAATCTTGCGAAAGCAGCAAAAAAAATTATTGCCAAGTTTCCCAATACGACATTTATCTTAATAGGCGAAGATTGGGATATAAAATTCAAGTGGAAAAATATTTCAACAAGTTTGCTATTAAAAAAGATAACTAATGGCTCTTCTAAATTTCAGTTAATAGGAAAAGTCTCATACCAAGATTTAACTACTTACTATGAAATAGCAGACATATGCATCTTCCCAAGCTTATGGGAAGCCTGGGGTTATACCTGTACTGAGGCGATGAGTTTTGGTAAACCTGTTATTGGTAGTAAGTTTGGAGGAATGGCAGATGCCATCCAAAATGAAATAAATGGTTTGCTGGTAAACCCCTTTAGTGTAAAAGCTATAGAAAATACACTGGAAAGATTGGTTGTAGATGAAGGTTTAAGAGAACGGTTGGGAAATTCAGCTAAGTATTCTGTTGAAACCACTTTGAATTTCAGGAAGCTAGTATTACAAAATATTGATTTTTATTATAAAATATTGAATAGATGAAGAGCGAAAAGATTTTTGTTTTTCTCTCTACACTGGAACATATTCCCTGGGGAGGATGTGAGGAATTATGGCGAAAGACAGCGCTAGTGGCATTAGAGAATAACCATAAAGTTTATATAGTAGTTTTTAAACATGATGAAATACCACCTTATTTAATTCATTTACAAGACAAAGGAGCTAAAATTTTCTTCTTGAAAAGAAATCATACTTGTATTAATCTTTTAAGAAAAATAGAGAATAAGATTCGCCCGGAATATAAAAACAAAAAAATATTAAGACTCTTAAAAAATGAGCTTGATTCACTTTCTTCGGATGTGGTTATACTCATAAGCCAAGCCGGAGGATTTGATTTTGCCTATAGTTATTTAGATATTGTAAGAGAATGGTTATTGACAAATAGGTTCAATTATCACATTGTTGTTCAAAATGTACCTGATTTAGGACTTACGCTAAGCATTAGTGCCGCACAGAAACAAATAGATGTTTATCAAAAATCATGTTCAATAGGGTTTGTTTCAGAAAGAAATCTTATTTCATCAGAGCGGATATTAGCGATGCACATTAAGAAAGGGTATATTATAAATAATCCATTGAATTTTAATGATATACCTTCATATCTTCCACCTCCTGAAGAAAATGTAACAATACAATTGGCTGTAGTTGCAGCCCTTCGTTGTAATCATAAGGGGCAAGATGTCCTATTTCAAGTATTATCGGAGAAAGTTTGGAGAGAGAGGAATTGGGTGTTGAACCTATATGGAAAAGGATCAGATGAAGAATATCTTAAAAAGCTTGGAAAATTTTATAATATTGATCACAAAATTTTTTATTATGGACATGTGGATGATATAAAAAAAATTTGGGAAAGGAATCATATTCACATTTTACCATCATTAGGAGAAGGTACGCCTCTGGCTTTAATTGAATCTATGGTTTGTGGACGTGCTGCTATAACGACTGACGTAGGGGGTAATGCAGAGTATATTACCCATATGGAGAGCGGGTTTGTGGGAGATTATCCTACTTATCCTGCTTTAAAAAAAATTATAGAATTAGCATGGCAGAACCAAAATCATTGGATATCTATGGGAAAAAAAGCACGAGATAAAATAATAATGAGTTACGACTTGATCCCACAGCTAACATTATATAATATCCTGGTTGCAAAAAGTTCTCCTTGGAAGAGTTAAAATCGTATGAATTTAAAGTAAGTAAAGTAAAATGATAAGAATTTATCATTTTCATAATGGTTCTGGTGGCGGTGTGCTATCGGTGATTCGGAATTTATTGAAATTCAGGCAGCATCCGCAAGTAGAAAACCATGTTGTCTATACGATTAATCAGGAGCAATATCCTCTTTACGAAGTACCCAATCTGGAAGGCGCCGCCAGTGAACAGGTATTTTACTACTCCCCAAAATGGAATTTCTATTACACCTGTCGGCAATTGGCAAAGTTCCTGCCTGATGAGCAGGCGATCGTGGTGGCACACGACTGGTTGGAATTGGGTATGGTGAGCAATTTGGGCTTGCAAAATCCAGTCGTGCAGATTTTGCACGGAGATTACGAATATTATTACCAATTGGCACAGCGTCATGCCCCTTGGGTAGATAAGTACATCACCATTGCAGATTCCATTAGCCAGCAACTACAACAAAAATTAACAGAGCGAAAAGCAGATATTACCTATCTACGTTTTCCAGTGCCCCCCAGTATTTGTAAAGGAGAAAAAAATAGTGGCAGCAACATCATCTTTATTGGGCGTTGTACTGAGGAAAAAGGGTATCCCTTACTGCCTCAGATTGCTGGGGGCTTACAGGAAAAAGGATGTACGCTGCACTGGCATATTGTAGGCTCAATCGATAATCAATCAAAGGAAAAATATCACTGGGAGGCATCGGTACCAGTCACTTTTTATGGTAATCAAAGTAATGAAGCAGTCAATCGGCTATTGTGCGATATGCAAATCTTCATTCTACCTTCCTTAGCCGAAGGAATGCCCGTTAGCCTGATTGAAGCCATGAAAGCTGGTGTAATACCTTTTGTAAATGATTTATCCGGAGGGATTCAGGAGTTGGTTCGTAATGGTGAAACTGGTTGGAAAGTCGAGGGCAATCGGGTGGAAAAATATGTTGAACTTATTGGTGATGCAATTCGGAATCCTCTCAGGATCAAACAAATCAGTGTCAGCGCCAAAATACAAGCAGAGGCTTTATTTGATCCTGTCGCCAATACTTCGGCTTGTGAGATACTTTTTATAGAATTATTTAATGCTGAGAAAAGAAGGAAAGCTGCCTATAAAGTATATGGCAGTCGTTTGGACCAGTCCTGGATACCCAATCAATTGACTGCAATCATTAGAAATACTTTTGCTCAATGAACCAACCTTTAGTTTCGATTTTGATGACGGTTTATAACCGAGAAAAGTACATAGCGGAAGCAATTGAGAGTGTACTGGCTTCAACCTATACAAATTTTGAATTGATTATAGTAGATGATTGTTCCAAAGATAATTCTGTCACTATTGCCCAATCTTATGCAAGGAAAGATAGCAGAATTCGACTTTATGTGAATGAAAAGAATTTAGGAGATTATCCCAATCGGAACAAGGCATCATCATACGCTAAGGGAGAATATATAATGTTTGTGGACTCTGATGATAAGATTTTTCCCGATGGTTTTAGCAATTGCGTAGAAGCAATGCTTAGCTTCCCACATGCCAGCTTCGGTATGATGGATTGGCAATCAATAGGAAAACCTTATACCCTTGTTTCGGAACAAGCCATTAAAAACCATTTTTTTAAAAAACCATTTTTAACTATCGGACCAGGAGGGACTATAATTAAAAGATCTTTTTTCGAACACATCGGAAAATATCCAGAGCTATATGGACCAGCGAATGATATGTATTTTAACTTAAAAGCTACCGCTCAATCAGAGATCGTTATGTTACCTTTTGAGTTTATGTATTATCGCCGACACGAAGGACAAGAAATTAATAATACGTATGCGTATATGTATAATAATTATCTCTATTTACAAGATGCTTTATTAGAATTACCTTTAGGATTGAATCAGAGCGAAATACAATGGCTTCAAAAGAAAAACAAGAGAAGATTTGCATTTAATATAATTAAATATTTTTTCAAAAACGGTGATATAGGCAAAACCTGGGATGCTATACAAAAGACCAAGTTTACTTTTAAAGATTTTATGATTGCTGTTGTTCAATAACTGAATTTTTTTGTGACTGGTTCAGGTATCTTAAAACTTTCGTAAGTAAATGGTTGGTTGTAATTTTATATATCACAAAATTTCTTTAATCCCTATATTTTAAATAGCTAAATATAAACCATGTCCTCCGCTCATCTTGTATCTATAATTATTCCATTTTATAATGCACAACATTTTTTAACAGATACTCTAAATTCAGTACTACAACAGACTTATTCCAATTTAGAAATTATTCTTATCAATGATGGTTCTACTGATAATAGCTTAGAAATTGCAACAGGAATTAAAGATAGTCGAATAAAGATAATCAATCAAACCAATCAAGGACAAAGTGCTGCTGCTAACAAAGGCATAAGCGAGAGTAAAGGGGATTATATTAAATTTTTAGATGCAGATGATTTAATTTCACCAGATCACATTTCGCTACAAGTAAATCGATTGGCTGGCAGCGAAGAGTATCTTGCTTCCTGTGAATGGGGGCGTTTTTACCAAAATGATCTTTCCACTGCAAAATTTATTCCTGAAACCGTATGGGAAGATCTTGAGCCATTAGAATGGTTAAAAAGAGCCATGCGTCAACCTTCCGATATGATGGGCGGATGGCTTTGGTTGATTCCCAGACAAATACTAGAAAAGGCTGGTGGATGGGACGAGCGCTTATCTTTAAATAATGATTTTGACTTCAGTGTAAGATTAATACTGGCTAGTAAAGGAATAAAGTTTACAAAAGGGGCACGTTTATATTACCGATCCGGGTTGGCTTCAAGTTTATCCAATAGTTTATCTAAAAAGGCAATTGAATCCGCTTTGCTTACTACGGATTTAGGTTGTCAACATATTCTTAAGCACGAAAATTCCGAAGTTTTCCAGAAGTTATGTGCTGATCGTTACCAGACTTGGGCATACCGGATTTATCCTGAGTATCCTGCTGTAGTAAAAATATTTGAGACAAGAGCAAAAGAATTAGGGGGCAGTGGTCGAAGGCTCGAAGGGGGTAAAGTATTGATAAGCTTATCATATTTGTTGGGCTGGAAAAGAGCAAAAAAACTTCAAAGATTGCTTTATAAATTAGGATATAAACCTAAATCCTCCATAAAAGTAGTTCAAGCATAATAATTCCTAACCATTTACATCTCAGGATATTCTTTGGGAAAAAAAATACTGTTTATTACTTCCACCAGTCCAGCCGTTAATCCGCGCTTGAGCAAGGAAGTCCAAACGGCTTTGCAGGAAGGCTACAGCCCAACGGTGGTGTATTTCAAACTAGGTATTTGGGCGGATGCCCAGAGCCGAACCTGGCTACAGGATTTACAAATACCGAGCTATGAATTGGACGCCACGCGCAGTGCACCTTACCCGTGGTTGTTCGCAACCATAGCCGCGCGCGTATTGGCTGCCCTGGGGAAGTGGTGGCGGCTTTCCCTGTTTGCGCAGTCCGTTATAGTAGATAAGCGTACCTGGGTATTGCAACGCTTTTTAAAAAGGCATAAAGGGCAGTACCAATTGCTGATTGCCCATAATATGGGGGCTTTATACCCGGCTTATGCCTGGGCGCGGCGACACCAGATTCCTTTTGCTTTTGATGTGGAGGATTACCACCCGGGTGAAAAAGGTATTGCCGATCAACCCCTGCAACGGCGCTATAATGAAACCCTGCTACAGCAGCTACTCCCCCCGGCGGCTTATGTGTCTTATGCCAGTCCATTGATTCGGGATAGGGTACTGTCCCTTTTTCAACAAAAGCTGGATTGGAATCGCCATATAGTGATTGTTAACTCTTTTCAGCAAGTAGAATTTTTACCACCTAAAGCGGGCGTGGGTAAAGTTAAGTTTGTCTGGTTTTCGCAGAATATTGCCGAAGGGCGGGGCTTGGAGTTGTTTGTACCTGAATTGTACCGGTTTAAAGATCAGGTAGAGGTTCATTTAATTGGCAATCTGTATTCCAGCTTTTACGACGGCTTTTTACATCGATATGCCTCCATCCTTACTTTTTATCCTCCGTGCAGTCAGTTGGAATTAAACCGAAAGTTAACCGAATTTGATATCGGATTAGCCATCGAATCAAGCAGCACCGACGAAAACCGGGATATTTGCTGGACGAATAAAATCCTGGCTTATGCGCAGGCGGGTTTGTACATCCTCGCGACGGATACCCGCGGGCAGCGGCTTTTTATGAAGGCGCATCCATCCCACGGAATAATCTGCGAACAGAATGCAGCATCGGTCTATCAGCGTATAGATTATATCCTGCACGAAATAGCATCTATTCGGCAAACCTCCGCTACTCGTTATCAAACCGCACAAGTCCTCGCCTGGGAAAAAGAAGGGGCGCGTTTGACAGCGGTATGGAGAGGCATTATCGAAAAGCAAACCACTACCGAACCTGTTTGGGGTTCTTTTTGAATGAAAAAAATTCTGATTATATCCCCTCATTTTCCGCCGTCCAACCTAGCCGCTGTCCACCGCAGTCGCCTGTTTGCCCAGCATTTGCCGACGTTTGGCTGGGAGCCGATTATACTGACGGTGCACGAAGATTATTACGAAGAAGCGCCGGACTGGAACCTGGCGAAATTGTTACCGCCGGATTTGCGGATCGAAAAGGTAAAAGCCTTGCCGGTGACTAAACCCCGACTGGTTGGAGATATTGGTTTGCGGGCTTTTCTGCAACTATTCCGACGTGCCCAGGCGCTCCTTCAATCCGAAAAAATTGATTTTTTATACATCCCCATTCCTTCTTTTTACGCCGCGCTGTTGGGGCGCTGGCTGTACAACACGACCGGTATTCCCTACGGCATTGATTACATTGACCCCTGGGTGCATACCTTTCCGGGTTCGGAGCGGCGTTTTTCGCGGCACTGGTGGAGTACCCGGCTGGCGCGGCTGCTGGAGCCCATCGCGGTGAAACACGCGCGCTTGATTACCGGAGTAGCCGAGGGGTATTATCAGGGTGTTTTGGCGCGCAATCCGCAACTGCGGAAGCAGGCCATCTATGGCGCTATGCCCTACGGGGGAGAAGCAAAGGACCACGAGCAAGTGGCAAAACTGAACATTGCGCCTTACCTCTTTCAAGCAAAAGCCGATAAAATCCAACTGGTGTATGCGGGGGCGATGTTGCCCAAGGCGTATGCCCCGCTGGAAGCGATTTTTCAGGCGATACAAGCCCAACCGGAAACCTTTGCCAACGTTGAAGTCCATTTCATCGGCACCGGTAAAACCCCGAACGATCCTCAAGGGTACAATATCCGACCCTACGCCGAAAAATATGGGCTATGGCAAAAGGTGGTATTTGAATACCCCCGACGCATCCCCTACCTGGATGTACTGGTGCACCTGGAAGCCGCAGATGGGGTATTTATTCTCGGCAGTACGGAGCCGCACTATACGCCGAGTAAGGTATATCAGGGGGTTTTATCCCGCAAGCCGATATTGGCAGTCTTACATGAAAAAAGTTCAGCGGTAGAAGTCATTCGCCTCTCCGACACTGGAGTTGTATTAAGTTTCGCCGGAGCGGATGGCATAGAGCATATTCAATCCGATTTTGCAGAAAAAATGAAAACCTACTTATATTTTCTAAAACAGTACGACTATACTAGCATCCATTTAGACCTTTTTGATACCTATAGTGCTAAAAATGTAACCCAGCAATTAGCTAATCTGCTGGAGACTGCAATAGAAACAAAAATTCCTGCATGAAGCGAATTTTAGTGCAATTTCCAAAAACCGGTCTTGGAAATCTAATGCTGGTATGGGCAAGAGCAGTGGTATTTGCCAGGTTGAACGGATTGGAATATGTAACTTCCGGATGGAGCAGTATCAGATGGGGAGCCTGGTTGCGCAATGAGCGAAAAAAACGCTTGTACCTGGGCTATTTTCATACCGAGCAATGGTGGGAACGCTGGCAAATGAAGTGGATACTTAGGTTTGGCAATATTAAATTAGAACCCCCCATCCAAAAATTGGGAGACCAATTAGAAAAAAATTGCTACTATCTTTTTAAAGACGTTATTGTTGACAATAATTTATTTGGGGCTATTCAACCCTATCGGGAGTGGATCAAAGAAGAATTGTATCGAGTTCTAAGCCCCAAACTAAAACAGCAGCTCACCCAGTTTAAAGTGCCTGTAATTGCTGCCCATATCCGCAGAGGCGATTTTAAAATGGGCAATCCGATTACTCCTTTATCGCACTTTATGAGTTGCATTCATATCATTCGCGAAACAGTGGGTAAAGACCTGCCCGTAACCATTTTCTCAGATGCCGATGACCATGAACTTCAGGAAATTCTGCAACTACCGGAAGTAAGGCGAGCGGAAGAAAAGGCGGATATACTGGATATATTGCTCATGAGTCAGAGTCAGTTTTTGCTACTATCTCAGAGTAGCACTTTTAGTTATTGGGGGGCATTTTTGTCAGAAGGTATAGCTATTTTACCTGAGGAGGATTGGCAAGAATGTATAAGAAACACAGAGAATTATCTGGATTTAAAAATTTCTTATCGAAATCAGCACAGTGCAGATACACTGAGGAATATATTACTAAGGGGCACATAGCTAATTTAATGTAACTATTACATGCCAGGTTACTCACTTTAATGTAAAAAAATGTTACGCAATATTACATTTAAGTTAAAGGTATATTTATCAAGGCATATACCCATACTACCTGTTATAAACAGATTTTTAAAAGCCTTCATTATATCTATAAGAAAAGAAAAAGAAATATATTCTCAACATGGTGAAGATAAGATGTTGTGGGATATACTAAAACGTGATTTTCCTTCCGATACTTATTTTTATATAGATGTAGGTGCATTTCATCCTTCACTACTTTCAAATACATACAAGTTTTACAGGCGTAAAATGAATGGAGTTGTTATAGAGCCAAATAGAGAATTAATAACGCTACACCGTTTGTTTCGTGCAAGAGATATCCACCTAGAAATTGGGTGTGATAGCAAAAATGGATTGAGAAAGTTTAATATTCAAAGATATACTCCTGCATTGTCTTCTTTGGATCCAAGTGAAAACAATAATAGCCACAGCCAGATTATTCCTGTTTTTACGTTAGATAGTATTTGTAATGACTTGAATATAGAATATGTACATTTGCTTAGTATAGATGTTGAAGGGAACGATCTTGAAGTTTTAAAAGGCGCTGAAAATACGTTAGAAAAAACCTATTTAATCTGTATAGAATCAAATTCTTTAGAATTCGACTCATTAATAGTAGAATTTTTAAAAAAGCGAAATTTTAAAATGATTGAAAAAATAGCTTGCAATTTAATATTTCAAAAATTAAACCAATGAATTTTCTTTTATATTAGAAAATATAAATCCCAATGTAATGAGATTACCAATTGTACCTACCGGGCGTTTCAATCCAATACGTTTAATTTACAAAACTTACTTGAATTTCACGGAGCAGAAATTGAGCCTTCAAGGAACTTCAAATATTCCGATTGACATCTTGATTCCGGTTGCTGACAAAGACTTATCTACATTACACTATGCAGTACACTATGCAAGGAAGAACATTTTAAATCCTATCTCTGAGGTTTATATAATAGGAAAATCAAAAGCAGTTGAAGATTTCTGTAATCAGAATAATTGCCGATTTTTAGTAGAGGATATTGTTTTGCCAATTAAAAAACAAGATATAAAGTTTAACGGGGCAGAATGGAGTAGAGCGGGATGGCTATTGCAACAACTTATAAAGCTAAATAGTGATAATATCTCAAGTAGTGAGAAAGTTCTTGTCCTTGATGCAGACACTTGCATTATTTCCCCACAGGTTCTAATTAGTAATGAAGGTAAAATTATTATGCATTACTCAGATGAGTATCATTTTCCTTATGCAGTCTATTCTAAAATTCTAGGTTTAAATAAAAGATATTATTTATCTTTTGTAGCACATCACATGATATTTGATCGGAATATTCTACAATCTTTAAAAAAAGACATCGAAAATTTTTCAGGTAAAACCTGGATAGAAACTATATTGACAACAATAGATTTTAACGAAAACTCTTCTTTTTCTGAATATGAAATGTATGGCAATTATGCTTACTTTAATTTTAGAAAAAGAATTCATCTGGAGTATTGGAGGAATAAATCCCTAGATAGTAATTTAATGACCAAAGAAACTATTGAAAAATTTTCAAAGAAGTATAAATCAATTTCTTTTCATACTATTTAAGTCATCATTTTAATATACTTTACTTTGAATTTTGATACCTAAGATAAAAAAATTAGCCATAGTATCTACCCACCCCATACAGTACAATGCACCGCTGTTTCGGCTACTGGCAGAAAGGAGCAAGCTGGCAGTGAAAGTATTTTATACCTGGGGGCAGGCGCAGGATGCCGTCTATGACCCTGGCTTTGGTAAAGAGCGGCGCTGGGATATTCCTTTGCTCGAAGGATATGACTATCTATTTTTACCTAATACCGCTAAAGACCCCGGCTCCCATCATTTTGGCGGCATCGTGAATCCGACTATTCTTACCGAGCTTCAGGCTTACCAGGCGGATGCGATTTTGGTGTACGGCTGGAGTTTTCGCAGTCATTTGCAGGTACTGCGGTATTTCAAGGGGAAAGTAAAGCTCTTGTTTCGGGGGGATTCCAATTTACTGGACGAGCCTACCGATTTTTCGCTGAAGAAAGTACTGCGGCGGCTGTTTTTAAGCTGGGTGTACCGGCAGGTGGATACAGCGCTGTACGTAGGTACGGCGAACCGAGCCTATTATCAGCGGCATGGCTTGCGGGGAGATAAGTTGGTTTTTGCCCCGCATGCCATTGACAATGATCGTTTTGCCGGCGATGCCGAAGCGCGAGCCAGCGCTGCCCGATCGTGGCGGAGCCACCTGGGCATTCCCGCCGAAGCCCTGGTATTCCTGTTTGTGGGTAAACTGGAAGCCAAAAAAAATCCGCGGCTGCTCCTGGAAGCTTTTGGGCAAATCAAGCATCCCGATGCCCGCTTGCTCTTCGTCGGCAACGGACCGGAAGAGAGCCTGCTGAAAGCACAAGCCACCACCAATCCACGGGTGTTATTTATTGATTTTCAAAATCAGCAGCAAATGCCCCTGGTCTATCGGCTGGGGGATGTACTGGTGCTGCCTTCGCAGGGACCCGGCGAAACCTGGGGTTTGGCGGTAAACGAGGCTTTTGCCTGTGCGCGTCCGGCAATCGTGAGTGATAAAGTGGGTTGTGCAGCGGATCTGGTACAGCCGGGGCGCAGCGGCTGGATTTTTCCCAGCGGGGAGTTGCAAGCATTGAGAAAAAGTATGGAAGCCGCCTTAGCCATGGGAAAAGACGGTCTGGCAGTACTGGGTAGGCAGGCGCATCAAGTGATTCAATCCTGGAGCTTTACGGTCATCGCGGAAGCCCTTGAAAAAACAGTAAACCATGCGGATTAGTCAGACGGGTTGGATCGCCGGGGGAATGGGTTTGTTATTTTCGCTGCTGATTGGCGACGGCCCTTGGAGTGCGTTGGGCTTAGGGTTGGTGTTACTCGTAGTATTTGATTTTTTATACAAAGTGGGGCGCACCTTTCCGCTGCTGGAACTGATTGCCTTGATTGCGGTACTGCAACTGATCCTAGGACCCTACTTTTCCTACCGCCTGCCGGTATCTTATTTTCGCTACGTGATGTATATACCCGAAGATAGTTATATGCAGATAGCCGTATGGGCACATAGCTTATTTATTGTGGGCATGATGCTGGTGAAACAGCCGCTGGACCTATCGGTTTTAAGAAGCAAAATTGAGCAGTTTACTGCGCGGCACCCGCTGGTAAGTATCCATTTAATGGCAGGCGGGGTAGGCGCTGTGCTGCTGCAACCTTTTGCCCCGGCGGCGCTAGGTTTTGTGTTTTACCTGGCAATTAATCTTGTCTATGTTGGCGGTATTCTATACTACTTCAGTGTGGGCAAGCGCTATCGTTTGGGGGTGTATCTGGCAACTTTGGGTTTTGCCCTTATACAGGCTTCAGCTTCCGGTGTCTTTCACGATTTTTTGTTATGGACAGTTTTAGGTTTGGCGTTGATTGCGATTAATATTAAAATCAGTCTGCTTACCAAGACCAGCGTTTTAGCGATTGGTGTCCTGTTACTGATGGCACTACAATCTGTCAAAACGGATTATCGCGCCGCGCTGGCAGCACAGCGTCTCTCCGCGGGGGATCGAATTTCGCTGCTGGTCAATTATATCTCCGGTGCGCTTACGAACATGGGGGATAATTTCACCCCGAAAAAACTATCTGGATTGAATGTACGCCTGAACCAGGGCTGGATCACCAGCGCTATTATGCAAAATGTACCGCGCAATGTACCTTTTGCCGGTGGGCGTACCATCCTGGAGAGCCTGGAAGCGGCTTTTCTGCCGCGGATCTTATTCCCTAATAAGAAACAAGCCGGAGGGCGGGAGAACTACCGTTTATATACGGGCATCCCCATTGAGGATAATACTTCGATGGGGATTGGCTTGCTGGGCGAAGCATACGTTAATTTTGGCTGGGGCGCGGGGCTGTTTCTGCTGGTTTGGGGCTGGCTGCTGGCCAAGATTCTGGCAAGCTTAGCGCAATTGTCCTTTCGGTATAATGTGTTGTTGTTTTTTATGATCCCGGTTATTTTTTTGCAGGTGATCAAAGCGGAAACGGAGTTTTATGTGGTGTTGAATCATATGATCAAAGCCTTTATGTTTACGGCGTTTATTTATGTGGTGTGGTTTGCGCGGTATAAGTAAGCCGCCGTTTACGAAACTTCCAAAGTTTCGTAAACGGTAGTCAATAATAGGGCTTCCCGTGACCCTCCTTCCCTCTAGGGACGATCCTCCCGCGGGTGGTGGTTCCAAGATGCCTTGGAAAGGAGGTAGCGGTGCTGAACAGCCTTTTTTTAATGTAAGTGAATTATGAATATATTCAATATAAACGACAATTGTATCAAGCATGAGGCAAAAACGTATTTTGTTGTTTACTAACCCTTTATAATGATATACATAGTGGCGGTTGCCTGGCAGATCCAGCGGAGCAATTGGATATGCCTAGCGTTTTTGGTTCTTTTTGGGCAATGCAAAAAGAACGTAAATAAAAAAAATCGAAAAACGCAAGCAATAAACCACTTTCCATTGATTATCAATAGCTTAAAATCGGTTTTATCCATAACTCACATTAATGTACCTTTTGTTGTGGCTAAAAATAGCCCGTTAGAGCTTACCTATCGGTAGAAGAAAAAAGAAAGCTCGTTCTTGCTCCATTAGGAGCTGAACGATGCTTGGTTAAGTTCCTAACGGAACAAGCCTTACCTTGCCTGGTGGCTACCGATATTCAACGCCTAACGGCGTAAAGATGCGTTTTAATCTATCATTGTGGGTAACGGACCCTATTTCAATTGCTTGTACTGGCTTTTATCCATAACGCACGTTCATCTAAACACTTTTGTTAAGGGGTTTGAAAAGAAAAACCCGGTACCTCTATCACCAACATGCACATTCATTTTTTCTTTCGCAGTAAGGATAGTAATCGTTTTAGCATTGAGCAATTGTTTTTGCGGATCAGCGGGGAATTGGCGAAGCGCCATACGGTACGCAATATTTTTATGCCCTGGAGCGGGGTGAAGGGGCTGGCTTTTGCCGCCAATGGCTGGTATGCGCGGCAGCGGCAGGCGCGCATCAATCATATCACCGGGGATATTCATTATGTGTTGCTGTTTTTGAGTCGGCGCAATATCAATGTATTGACCATCCACGACTGTGTCATGCTCGACCGGATCGGCAAAAGGCACTGGAAATATTGGCTGTACAAATGGATCTGGTACGATCTGCCGATGCGCAAAGCGGATGTGGTGACGGTGATTTCGGAAAAAACCTACCGGGAAGTACGGGCGATGAACAACTGTGATCCGGCAAAGATTACCATTGTGCCTAATTTTATTGATACCGATGTGGTCTTTCAACCCCGTACTTTTAATGCCCAACAGCCTACTATTTTGTTTATCGGTTCTACGCCGAACAAGAACCTCCCACGTCTGGTCGAAGCGCTGGCGGGGCTGCCTTGCCGCCTGGAAATTATCGGTGAATTATCCGAAGAAAATAGATTACAATTAGCACAACATTCCATTATATTTGAGCAGTTTTTCAACCTTTCGCGGACTGAAGTGCTGGCACGCTACGCCGCCTGTGATCTGGTCGCTTTTCCTTCTACGTATGAGGGTTTCGGGCTGCCGATTCTGGAGGCGCAGGCAAGCGGGCACTGTGTGTTGACGAGCGACCTTAGCCCGATGCGGGAGGTCGCGGGTGCCGGTGCGGTATTGGTGGACCCCTACGATGTCAAGGCGATTCGCAATGGCATCTTACAAATTATACAAAATGCTTCCCTCCGGGAAACTTTAATTACTGCCGGACGGGAGAATGTAGCCCGCTACCAATTGACCCAAGTTGTTAAAACCTATGAGGAAATTTATCGTAAGGCAACTCAACCGGTTGCTTTACCCCAGTAAATGTAAACCCCTATGTGTGGTATTGCCGGTATCATTTCGTATGATTACCAAACGCAGCAAGATGTATCTATTCAACAGTTAACCAATCAAATGCGCCATCGGGGTCCCGATGCGCAGGGTATTTTTACGGAAGGTATCGCCGCGCTGGGGCATCGGCGGCTCTCGATTATTGACCTTAGTGAAAATGCCAATCAACCTTTTTTTGATGCGAGTGGACGCTATGTACTGGTGTTCAACGGTGAAATGTACAATTTCCGGGAAATCCGGCAGCAATTGCCCGATTATCCTTTTCATACCCATTCGGATACCGAAGTTATTGTTGCTGCTTACGCAAACTGGGGTGCTGCCTGTCTGTCGCGCTTCAATGGGATGTTTGCGCTGGCGATCTGGGACCGGGTAGAACAGACCTTGTTTTTTGCCCGGGATCGCCTGGGGGTCAAGCCTTTTTATTATTATTGGAACGGGGAAACGTTTGCTTTTGCCTCCGAAATTCGCAGTTTGCTGGCGGGCGGTTTTATTCCCAAACAGATCAATTCCCAGGGCTTACAGGATTATCTGCGTTATCAGGCGCTCATTGCGCCGCAGACCATTGTGCAGGATATCTGGCAGCTGCGACCAGGGCATTATGGGTACTTGCAAAATAAGCAACTCACTTTTCATCCTTACTGGAGCATTACGCGTCCGCAGCAATTCAGTGTCCCCGCATCGGCGAAAGAAGCCCAACAACGGGTACACGATTTGTTTTTTGCGGCGGTAGGACGCCGGATGGTGGCGGATGTGCCCTTGGGGGCGTTTCTGTCGGGGGGGATTGATTCCAGTGGGGTGGTGGCAGCGATGGCAGCGCATAGCGCCGAACCCATCCATACGTTTTCGGTTACATTCAAGGAGCAGGATTTTGATGAATCGTCCTACGCGGAGCTGGTTGCCAAAAAATTTAATACCCGGCACAGCACCTTGTTGTTGTCGCCCAGTGTGCTGCTTGAAAAATTCCCTAAAATCATCAGCGCTTTTGATTCGCCGAGCGCGGACGGTATCAATACCTATCTGATCTCGGAAGCAGTCAAGCAAAACGGCATTACGGTAGCGCTTTCGGGTATCGGGGGTGATGAATTATTTGCCGGTTATACCCCTTTCAAACACTGGTATTATATTTATAAAATGCCGTCCTGGGCCTTGCGCAGTGCGAGTATGCTCAAAGTGTTCTTCAGCGGCAATAGCCACCGGTCCACTGCCAAACAAAAATGGTTGCTAACCAATTTAGATGGGTCTATCCCCGACATTTATCCAATTTTCCGGGCGCTTTTTCTGCCGGAGCAGGTCAGGCAATTGCTCAAGAACCGGGAGGTATTACAAGATAGCCATAAAGCTTATTTAAAATCAGAGTTGAACCAAATTGAACAATTCCCGCTGCTGAGTCAATATTCGATTGCGGAACTGACGGGCTATACAGCAAACGTATTGCTGCGGGATACCGACCAGATGAGCATGGCGCATGCCCTGGAGGTGCGCGAACCGTTTTTTGATTATGAATTGCTGGAATACGTCTTGCAAATACCCGATGCCTATAAATTTCCCAAATATCCCAAATCGCTTTTTGTGGAAGCGCTGGGCTCGCTGTTGCCGACTGAAATTGTGCATCGCCCCAAAAAAGGATTTTCGTTTCCCTGGAACGAGTGGATGAAAAAGGAATTACGCGGCTTTTTTGAAGCGCGCTTGCGGGGTTTGGAAACCCGGGGCATATTTGACGCGGCAACTTTGGTAAAAATGCGCGAGGATTTTTTCAGCAACAAGGGTACGGTGATTCCTGCGCAAATCATGGCGCTGGCGGTACTGGAAGAATGGCTGCGTAACAACGAGTTCTGAGGCGTGCAACAAGGGCAAAAACTTAAAATCATGCTTTGTATTGATTGGTTTGCACCGGGATATAAAGCGGGCGGACCGATCAGTTCTTGTGTGAATTTTGTGAAAGGACTGGAAGACGTCTTCGAGCTGTATGTATTTACCACGAATACCGACCTCGGTGAAACCCAGCCTTATCCTGGTATCCCCGCCAATCAGTGGTTGCCGTTCAGCAAAGCGACCTCGGTATATTATTGTTCGCAAGACCGTTTGTCGGTGAGGGAAATCAAGCGACAGATACAGCATATTTCCCCGGATTATTTATATTTGAATAGCCTTTTTTCGGTTCATTTTACCTTATTGCCGCTGTTATTATATAAATTCGGGCAAATCCGGTCGGATATTATATTGGCGCCGCGGGGCATGTTGCGCGAAAGCGCCCTGCGTTACAAAGCACGTAAAAAGCAGCTTTTTCTGGCGCTCGCCCGAAGCTTTCAATTGTATAAAGGGGTGCGTTTTCATGCGACGGACGAGCAGGAACTGAAAGATATTCAAACTTTATTACCGCAGGTAACAGACATTCATTTGATTGCCAATCTGGCGAAATCCGCTGCGGATGATTACCTACCCATTGTAAAGCAAGCCCAAGAGGTACGTTGTGTATTCATCGGCAGAATTCATCCGATTAAGAATCTGTTGTTTTTTTTACAGGTTTTACAGCGGGTAACAGCTTTTCAGGTGGATTTTACCATCATCGGCAATCTGGAAGATGAAGCCTATTGGCAAGATTGTCAGCAAGTTATACAACAATTGCCCGCCCATGTACGGGTACAATACCTCGGCGGGGTGCCGGGGGACGCCATTGCGGGCTATTTACAACAGCATCATTTTATGCTATTGCCGACCCAGGGGGAGAATTTCGGGCACGCCATTTTTGAATCTTTCCTGGTAGGGAGACCGGTTATCATCAGCGATCAGACACCCTGGCGGCATTTAGCCGAGCAACAGGTTGGATTTGATCTGCCCTTGCAGGATGCGCAATGTTGGCTATCGGCTTTGCAAACGGCTGCTGCCATGTCGCAGGAGACTTATGATGAATGGGCGCAGGCTGCGCTGCAATATGCCCGGCAATACATCGCAAGTTCAGGCACCAAAGCAAAATACGTGCAGCTTTTTTCCTGATTTTAAATTTCACCACTTCACTCACTCAGTTCACTGAGATAAATAGACTTTATCCTGAATTAGATGTTGACAATTTCTCGCAGATATTCGCAAATCACAATAAACATTAGGATCGCTGATGAACGCGGACTTGTTCGCTTCAGCGAAGATCTGCGCAGAAAATCCGCGCGTATCTGCGAGAAACGCTATTTTGTATAAACCCTAATGGTATTCAATGATTTGCTGGAAAATTGGCATAACCTGTCCCGATGCATCGGGATTAGCACAGTGACTTATTTATTATTACATCCATTCATTTTTCATTTATCCATTCTTTCATTTTGAACACCTCCCTATTGCAATGGTGGCGCGCTAATCGGCAACTGGATTTATTCCTGTTTTATGTCGGTATCGGCTTGCTTTATGTAGTCGTTGGCAATGCTTTTCCATTGTGGACGGGTGCCAGTGCCCTGATTGGCACTTTGCTCATTTTGCTGCGCAAAAGTCGGCATCAATTGGTGTTATTGGATATACTGCCTGCCCTGGCGATCTTACAACTCTGGGTAGCGCCCGCCGCCTGGTACACGATTGAGCAATATAGTCCGCCGGTTGAATTATTTTACCGAATGCCGGTATCGCCGAATGTTTATTTTGGTATTGAATCTGTTTAAAATTAAAGAAAAAGAATAATATGAAAGAAAAGTGATGTTGTAAATTTACAAGAGGAAAAAGAAAATTTGTAAAACACAACATCACTGAAATGCTGGATGCAAAGC
>JBKBWT010000076.1:0-18870 GCA_046314415.1 Saprospiraceae bacterium
ATGCGCGTACGGTTGTGACTCAGGGGTTCTACCACGTTGAGCGACAAGCCCCAGGGGTAGAAATTGAGCATCAGATTCGGGAAAAGCCAATAATAATAGGCATAAATTTTCTGCCCATAATCCGGTGAATCTCTGGGAATGTCAAAAACCGGTTGATCGTCTTTGGCAATACCGAGTTGCAGATTGCAATAATCAAAAATTTCGTATTGATAATTTTTAAAATCCAAGGCTTGATTCAGCGCCGGATGCACAAATGGAATGTGAAAACCTTCCAAATAATTATCACAATACAGCGCCCAATTGGCGTTTACATAATAATCCTGCGAACTTTCCGCATTGAAAGTCAACGTATCGAGCGGCATCCAACTCAGGCGTTCCCGAATGGGGCGGGTCATTTCTTCAAAACTCACTTTGGGATCCAGCGATACAAACAGCATACCCAGCCATTCGGCAAAGGGTACTTGCGTTAAATCGTCGGCTTTGGTCGGAAAATTTGCTACGGCTTCAAACTCCGGCATACTTTTGTACGTGCCATCCAGGCGAAAACAACGCCCGTGATACCCACAAGTGAGCATGCGATTTTTACCGGGATTTTCAACAATAATCTTGCCACGATGCGTACAAACATTTGATAAACAATGCATTATACCGCCACTATCTTTAGTAAAAACCAGCGGCTCGTCCAGCACACCTTCCAATAAAGTGACAGGATAAACGTCCATTGGCTCGCACACCACACTCGCATCCGCCGCGTATAACCAAGTGGTAGCAAAAATTTTTTCTTTGACCTGTTCAAAAATATCGGCACTTTTGTAAAACCAGCCGGGCAACGTAGCAGATTGACGAATGTCGTTTTGAATAGGAAGCGCTTGCATAGAGGATTGGTGTTTTTGCAAATATAAGTTGATAAGTTGAAGGGGTTCAATTTTTCTACCTTGCAACTTTTCAACAAAAAAGGAAATGTAGATTAAACCTTGCGCATTATTTGCAGTCCAAAAGACAAATGAAATACAATGGTAATTGCTGGTTTGGATTACCTGAATTACGCAGAGGGGGCGCTGGCAGCGTCCGCTGCGGCAGAAAACATAAAAGCTCCGTTGCAAAAATCCATGACAAATACGGCGGATGAGCATTTACTGACCCTCTTGCAGCATGCCCAAACGGCAGAACGAGGTTTTCGTTTGTTGATGGAAACGTATCAGGAGCAGCTGTATTGGGTGGTGCGTCGCCTCGTCGGTAATCATGATGATGCGAACGATGTGCTACAAAATTGTTTTATTAAGGTGTATCGCAGCATTCATACATTTGAAGGCAAATCAAAGCTTTATACCTGGTTGTACCGCATTGCCACCAATGAAGCAATTACGTTTTTGAATCAAAAAAGCCGCAAGGCGACTACTTCTATCGAAGCCGGGGAGTCCCCCATGGTGCATACGCTGGAAGCAGATGCCTCGGTGGATGGCGATGAATTGCAGGTGCAATTGCAAAAAGCCCTGGCACAATTGCCTGATAAACAACGTATTGTATTTAACATGCGTTATTTTGACGAAATGCCTTACGAGGAAATGTCCGCAGTACTCGACACTTCCGTCGGTGCACTGAAAGCGAGCTATCATCATGCGGTAAAAAAAATAGAAAGTTATTTTCGGGAAGCTGAAATCGGTGAGCTATGAAAAAGCAAGATGACATTCAAAAAGAATTGCAGGCCTTATCGCCCCTGCTGGCTAAATTGAAAGCCAAAGAACAAAAACCGGAGGTGCCGGAAAATTATTTTCAATCCTTGCCCAATCAGGTTTGGGAACAAATCAAACTGCAACCGGCACCTGAGCGCCCAACGGCAAAAACCAGTGCGGCGCAACATTTGTTAAATCGTTTGCAAACCTTGTTGCAGCCTCGTATTGCTGTGTCATTGGCTACTTTTATAATATTAATAATAGCTGGTATATATTTTATCAATCCCTTTGTGAATTCTTCAGAAATAGCTGATAATCAAGAGTTAACCGCTGGTGAAATTACGAAATATATCAATGATAATTTAGCACAATTTGATACAGAATTATTAATGCAAGCCACTTCGGATGTCTCTGATGAAAGTATCTTGCCAGCCGGTGAATTCAGCGAGGAAGAGGTGGATGTAATGATGGAAGAAATTATAAAAGATTTAGACACCAAAACCTTGGAAGAAATGCTTTAGTGAATGCGGCAATATGCTAATTCGACCACAAAGTATTTAAAGTGAAATATTTAAACTTTTACCTTATTTTTAATATAATTATCCCTGATTTATTTAGTGCTTTTATTTAAAAATTGAATGTAATGAGTAAATGGTTTTGGAGCGTTCTGCTGCTGTGTGCCCTTCCTTTGGCAGCGTGGGCGCAAGACGACGATGAGATACCAGCCGGGCAATCCGGTGAACGGATAAAAGCCATGCGCATTGCTTTTATTACTGAACGCTTGAAGTTGACCCCGGAAGAGTCACAGAAGTTCTGGCCTCTCTACAATGAGTATGAAGCGGAACAGAAAAAAATCCGCCAGAAATATAAGTTCAACCAGAATTTTGCAACCATGACGGATGCAGAAGCCGAACAACTGCTGAGTGGTTCTTTGGAAATGGAGCAGCAATTGCTTAATGTAAAGAAAGAATACGTACAGCGTATGCGCAAGGTGCTTCCGGTGCGAAAAATTGCGATGCTCAACCGGGTAGAACGGGAATTCAAAGAAGAGTTATTGAAAAAACTGCGCGAATTACAGCAGCAAAACCGGCAGCGGCGACTCAATCGCAATTAGCCTGATGTGATAGAAACCTATAAGGCTTTGATAAACCTTATAGGTTTCTTACTTGTATAAATCACTAAAAACCAAATACTTGATCTATGCCTAACTCCTGTACTTCACCGAAATTTGCCAGATAATCCAAATTTACCCGCTTCCGGTCGCCCAGCACCACAATATTAAATGCCCTGCCTTTTATATACGCCTGATGAAAATTTGCCAGTGTTGCGACATTCGCCTCCTGAATTGCCTGATACACCTCTGGTGCAATATTGCGATTCAATCCTAAATCCTGGGTTGCTACTGCCTCCCAATAAATATTTCGGGGTGCCATCCGCTCGCTTTCCATTTGCCGGAGAATGGTTAAACGCGCTGTTTCAATTTGCAAATCAACCAGTGGCATGTTGTCAATAATGTTGAGCATAGCTGGTACTGCATCCGAAATTTTATCGGGTTGGGTACCCACATAAGCCTGCAAATAATGCGGAAAATGCTGCCGACGTGGCGAAGTGTGCATGGCATAGGTAGAATACGCCAGTGCCTTGGATTCCCGAATTTCCTGAAAAACAATCGAAGATAAGCCGTAGCCAAAATATTCATTGTATAAACGACGCAGGCGATGTTCTTCGAGATTGAAATGCGGCGTTCCGCGTGATACCAACATAATATCGGTTTGCACAATCGGAAAATCAAGGAAAAACACGCAGTTACGCTCGGTTGCCAAATGAGCAAAATGCTTAATACCGGGAGTAGGCTGCAAGCGTGCAGGCACTTGGTGATATTTTTCGAGTAAGCCGGCTATTTCGCCGATTGATTTCTGACCATAGTAATAAATGCGATGCTCATAAGAGGTCAAAGACCGAATCCACTCCGTTAAATCTGAGGGTTTTAAATTGCGTAGTTCCGACTCCGACAAACGATAGGTGAACGGCGAATCGCTGCCATAGCGCGCAAAGCTCGACAAAGCATCGCGCAGAATGGTGTCGCGGTCTTTCTTGGCATTTTGGCGCTTCATCAGAATATCCGATACCATATTCGCCAAGGCACCGGCGTCTTCTTGTACATTCGCCAGAATATGCTCAAACAATTGAATGCCTTCTTCGAGTGACTCTTCCAGACCGGACAGCGTTACGTACGCCCGGTCATCGCTATTATACACATCAAAACTCAAGCCCAGGCGATAAAATTCCTGTTGCAAACGTGCCGGGGTGTAACGATCCGTGCCCAAGTACGGCAAATATTGCAGTGCCAACGCCAGCCGACGTTCATTGTTTTTGCCCATTTCAAAAATATAATCCAGTCGGAATAGGGCATTCTGAGGGTTGCGCACATAGTCGAGTTGCAAACCACTTTGTAAGGTTCGATGTTGAATCACTTCTTCAAAATCGACAAAAACCGGTTTCAACGGAGGTACTTGCTCACTAAAGAACGCCGCCGCAAATTCAGATACGCCATCCCGATTCAACTCCACGGCAGTAATGGGCGGTTTCTCTACTTTAATAACATTCGGATCGTTGCCTTGACGTTTGTAAACAACGACATAATTATCAGCGAATTTCGATTTAGAAAATTCTATTATATCTTGCTTGGTAATGCGCTCCAGACTTTTAATATAGTTGACAAACGTTTGCCAATCCACGCCCAGCACAAAAGCTTGGGTGAGCGCATTCACGCGCGAGCGGTTCGATTCTACCTCGCGCAATTCTTCAAGTTTATAATTTTTAATAACCGCTTCGATCAACCAATCTTCAAAATCGCCGGTTTTCAGGCGCTCGATCATGGAAAGCAGCAATTGTTCTACTTCCTCCAAAGACTGCCCTTCGCGCGGTTTACCGTACAAGCCCAGCACTGAATAATCCTCGTGTAGCCATTCCCAGGCTTCAGCTTCGAGTACTTTCTGCTCCTGATTGAGATAAATATCGAATAAGCCGGCTTGTTCATTGTACAAAATGCCTTGTAACAACAATAGCATTAAATGATCGTAACTCTGACTGCCCTCCAGTCTCCACGCGAGTTCTACGTAAGCTGCCTCCTGTCCGAATACTTCCCTGCGTACCGGAGCGGTCAGCGGGGCTTGTTCTTCATATTTGAAAGGTGGAAAAGGTTTGGCTTGATAATCACCAAAATATTGCTCTGCCAATTGCACCGCCTCATCAAGATCAAAATCACCCGCCATTACTATTGCCATATTATTCGGCACATAATATGTCTGAAAATATTCCTGAATTTTTACATGTGACGGATTTTTCAAATGCTGCGCACTGCCTATTGTGGTCTGTGTACCGTACGGATGGCTGGGAAACAGCACCTGCCGAATGGCGTTGCTCACTTTACGAAAATCTTTATCTTGCCCAATGTTGAATTCTTCATACACCGTTTCTAACTCGGTATGAAACAGGCGCAGTGCCATCATTCGGAAACGCTCGGATTCCAGCTTCATCCAGCGTTCCAGCTCATTAGCGGGAATATCATTGACATAAACGGTTTGTTCTAACCAGGTATAAGCGTTGGTATCCTTGGCACCGATAGTGCTGGAAAGTTTATCATATTCATTTGGGGCAACGAGTTTTGCCGCTTCAAAAGACAAGCGGTCAATTTCGGCATAGATTTTTTGGCGTTCGGCTTCGTCCTGCGTTTGACGGTGCTGCTCATAAAGGTTAGAGATTTGTTCGAGGTACACTTTTTCTTTTTCCCAATCCAATGCCCCAATTTGGCTGGTGCCTTTGAAGAGCATGTGTTCCATATAGTGCGCCAAACCGGTAGTATCTGCGGGGTCTTGCTTGGACCCGGATCGTACCACAATATTGGTATAGATGCGGGGTTCATTTTTATTTACACTCAGGTAAAGACGCAACCCATTAGGCAGCGTGTACATTTTGACATCGAAAGGATCACTGGGTACAGTTTGGTAAGTAAACTTTCCACCGGGTACGTTCATCATTATAAACTAAAATTTATAAAGTTTACAAAATGAGAAAATTGTACAAATTTTAGAGTTGCTATCATTGAGCCTGGTGCTCAAAGCGTTGCACCAATTTCGCCTCAAAATAACATAAACATCACGAGGGTACAGTATGTTTTGCAATAAAAAAAGCCAACGACACTGCTGCTTAGCATCGTTGGCTTTCAGACTTATTAAATTTTTATAGAATATTATAACTTTATCTGTCCGTAGCGTTCCCCATTTTCGTATTGTACTACAAAAGCTTTGGGGAAGCCCTGCTGATGTACCAGATTTAGCGCGGCAGTTACTTCCTCTTTCGTAAAATAATCGCCGAGCAACACGCGCGTCAATTTTTTATCGACAATAAATTCGCTGTAAACGCTGCCCACTTCCTTTACAGGCGTAAGATTACTGGCATTTTCGTCAAATTTCTTAACGGCTGCCAATTGGATGCGGTAATAAACGCCCTCATGCCGGGGTGCAGATGTCACAATTTCAAAATTATCTTCTTTTGATTTGCCCCGTACGATATACGAATCGTCCTGTTTCGTAGTGTTTGGGGTCGTTGTAGCCGGATTTTTTGTCGTATTATTTTTGCTTGGGCTGGTATTGACCGGTGGATTTGTCTTTCCCGGATTGGTATTCGTCGGACGATCTACCACTGCCGGAGCTGGTTTATTCATATAAACGGGCTGCCCGTACACATATAATTCGGGATCATCCGCGGTAAAGCTGAATTCATAAGGCGTGTAACCTTCGCTTGCTACTTTTACTTTGTAACGCTTACCCGATTGAATATCAAAGGTATAGGCACCATCAGTAAAGTTTTTAGTATCTATCAGATTTTCGCTTGTACCCGTCACTTCGTACAAACCTACGTTTGCCTGCATCAGCGGCGCACCGGAAACCTGGTCATACAAATTACCTCGTAAGCTAATACGTTTTTCCCCGGAGGAATATTCAAAAATGTCTTCATCGCGGGTATTGGTTTTTTGATTGCCGAAAACGCGATTCGACACAAAAAATCCACCCGAACCGGCTTTGTTTTGTACAAAATAATAGTCGTCGGCGCTCGAATTGAGCGGCATCCCGGCATTTTCTACATTTGCCCAGCGGGTGCCATCGCCTTTACTGGTGAAAATGTCAAAGCCGCCAATAGAAACATGCCCGTTAGAGGCAAAATAAAGGGTGCCGTCCACATTGTCATAAAATGGCGTGATTTCGTCGCCGAGCGAATTGACTGTTCCACCGAGGTTAACCGGAAAAGAAAACTCTGACTTATCAGTGCTCAGATCGCGACTGCTGTACCAAATATCCAAGCCACCGCGTCCGCCCTCCCGGTTGGAAGCGAAGTAAAGGATTTCCCGATTACCCTGCGTTACAACATTGGGATGCGTAGCGGTGGCCTTTTCCATGTTGATATAGTCAGGCAGACGTTCGGGTTGGCTCCAGGCATTACCGCGGCGGGTGAGCACGAAAATTTCACAACGCGAAGTCAGATCTCCCCAGCTTTGTGCGCCACTACAAATGGTAAAGTAAAAGCGATTACCATCCTGCGAGAGGCTGCTATTAGAATAATGCTGATTGTTTTGAATCACCGGGAAATTCTCTGGTAATGAAGGCTTGCTCCACTGCCGTCCCTGCCGTTGCGAACGGTAAATACGCGCCTTACCACCCTGGGTTGATGACAGGTACAACACATCATCCGAAAATGGGAATGGCGCAAAATCAGTCGTAGTTGAGTTAATACCTTCCAGGTAAGCCACTGACTTTGCACGATCCATTTGCGAAGGCAATTGTAAACCCAAGTCAGCGCCTTTTATTTCGGTTTTAATAATTTCATCGAGAATATTTTTCGATTCACCGGTGTAACCATTAAAAAATGCCTGAAATTCCTGTTTGGCTTTGTCGTATTGCCCGTCTTGCTTCAAACTACGCGCGTATTTCAATCCCACGAGCGGAAATTTATTGTTTTCGTCTTTCACATTGCGATAGGCTTCCGCAGCTTTGCGATAATCTTTTGCCAGGTAGTAAGCTTCACCGGCATTGAAAATGAGGTCTTTCTCTTTGGTACGTTTGCGCCAGGCTTTTTCATAATTGTCGGCGGCTTCGTAATACTTTCCTTCTTTGAGAAGTTGGTCAGCAAGTTTGGCTTGTTTTTTCCAGTTCAGGTTATCCTGAGCGGTCAACAAGGTGGAAACACACAGCCCCAAGACGAAGGTTAAAAAAATTCTTGTTGCCATAATGGTTGTAATTAAGATTTTAATACAAAAAATTTTCTCTAATATGTTGTCAGTAATTGTTCGATAATCTTTGGGAAATACTCATGCTCCAGCAACTGCACTTTCTGGGCTATATCTTTGGACGTATCATTTGCATCCAGGACACATTTTTTTTGAAAAATAATATCGCCTTCATCATAATTTTCATCCACATAATGGATGGTAATGCCACTTTCCAATTCACCAGCGGCTTTCACCGCTTCGTGTACATTCATACCATACATGCCCTTGCCACCGTACTTGGGCAGCAGCGCCGGATGGATGTTGACAATGCGCCGGGGATACGCCTGCACCAGATAACCAGGTAGCAGCCATAAAAAACCGGCAAGCACGATAAAATCAATATTGTAAGCGCGTAGTTGCTGTAGTAAATCTTCGGTTTCGTAAAAATCTTTGCGACTAATAATCCGTGTTTCAATTCCATTCATGCGGGCAATATCGAGTACCGGGGCATCCTTTTTATTAGATACGACTAAACAAACGTTTATATTTGAATTTTCCCTAAAATATTCAATAATTTTTTTTGCATTAGAGCCGGTGCCCGATGCAAATATGGCGAGGTTTTTCATGTATGTGTTATCGTTTTATGGTGTTGCAGTGCGCTGGTTCTAAGGTAGGATCGTACCAAAACACCCTAACACCAAACCACCAACTATTTAATAGCACGATATTTAGAAGCGTTTGCCGGGTCCACGCGTGACATCACCTGAATGACTTTATCCTGCTCCTGCATGCTGCCGCGCTTGAAAATTTCAATCAACTCCGCAGATTTCGTGCTGTTGAACAACTGCATGATCGCCGAATTCGGATACGCCTGATTCACATCTGCTACTTTTTGTAAGGCATCCGCCATTGCCAGCCGTCCTTTTGCCATGTCAATTGACATCACGTCCAAGCCGGTTCGATGATATTCGTACATTGCCTGACGAAAAGGCTTCACCCGTGGCGAGAGCAAATTTTCGGCAATCCAGAAGCGATTGCGATTATTGGATAGCGAATTCCAACCCTGATCGGCTTTTAAAAGCGATTGCGGCAACGTGTTAATTACCTCCTGCGCCAATTGGAAATATTTCTCTCCTCCCAGCGGCGAAAAAGAATCGTAATCCATGCCAATAATTATATAGGCATAAAAAGACAGAATGGAGGATAAATTATCATTATAAGAATTTCGGCTATATTGAACTGGTTGATATTGTTCGTATGAAAAATTAATATTTCGATCTATAAGATTGAAAGTCACAGTCTCGTAATTACTGCCATAAATAGGACGAGACGCCTGAATAGCAAGCTCCGCAACGAAATAATTGGGATCAGTCGGCGATTGGTCCGTGATGGTAAGCAATAAATTGCACTTAATGCGTTCATCCTGTTCAAAAATATCATCCGTCCATTTTTGGTTGTTCATAAACTCGCGGATGGTTTGCTCCAGGGTTCCAAATATTTTTGGATCAGCAGTGAGTACCTTCTGCGTGTTCACTTTCACCGTAGCATTTAATTCTTGAGCTTGAATCCATTGCGCCGCCCACAAGAGACTGATTATCAATACTATCTTTTTCATTCTTGAGCTTTATTTTTGTAGCAGCAAAACGATTTCATTTAAAATATCCTCCGCCACTGCATTTTTTGATTTTAACTCAAAATGGCGCATCTTATTGTCCTTGCCAATAATGGTAATTTTATTCGTATTCAGATCAAAACCGGCACCCGGATCGTTCAGCGAATTTAATACAATCAGGTCAAAATTCTTCTTGGTAATCTTAGCTTTGGCATTGGTTTCTTCATCTTGCGTTTCCAGGGCAAAGCCTACCAGCAACTGACTATCGCGTTTTTGTTTTCCTAGTGCTGCCGCAATGTCTGGATTTTCGACGAGTTCGATCACTAGGTTATCTCCCTTGCGTTTGATTTTTTGTGCAGCTGCTTCTTTTGGACGGTAATCGGCTACCGCCGCCGACAAAATACCAATGTCTGCTGCCGGAAAATGCTGCAAAGCGGCTTCATACATCTGTTGAGCGGTTTCTACCTTGATGAGTTGAATATTGGCATGGGCAGGTGCTATTTTTGAAGGTCCCAGAATCAAAGTGACCATCGCGCCCCGACGCGCTGCCGCTTCCGCAATGGCAACGCCCATTTTACCCGAAGAACGATTGCCGATAAAACGCACCGGGTCAATCGGCTCGTAGGTCGGACCCGCCGTTATTAAAATCTTTTTACCGGAAAAATCCTGCGTTTTTCCAAAAAAATCATTCAAAAATGTGATAATATGTTCGGGTTCAGCCATGCGTCCTTCACCGACCAAACCACTCGCCAGTTCGCCGTGTTCCACCGGAATCAAATGATTACCAAAGCGTTGCAAACGTTCCACGTTTTCCTGTGTACTGGGATGGTGCCACATATCTACATCCATTGCTGGCGCAAAAAACACCGGGCAACGAGCCGACAGATAAACTGCCGCGATCATGGTATCACAAATGCCATGCGACAACTTTGCCAACGTAGTTGCCGTCAAAGGTGCAAGCAACATCGCATCTGCCCAAAGCCCAAGTTCTACGTGATTATTCCAGCCTTCTTCACTACTTACTTCTGAGTACACTGGTCTTTTAGAAAGTGTAGAAAGCGTAAGTGGCGTAATAAAAGTAGTGGCGGACTTGGTCATGAGCACCTGTACTTCGGCACCGGCTTTCACCAGTAAACGCGTGAGAAAAGCAGCTTTATAAGCAGCAATACTGCCGGTAATACCCAGCAAAATTTTTTTACCCCGGAGGTTGGTCATGGTGAGAAAAATGGAAAGCCTATAAAATTTTTTGTAAACCTTATAGGCTTAGAAAAAGCAATTACTGTGGCAACTGAGGTGGTGTCTTTTTCTTCTTGCGATCGTTGAAGCGATGATACACATCGCCGCCGAGAAATTCTTCCGTAGCGATGATTGCCGGATTTGGCAGGCGCTCGTAGAATTTTGAAATCTCGATTTGCTCCTTATTTTCGTTGATTTCCTCGATGGTTTCCGAAGAAACTGCAAATTCGTCCAGTTTCTGCTGTAATTCGTGTTTGATGTCCACGTTCAATTGGCGGGCACGCTTGGCAATTATTGCCAAAGTTTCATAAATATTGCCGGTTGCACGAGCCAGTTCGCCCACATCACGCGGTCTTACGTTAGGATCCAGCCCTTGTACTTTAGTTTTGATATCCGACATTCTTGAGTTGATTTAATTTTTTTTGTGAAATTATTTGAATAGAAGCCACTTCCTTTCGGTACTGGCTACTAGGGTACTTTGCCAAAAAAGGCTCCGCCCGTGTCAGCACTTCCTGGTAGCGCTCTTCCTGTCTGCTTACCAAACTGTTTTCTGCCAGCAAATACGCCGATTGAATAATCATGTAACGCACTTCCTCGGCATTTTTCGTTTCAGGATAATCCTTTAACAAATTTTCAAACACATGGGTTGCTGATTGATAGTAGCGCAGGTCAAAATATAATTTGCCTTCTTCAAACGCCTTTTTTTCCAGCTTGGCGCGTAATTGATCAATCAAAGCATTACACTCCTGCACCCGATTGCTGCGCGGATACGTATTCACAAATAATTGCAATTCTTCAATTGCCTGCTGCGTATATTTTTGATCCAAGCGAAAAGTAGGCGAGAGTTGATAATTAGAATAGGCGCTCATAAAATCCGCTTCTTCCCGATTGGCGCTGGTCGCATATGTTTGTGAAAAATTCTTAAAATAATAAGAAGCTAAAATGTACTGCTCCGTATTATAATAAGTATAAGCGTATTTAAACGAAATGTCTTCTGCTTCAGGACGTCCGCGGAAACTGGCAATCACTAATTCATAAAGTGCCTGTGCTTTCTGGTATTCTCCGGCGTTGTAATATTCATTAGCCTTTTTGTACAGCAACTCCGGGTCATTGCTCGTGCGAATCCGCTCAAATTCACTTTTGCAGGCACTCATTACGAGCAACAACAACATCCCCAACAGTACAACAAGTCGGTTATTTTTCATAAGGTCGCAAAATTACGGTTTTTTCAGCAAAAAAGAAACACTAAAACGCTGGAATATTCGTATTATTCCCTCATTTCCAAACAAAAAGAAAGCGTCAGGTAAAGAAAGGTTGTACGCAACGCGCTTTAATTTTTAAATTCGTGCTCGAAAAGGTTATAGTTAAACTACAGGAATGGAGCGGCTCGACGAGTTTCGACTATACTATGTGCAAAGCATTGCGCCCGAATTGTTGCGCATGGAGCGCCAGCGATTGCGGGTATTGGTATTGTTGTTTGTCTCGGTTTTGGTGCTGGGAGGATTGGTGGCATTTCAGTTTTACATCAATATTTGGGTAATTACCTTAGTACTACTGATACCACACGTGTTTTTTATCGGTTATTTGGTAAGACAATTTCAGCGTTTTCGCAATCGTTTTAAACCCAATGTAGTAGATTTATTGCTGGATTTTATTGACAATGGTCCAAATTTCGACACCAATTACCCCCTCTCCTACCGCGCCAAAGAAGGCATAACCAAGAAAATGTTTCTATCCAGCGGTTTATTCGTTACGCCAGCACCGTATTATGTGGCAGAAGATAAAATCTGGGGCAAAATCGGTGAAATCGAATTTGAATTGTGTGAATTGGACGCTCGTGAAAACTCCCCCGTACGGGCTGATTTGGATGAGGTTTTTAAAGGCATCTTTTTACACGCATATTTCAAGGCACAGGTGGGTGGACAAATGCGCGTATGGCCCCGCGAGCGCCGGCAATATCTGACTAAATCCATCAAGGAATTTACTTTTATTGGTGCCAGGAATGTGGATCATGAAATTATGAATGACAATTTTCGGCGGCTTTTTATGGTGTATGCCACTTCCAACACCCATGTAGCAGGCCTGTTGCCGGAGACCATGCAGGAGGCTATTGTTCGATATCAAACGCGCCTCAAACGGAATTTATATTTTTCATTCAACCAACAGGATTTTTTTATTGGCATTTCGCAACCAAAAGACCTGCTTGAACCTTATATTTTCCGTTCCAATCTGAGTTTTGATTTGATTTTGGAATTTATGAACGATATTACACTGATCCTGGATATTGTGAAGGAATTTGACCAGAAAATTTAGCGTTTAGCGTAAGATTGAGGTTAAGGTTGAGATTAAGATGGAGATGGACACGTATAAATTCAACACTCAACCTCAACCTCAACCTAAACCTTAATCTCAAACTTAATCTTAATCTCAACACTCAAAATCAATTTAAATTTTCATAAACATGAAGCGACTGTTATTATTTAGTATTCTGATAATCAATATCATAGCGCCGGTTTTAGCTCAAAAGCCCGCTACTGTAAAAGAAGAAAACAGTTTACTGTGGGAGATTAGCGGCAAGGGCTTGAAAGAGCCTTCTTACCTGTTTGGCACGATTCACTTGATTGATAAAAAGGATTTTATCCTGACGGATGCTACCAAAAATTCGCTGGAAAAAGCCAAGCGTGTGACCTTTGAAATTAACATGGAAGAAATGTCGGATATGTCAGTGCTGATGCCCTTGATGATGAAGGCTTTCATGGCAAATGGTACAACGCTGCGCGACTTACTGAAAGAGGAAGATTATACCTTGGTCAAGGCACATTTTGAAAAGATGGGCTTGCCGATGATGCTGCTCGAGCGCATGAAACCCATGTTTTTATCCTCCATGAATCCCGACGCGATGGGCGGTGGTCTGGAGGGCGAAAACAGCAGCATGATGTCGTATGAAATGGAATTGATGAAGCTGGCGCAAGCTCAAAAGAAACCGATTGCAGGACTGGAAACCGCTGAATTTCAGATGAGTATGTTTGATAGTATTCCCTATGAAGCGCAAGCAGAAATGCTCGTGGAAAGTGTAAAATCGGCAGATACAGGCAATGACCAGCTCAAGCAATTGGTAGATTTGTATAAAAAGCAGGATATCAATGGTTTACACGATATGTTGAATGCAGATAGCGAGCTGTCAAAATACGATGAGTTGCTATTGGTCAACCGTAATAAAAACTGGATTCCGGTAATGGGCAAAATGATGGGCGAGCAACCTACGTTCTTTGCCGTGGGTGCGGGGCATTTGGCGGGAGCCAATGGAGTGATTAATTTATTGCGGCAAGCGGGATATACGATCAAGCCTTTGAAATAGCATTTTTAAATGGAATATTGGAATGTAGATTGATTCCAGCAATCCAATATTCCATTTAAATAATCCCTTCCCGAATCAAATCGTGTAAATGAATGATACCCAGATAGTTATTCGCCTCATCGGTAACAATGAGTTGGGTAATGCTGTGCTGTCGAAGTAAGGTTAAAGCCTGCACCGCCATTGCATCGGCACGAATAATTTTTGGATTCCGATTCATAATATCTTTTGCTAATAAGTGAGAGATATTCTCTCCACGCTGCAGCATACGCCGCAGATCGCCATCGGTGACAATGCCCTGCAATCGATTATTTTCATCTAAAACTGCCGTTGCGCCGAGTCGTTTGGAAGTCATCTCCAGAATGGTGTTTGTTAAATTTTCCTCCAAATGAACTACTGGTTTTTCATTATGAATGTATAAATCGCTCACTCTCAGATACAATTGCTTACCCAATGCTCCCCCCGGATGAAATTGTGCAAAATGCTCCGGCGTGAAGCCACGCAGTGCCAGCAGCGCAGTTGCCAGGGCATCGCCCATCGCCATTTGCGCAGTGGTGCTGGCGGTAGGTGCCAGATTATTAGGGTCGGCTTCCTGAGAAACAGGCGTATGTAGAATGTAATTTGCTTGTTTTCCTAAAAACGAATTACGATTACTCACCATGCCAATCAGGCAACTGCAAAGATTTTTTACCAATGGTGCCAAGGCTTTGATTTCGGGCGTTTCGCCACTTTTCGAGATGCACAGTACCAAATCATTCGGGTGAATCATACCCAGGTCGCCATGAATTGCGTCAGCCGCGTGCATAAAGAGCGCGGGCGTACCCGTAGAATTAAGCGTCGCTACAATTTTTTGTGCCACAATGGCACTTTTGCCCACACCGGTTATCACCAGCCGCCCATTTGATAAAAAGATGGCTTTAACACACGCAACAAATTCTTCATCAAGACTGATTGTCAATGCTTTAAGCGTGTCAATCTCAATTTCGAGGGTCCTTCGTGCAGTTTTTACAATAAGTTCTTCGGAAATCACAATTTTTTTATTATTTTTGGCTGCTTTTTTAAAAAGGTAGTCATGTACTAAATACAACTCCTTGATAAAAAAAGTATTAGAAATCTATTAAAATTCAATTTCTTGTTGGTATATTGAGTTGTTCAAGCGGCAAGAAATAAGCTGTAAGCGACAAGAAACCAGAGTAATCTTGCAGCTTGCCGCCTGGAACTTGTTGCTCAAAGAAACTATCTACTAACAAAGTGCGAAAAATACGCTAAAATTAGAAATGCACACCATGACTGCAACGAAAGAAACTTTGCGGGATGCGCTACAGCAGTATTTTGGATTTGACAAATTCAAAGGCAATCAAGAAGCCATTATTAAGAGCGTTCTGCATGGTCATGACACTTTTGTAATAATGCCCACCGGCGGTGGCAAATCGCTTTGCTATCAACTGCCAGCCCTTATGCTTCCCGGCACCGCCATTGTCATTTCGCCGCTCATCGCATTGATGAAAAACCAGGTGGATTCTATCCGCGGTTATAGCCAGAATGACGATGTGGCACATTTTCTCAATTCTTCGCTCACCAAAGCCCAAATGAAGCTGGTGAAGCAGGATATCAGCGATGGCAAAACCAAGTTGCTCTTCATCGCGCCGGAAACATTGACCAAAGACGAAAATATAGAATTTTTCCAGCAAGTGAATGTGTCGTTTGTAGCCGTGGACGAGGCACACTGTATTTCGGAATGGGGACACGACTTTCGCCCGGAATACCGCAAGATTCGCGGCATGCTGGACACCATTAATAAAGAAATTCCCATCGTGGCGCTTACGGCAACGGCGACGCCCAAGGTAAAATCCGACATCCTGAAAAATCTCAATATGCGGGATGTCAATATGTTTGTCTCTTCCTTTAACCGCGAGAATCTGTACTACGAGGTGCGCCCCAAAGGCAAGCAGGAGCAAGTGATGAAGAGCAGGGTGCAAATCATCAAGAGTGTGCCGGGTCAATCGGGCATCATTTATGTACAAAGCCGTAAGTCAGCGGAAGACATTGCTAAAGTACTGGCTGTCAACGGAATAAAAGCAGCGCCGTACCACGCTGGTTTGGATGCCAAAACCCGTAGTCAAACGCAGGACGACTTTCTGATGGAAGAATTGGATGTGATTGTGGCGACGATTGCTTTTGGAATGGGCATTGACAAGCCTGATGTTCGCTTTGTTATACATTACGATATTCCTAAAAGTATTGAAAATTATTATCAGGAAACCGGACGCGCCGGACGTGATGGATTGGAAGGAAAGTGTATTGCGTTTTATTCGTATAAAGATATTTTAAAACTTGAAAAATTCCTGCGGGATAAGCCGGTAGCTGAACGGGAAATGGGCGCCCAACTCATGCAGGAAGTGATGGCTTACGCTGAAACAACGGCCTGCCGTCGCAAATTCCTCCTCCACTATTTTGGCGAGGAGTACGATGATGCGCAATGTGCCGACATGTGCGACAATTGCCGCTTCCCGAAAGAAAAGATTGAAGTCAAAAAAGAGATGCAGCAAGCGCTGCGCTCTATTGTGGATTTGGACGAAAATTTTGGCATCAAAACGATTGTTGAATTCATCATTGGTCGGGAAACCAAAGAAATGAAAGATTATCGTTTTGATCAGAAGGAATTATTCGGTGTCGGCAAGGAAAAAGAGGAGAATTTCTGGAGTTCGGTATTGCGGCAAGCCATGCTTAATGATTTGATTTACAAAGACATAGAGAGCTACGGCTTATTAAAAATGACCGACAAGGGGCGCGCTTTTATTGAAAAACCGCATTCCTTCCAGATTCCACTCAACCACGATTTTGACAAAGCAACCGCTGACTCAGACGAAGGTGCCGGCAAGCCCGCTGCCCTTGACGAAGCATTGCTGACAATGCTCAAAGACCTGCGCCGCCGCGAAGCCAAGCGGCTCAACATTCCGCCCTATGTGATTTTCCAGGACCCTTCGCTCGAAGATATGGCTACCCAGTACCCGATTACGATGGAAGACATGACCAAAGTATCCGGTGTAAGTAGCGGAAAAGCAACACGTTATGCCAAGCCTTTTTTGCAATTGATCACCCAGTACGTCGAAGAAAACGAAATTGAACGCCCGACGGATTTCGTGGTCAAGCAAGTAGCAAACAAATCCAAGCTCAAGGTTAGTATCATTCAAGGCATCGACCGCAAGGTGTCGCTCGAAGACATTGCCGATTCCAACAGCATGACGATGGATGAATTATTGGAGGAGTTGGACGCCATTGTGGCTTCGGGTACCAAGTTAAATATTGATTATTATCTGGAAGACGCAATTGACGAGAGTTCGCGCGAAGATATTTACGATTATTTCCTCGAAGCGGAAACGGACGATATCAAGAAAGCTTATAAAGTGCTGCGCGAAGACGACATTACGATGGAAGAAATTCAACTCGTGCGCATTAAATTTCTTTCGGAAATGGCAAACTAAATATTGGTAATCAATAGATTAGTAAATTATCAGAGCATTCAAAGTTCAGGAGTAAAATTTGCTCCTGAACTTTGATTTTTACAAAAGCTTACCATAAAATTTTTAATAAAAAAAGCAGCCTAACTTAAACACTGCGTCAGGCTGCTACAAAAACCAACTTCAAAAAGGGGTCTAGCGTAGTTCTTGCTTCGTGGAATTATAAAATTGCTTGTTAAAATTTATTATAACACTCATTTTGCTAATGTTCAACAATTCATACAAACCTTCGCTGTGCTTTTGAGCTTGAAAGCGCAACTTAAGGAATGACTTTTGCTGCAACAAAAGCCAGAAAATCAAGGCGTTTGGTGTTGAAAACGGGCTATCTTTTTGAAAACCGATTTGACCTTGCACAGGCACAGACTGCGCTACTGCGAGTACAGATGGCTGCGCTGCATAGGTGTAGTTGCTAATTCCGGAGAAATAGTTGTGTGCATGACCCAAGGATACTTTAATCGGTTATTGGTAAGGAATGTAAGGGCGGGAGTTGCCTCCGCATTTACAAAAAAATGACGATCTATTCAATCGTGCAGTTTCTCGGTACAAAAATAAGGGTTTTCTATAAAAGCGCAAGTATTTTAATACATATTCTTTTTTTGCAAACGATATTTATTTTTTACGGAGCGGTCGTTTTCAATTCGGTAGCGGCAGCATCCAGCGCAGCAAAGAACGCTTCACCGTATTTTCTGATGAGCGCATCTTTTACGAAACGGTACACTGGCAACTGTTGCTGTTTACCTAATTCACAAGCGGCAGAGCAAATGTCCCAACGTTCATAATTAATCATTTCAAACTGACCGTCGCTCTTTGGGGTGATACGGATGGGGTATAAATGGCAGGATACCGGCTTGCGAAAATCCGTTTTGCCCGCTTTGTAGGCTAATTCGATCCCGCATTGCGCTACGCCCTCTTCGTCGCGCGTCATATACACGCAGGCCCCACCGTTGATAAGCGGTGTACCAAAATCTTCTGCATCTTCATAATAGGTATAAGCGCCTTGCTTTTCAATAATGGCACGTCCTTCCGGCGTCAGAAAATCTTTAATATCTGCATAAATTTTATCCAAAATATCCAATTCCGCGTCCTCCAGCGGCGCGCCATAGTCCCCCTCCCAGCAGCAGGCACCTTTACAGGCATTCAGATTGCACAAAAAGGCTTCTGAAATGACCTCATCACTTACCAAAACATCCTCTATAATTAACATT
>JBKBWT010000077.1:0-18848 GCA_046314415.1 Saprospiraceae bacterium
GATTTAGTGTATTCCTTCGGGCTGGTGCCCGTCCATTTTTTAAAAGCACGCCGAAAAACACTGGGTTCTGCATAACCTAATTTATACGCAATTTCATTGACGGTGAGCGTGGGATTTTGTAGCATGCCCGTTGCCAGTTCTAACTTAACCGCATCAAAAATTTGTTGAAAAGAAGTGCCTTCTTCCTGCAATTTGCGTTGAAGTGTGCGGGGCGAAACGTGTAGATACTCCACAATATCAGCCAATTGTGGAAGCGACTGATCAAAACGCTGTAAGATGGCACGGCGTACCTCCTGGCTAAAAGATTCCTGCTGATGAATTTTAGCAATTTCCTGCTCTAATAAAGCTTTAAAAAAACGATTTAATACCGGATTGTGTCCAATCACGGGCAGCTGCATATCCCGCAGACGATAGACGATGCAGTTTTGTGCTTGATCAAATAAGGGTTCGCATTTCAACACACGCAGGTATTCCTGGGTATCTTTCGGGCGAGCGGTACGCAGCAGCACGCGCACAGGATAGATGGTTTTACCAGTAAGCATTTTCGCAATATGAATCGAGCCAGATATAGAATGCTCCACCAAGTGTCGGGCGGCATCTTCTGACAACAGCCGCCATGCGTGTACAGGTTCGATGTAATAACAAAATTCCTCCCCGCGAATGTCCAAAGAAAACTCGGTGGCGTTGGTGATCAATTTGTTGAATTGCTGCACATTTTGAAAAGCAGTTTGCAAATCAGGGCTACTTTCCATTAAATACCCAACCATACCCGCCAATGCCGGTGAACTGGCTTCCCCTAAGTGCAAGCCCAGAAAAGCATCGCCGGTGTGCCGTACGGCAACTTCCCACACTTTGACGCACTGCTCCAGATTGGCTTTGGCATCCGTTTGTTCCAATTGCTCCGGTAGTACACCTAATTCTGCGCAAAGCAGCTTCAAGTCGGCTCCTTTTCTAACCACCGCCATCAGCACATTGCGTACAAATGCCATACTCGACCAGTAGGATTGATGATTCATGGATGATGGATAATTTAAACTTTCATTTTTTCATTCTTTCATTTTTCATTCCCGCTACCCCTGGCGTTATCTGTCACTTTATTGGCGTAAAATACTACAAAAACGGCTCATTTTTACCTGCAACTTTGCATCATAACTATAAACAAACAATCAAATATTTAGTCACCCTTAAAAAATTTATATCATGGAAATGAAGCCAATGCAAGTTCCCGCTAATCAACAAACCCTTTTGAAAATCGCTTTCGTGGCAGGTCCGTTCCTGCTGGTATTATCTGCACTTAGTTTTGTAATGGGTATCGGATTGATTCCGCCCGGCATTACCAGTTATGTAGAAGGTATCTTTGGTTCTTATGCTTTATTATTGTTTGTACCGATTTATTTACATCTGTCAGGAAGATTGAGCCAAACGAACAAAGTACTTGGCACCATTACAACAATTACAGGTTTGGCAGGCAGTGTGACGGGTTTTGCCATAGAGTTAATTCGGGTGGTTGAATTTTCATTGCGGCAGCACGGAGCAGGCGATGCGGTATGGCAAAGTTTTTATGCCAATCCTAACCCTGAGTTTCTACTCGTGGCGCTCATGGGTCCGCTTTTTCCGATCACGTCATTCTTATTAGGCATCGGCTTTTGGCGTGCCAAAACCTTGCCCACCTGGGTAGCGGCAGCGCTGATGGCAGCAGGCGTGGGATTCCCGTTGGCGCAGGTATTGGAATTGGAATGGGCGCTGAAAGTGACCTATCCGCTGGCAGGTGTGTTGTGGCTCGTATCCTTGTCTTACATCGGCATAAAATATGTAGGCAAAAAATCGGTGCAATCAGGTGTCGCGGCTTCTTATGCAAGCGAGGTGGTATAAAGTAGCAGGAGCATTCCTACCAATATTGAAATCCTAACAGATTTTTTCATTCCAGTATTTACATTCATTAGCTTTTTGCTCGTAGGAATAAACCATTTAGTAGTTTTTGTAGCAGTTTTAATCATCTTTATAAAGTTTAATCCATCATTAAACACGATTTATCAATACTTTATAAAATAAATCTTTGGTCATATTATTCACTGGTTATTACAAATACTAAATAAACCTCCAATATGCATTATACGATTTTAGGTGGCGGCATTGCCGGATTGACAAGCGCCATTGCATTAAAAAAAATAGGTATTGAAGCAACCGTTTTTGAAGCGGCAGCTACCATTAAGCCAGTTGGAGCCGGGCTGGTGCTGGCTGCCAATGCCATCAAAGCTTACCGGCGTTTGGGTATGGCGGAGAAAATTATTGCCAAAGGGCAATTGCTTCCTACTTTTAAAATTCTGCGGCAAAACGGCAAAGTACTCACCTCGGCAGATGCCCGGGCGATTGGTCAGAAATACGATTTGCACAATTTTGCCATTCATCGGGCAGCCTTACACGAGACATTACTGACAGCGATTAGCCCGGAGCAAGTTATTACCAGCAAAAAGGCTGTTGGCTTTGACCATAGATCAGGTGGTAAAATTGAAGTACTTTTTGCCGATGGCAGCACCCATCTGACTGATTTTCTGATTGTTGCCGATGGTATTCATTCGGCGATCCGGCAGCAGTTATTACCTGACTCCAAACCCCGCTATGCCGGGTACACTTGCTGGCGGGCAGTGATTGAAAATCCGGGGTTGGCTTTAGACGCCGCCACTGAAACCTGGGGTAGTAAAGGGCGCATGGGCATTGTGCCTTTGGCAGATAATAAAATTTACTTTTTTGCTTGTGTGAATGCCCCGGAACAAGACCCGATTAGCCGGGCTTACCAAGTGACTGATTTACAGCGTATTTTCCAGGATTTTCATGACCCGATTCCTACCATTTTACAACATACCAAGGACAGCGACCTGATCTGGAACGACATCATCGACCTGAAACCAATCGGGCAGTTTGCTTTTAACAATATAGTACTGATTGGCGATGCGGCGCATGCGACGACGCCCAATCTGGGGCAGGGTGCTTGTCAGGCAATTGAAGATGCGGTGATTTTGGCAGAGGAATTGACCAAACATATGGTACCGGCAACGGCTTTTGCAGCTTTTGAAAAACGACGCATACCACGTACGCATTACGTTGTAAATACTTCGTGGAATTTGGGTCGGGTTGCCCAATGGAGTAATCCCTGGCTCGCGGCACTGCGGGACACGATGTTTCAACTCATTCCGGAACGGACGAATGAAAAGCAACTGAAAAGATTATTGGAAGTGGATTTTTAAAATATACGATTGATATTCAAATTTTATATAAAGCGCTCTTTTTTAGCCTTTTCAATGGCTTCCGCTTTAGAATGTACTTCAAGTTTCCAGTAAATGTTTTTTATATGCGTCCGAATGGTCTCTTTGTCCACGTACAATTGCTGGGCAATACCGGAGTAACTTTTGCCTTGCGCTAATAATTCCAGTACTTCGGTTTCGCGGGAGGTGAGCGGTGAATTGCGATTTTTTTGAAAAGAGGAAACCACCATGCGGGCAATATTGGTGCTCATGGGCGCGCCACCTTCCATCACCTCGCGAATGGCTTCGATGAGGCGCTCGGGGCGCATATTTTTGGTGAGATAACCGCCTGCACCTTCGCATAATGCCTTGAAAACCAGATCGTCATTTTCGTAAACCGTTACGACAATGATCTGCGTTTTCGGGCGTATTTTTTTAATCCGGGTAATGCCCTCAATGCCATTGATGCCGGGCAGTTCGATATCCATCAGCACCACATCGGGGCGCAGGGTTTCCACCTGTTGGATTGCATCCTCCGCATTGCCGAAAGTTGCCACCACATCAAAATCTTCGGTAGCGCCAATGAGCGTTGCAAAGGCTTCCCGAATCACATGGTCGTCTTCCACGATACACACGCGGGTTACATTCGGACGATAGGAGGAATAATATGCCATTTCAATGTACGATTTATAATTTTTTACAATTCAAGTGTCACGCGTGTACCGTCGTCGGCATTTGATTCTATACGTACCTGACCATTAATACGTTTGGCGCGGCTTTGCATATTTTGTAAACCATTGCCCCCCTTGGGTTTGTTGGTATCGAATCCAATGCCATTATCGCGCCACTCAATTCTTGCCCGTCCATTTTCTACCGAAAAACGCAAGTAAGCATCCGTCGCAAAAGCATGTTTGAGCGTATTGCTCATTGCTTCTTTAAATAACAGTACAATATGACGACTAACCCCCATCGGCAGGCGCATGGCTTTCAGCGTTTCATCAATACCGCTTACCTGGAAGGTGATACCGGTTTTGTCAAAGGCATCATCGCCAAAATCTTTCAATCGAATAGCCACTTCATGAAAACTATCATTTTCAGGGTTAATGGACCAGATAAAATCTTTGGTACCCTGGTACATGCGGCTGGTATTGTCACTTATTTTCGTCAGTAAGCTATTCACATCGGCATCAGCTGTTTGGGTGCGGGTTTTAATCAATTCGGTCAGTAGCGAAATGCGCGTGAGCGTATTGCCAAATTCATCGTGCAAATCTTGCGCCGCCAGCTTGCGTACCCGTTCGTTTTCTTCCAGTTTCACGCGTTCCATTTCCAGCGCCAGGCGCACTTTGGAGCGCACCCGATAACGATACCCACTCACGACGACCATTCCTACAAAAAGCGTAGCTGCACTCAAAAACCACCAGGTTTGCCAAAATGGAGGGGTAATATAAATGGGAATAGAGGTAATGGCATTATCATTCCAAAGCCCTTGATTATTCGCACTTTTTACACGGAGCACATAATCACCAGGACGAAGATGGGTAAAATTGATATAGCGTTGCGTGCCGGTGTAAACCCAATTTTGCTGTAAGTTTTCGAGCTGATACGCGTACTGATTCTTGCCAGGATTGGTAAAATCAAGCGCAGCGAGTTGAAAACCAAACAAATCATCGTTGTACTTCAGGCGAATTTTGCCATCGGCTGCCAGCAGACTGTCAAAAGGAAGCGGTTGTTCCATTTTGCGAAAAGCCGTAATAGCGGTTTTGGGAAGATGCTGATTCTCAATCATTTGTTCAGGATGAAAACTCACCAGCACACTCATGCCACCGAAAAATAATTCGCCATCTTTACTTTGATGAAAAGCACCAGAATTGAATTCCCGATTGGCTAAACCATCATTTGAATCGTAATTGCGAAACTCTTTGGTCTTGGGATTAAAGCAGGAAATGCCCGCATTTGTACTGATCCACAGGCGTTTACGGCGGTCGGACAAAGCGCCATATACAAAACTGTTTGCCAAACCATCTCTTTCAGTGAAATGCTCAAAGCTCACTTTGCCATTTTCCCAAATCAACTTGCTCAATCCCTTAGGGCTACTCAGCCACACCTGTCCGTCCGGGCTGCAGTGAATATCGAGAATACTATTGTCAATCAAGCTTTTCGGGTCATTGGGGTTGCTGTAAAAGCGGCTAAATTCACCGGATTTAGGATAGTACAAAAACAAGCCTTCAGTGGTGCCCACCCAAATATTACCTTTCTGGTCTTCCCGAATAGTATGAATAGGCGGCAAACGCCAGGTATTTTTTTCTTGTTTAATTTGGCTTAAAAGCTGCGTCGTACCGCCGTCGGTTAGCTTGATTTTCAGTAAGTACTGGAATGTGCCAATCCAGAGATTCTTATGACTGTCTTCATAAATTCGCGAAATGCCCGGCTGCTCTCCTTTTACTGCTGGTAAGGTGACAGGTTTAAAGGTATTTTTAACGCGATCAAAGTGAAACAAACCGCCGTTGCTACCTACCCACAAATTCCGCTCGCTATCTTCAAAAATTGCCTGATGGCTGTTTTTGCGCGGTATTGTGGCATCCATCAGAAATTTTTTGTATTTGCCGGTGCTACGCTCAATTTGAAACAGCCCTTGCAGCGTTCCCACCCAAAGGTAGCCGTAACTATCCGTGCAAATGCTGAACGTCGCATTGGCAGCGGCGTTGTTTTCGCGTGCCAGCACTTGATCCCATTGACGGAAGCTATTCTTCGAACGACTGTACAAATGTACGCCGCCCTCACGCGTACCAATCCACACAATATCTTCGTCAAGTTCTTTACTTTCGTGCAAAGACAGAATCGAGTTGCTCTTCAAACCTTTTTTTACCGCCAGGTTCTCCCGAATGTGATTTATAATGCTGAGTTGCAACTGGGCATTTACTTTATAACGGAATAAACCACCATTGAAGGTGCCAACCCACAAATCACCAAAGCGATCCATTAACAAAGCCGAAATCGGAAATCGCAACTCCACCAATTGAGTCGTCAATTCCTGCATCACGTTCTTTTTAAGGTCATAAACAAACAGACAGCGCCCCGAAGCAAACCAAATTCGCTGGGAACGATCGGCGTACATCTGATGAATCGGAAATTCCTCATATTTTGCGGTAGCTGGAAATTCTTTCGTCACCACTCGAAACGCAAAGGTTTGTTTTTCAACCACTTGCTCCGGATTTTGTACCACTACCTGCTGCAAGCCCTGCGGCGTCGCCAGCCAGATGTTTTTTGCTGCGTCGGCAATCACATTGCGCACAAGATTGCTCTGCAAAGCGGTTGACTTTAACGTATCTGCCTCAATATGAATGATTTGGAAAGAATCTTTGGTCGGAATCAATCGCCACAAACCTTCCCAGGTACTCACCCACAGCGTACGCCAGCGGTCTTCTGCAATGCCTGTAATCTGCCGGTTGCGCAATTCTTTTTTACTGGAATTGAAATTGTATTGTACAAAAGATTCCTTTACCGGATCGTAATAATTTAATCCATTTCGGGTACCGACCCAAAGCCGCCGCTGCGAATCTTCGAAAAGACAAAAAATATCGTCCCCTGATAGTGTGGTAGAATCGAACGGATTTTGATAAAAATGTCGGATTTCGTAGCCATCATAACGATTCAGCCCGTGCTGCGTACCAAACCACACAAAACCCCGGCTATCCTGCAACAAGCACTGCACCTGCCCCTGACTCAGCCCATCCTCCAGCGAAATATGATCCAGAAAGCTCTGCGCGCTCAGGCGCAAGCCCAACAAAATAAAAATCCCAATACCGATTAGTCGACTTTTCATCTTCGTCATAACGTCGCTTCAAAAGTAACCCATTTTCTGGCTGCCGATCTCCCCCAAATTAGGGTATAATGCCAAATTTGCAGTAAGAAATCGTCCATAAATAAAAAAGAGTGGGTACTCCTCAAGGAAATACCAACTCTTTTAAACGCCATTTATGCGAAATTAGTGACTCGCGTGTACCGTTTTTACCTCATTCTTAATGGGCGGAACTGTACGCAGATAGGCATAAATGGCATTTACTTCATTGTCTGTCAGCGCCGTATGCGGCTGCATCGGATAGCGCAGGGTAGTACCATCGGGCTTTTGACCATATTTTAAAGCTTGCAGGAATTGCGCTTGCGACCATTTTCCAATACCGGTTTCCTCATCGGGCGTAAGGTTAGCCGAAGGAATCGTTTCCCCTTCCATATTGAGCATCGGATTGCCACCGGCATAAAAACCGGCTGACTTTTCGGGTTCCAGCGGATTATTCTTGGTGAAATCAGCCGAATGACAACCATAACAATCAAAAGTAGCATTTGCCAGGTACTTGCCCCAGGCAATCTGGTCGGTGGTATCGGGCAGCGGAATCGGCTTCGTCGGCAGCTCAAAAGGTCGGAAAACAAACTGTAGCAGCCCTTTCGACATCAGCGTCAACGCATGACGCGGCGGTTCTTTGGTGGAAGGCTCCAGCTTCGGGTCATTGGAATGCAACCAGGCAATGATCGAATAAATATCTTCATCGGCCATATGGATAAACTTCGGCATGATACCGCTGAAAGAACCATCTTTGCGCAAACCCGTGCGCAGGAACGTGTACAACTCACCATCGGTCCATTTACCAATGCCCTTTTCCGGGTGCATCGTAATATTCATCGAGTAAATCTTACCAAACGCCGCCGGCACATCTGCCATGTGTTTACCGGTGAGTTTGCCTTCATTGTCCGCGTGGCAAGCCACACAAAGCATCGACGCCAGTTTCTGACCTTTTTCTACGCGTTCGGGCGTCACTTCTACTTGCATATCAGGAATTGTCGGCGGATCATAGGTCGGGGCAGGTGCAAAATTGACATAAGCAGCAGTACCGGCAATAAAAAGCACGAGCAAGCCCAGTACCCAGGCGGTGACTTTGAGGAATTTTTTCATGGTGATTTCTAATGTTTTTGTTTGTTACTTACTAAAAACGACGCATTCGGTCGTATAGACGGTACAAAATTAGATCAGGTAAGTAGCGATGTTCATTTTTTTAGATGAATGTGCTGCAAATTCAGATAACGAGGCTTACAAAAGCCTTTTCTGCTGTGCGTGCTCGCACTTCTTATACAAAAAACGCATGCAGTTAATCGTATTTTACCACTTTCTAAGCTGCATAGGACTGTTTTTATTGCTGCGTACATAAGTAGTAAGCGTGCAACTGCAAAAACACAGCATACAACTGCAAAAAAATACCGTGCGTTTACAAACTTTCTTAGTGCATTTGTAAAAAAGCAGCGTGCATTTGCAAACAAACTACAAGTATTTGTAAACTTCTGTAATATAATTGCAAAAATGCTACGTGCGTTTGTAAATTTTCTTAATGCATTTGCAAAAAAGTTGCGTGCATTCGCAAACAAACTGCAAGTATTTGCAAACTTCTGTAAAACATTTGCAAACAAGCTGCATACATTTGTAAACTTCTGTAGTAAATTTGTAAAAAAGTGTACAACTTTTACAAAAAAGTGTACACTTTTCACCAAAAAGCAGCGTGCAATCCTATCTAAAAAAAATAAGTATTCATTAGATTGTAACGTTTCATAAACCACGCTCCGGCAGCAACAAGTTGGCAAATGGCTTGTTTGACATCTTAATCCAAATCATTTGTTTTTAAAGCATAAGATTATGCCCGAACTACCGGAAGTCAATACCTTTCAGCGTTATTTCGATCGTACGGCGTTACAACAGCGCATTGCGCTGGTGCAGGTACACGACGCTAAAATCATTCGCAACATGAGCGGCGAGTTGTTTGCCGAAAAATTGCAAAACCGCCTCTTCACTGGTTCTTACCGACAGGGCAAATATTTATTTGGAACCTTAGACAACGGGCACGCGGTGTTATTGCATTTTGGTATGACCGGCGACCTGAATTATTACATGGATGATGCCGACCGCACCAAATTTGAGCGGTTTGCTTTTGTGTTTGACAATGGCTTTCGCCTGGGTTTTGACGATCCGCGTAAGTTTGCCGACGTGCGTTATCTGGACGATCGCGAGGCGTATTTGCAAAGTATTAAGCTTGGAAAAGACGCGCTGCTCCTCACCGAGAACGAGTTTTTGCAGCTTTTAGCCGGTAAAAAAGGAAATCTCAAGGCTTTCTTTTTAAATCAACATTACCTCGCTGGGGTAGGCAATTTGTACGCCGATGAAATTTGTTATCAGGCACAGGTGCATCCGGCATCGCGGGTAGAAAATCTCCCGCCAGAGGTTCAGCGCTTATTGTATCAAAAAATGCAGGAAATCTTTCGGTTTGCGGTAGAAAACGAAGCGTATTATAAAAACTATCCCGCCAACTGGTTTTGGCGCTGGCGAGCCGAAACCGAAGCAGCACCCGATGGCAGCAAACCCACGCGGCTCACCCTGGCTGGTCGGACGACATACTGCTGTGAGGGTTGGCAAAAGTTGTACTAGTTGCAGGATTTTATCATACTGATTTGCACAGAAGCAGGCGTCTGGTCAACCAGCAAGCGCTGAAAGACGCCAACAATCAAACAAATCTTTATATTTGAGCAAAAGATATGACGATGTGGGACCGCATACCCATGTTTGCTGAAGAATGGTTTTCGCTGTTTATCAAAGGTCAGAAGACGCCCGCCCGTTACAGCGAGTTGAAGTGTGATCTGATTCTGAAGACCCTGGAAGAACTGGAACATCGCATTGTAGAGCGGTTTCCCGGCTCGGGTTTGAGTCAGGTCTGCGCCGAATTGCGACAGGTCGGCGCTGGAGTGGAGCAGTTGGTAGAGCGGCTGCGGCGTCCGTTTTGGGGTGTACGCCTTGCGGTGATTTTGTTGTCGGTGCTATTTGTAGCAGTCATCATCAGCATTGCAGTGACAGTGTCCGTGCGCGTTTCCACGCAGGTAGATGGCATCTCTGATTTGCTCCAAGGCATCGAATCGGCGATCAATGAGATCGTTTTTCTGGGTATTGCCTTGTATTTTCTGGGTACGTTGGAAGGACGCCTGAAGCGCTACGTTGCCATTCGTGCCCTCCATCGCTTGCGCAGCATTGCCCACGTGGTGGATATGCACCAATTGACGAAAGACCCGGCATATTTACTGGCGCCGCCGCAAGATACCGCGCACTCACCCAAACGTACCATGACGCCTTACGAACTCACCCGCTACCTGGACTATTGCGCGGAATTACTTTCCATCGTAAGTAAATTAGCGGCTTTGCACGCGCAGTACCTCAGCGATCCGGTGGTGCTGAATGCGGTGAATGATGTGGAACAATTGTCACAAGGACTCGCCGGTAAAGTGTGGCAGAAAATTATGATTCTGGATATTGCCATTCCAAAGGAGACGCAGGCGGAATAGGAGGAAGCGTGTTGTGGTGTTGTGGTGTTATGGTGTTAAAGTGTTGGGGTGTTAAAGTGTTTGGGGAGGAGCAGGGGTAAAATTATTTCAATAAAAAATGTTTTAAAATTAAAATATTAGGCTTAAATTTGACACAAATATTTTTAAACCCGATTCTTAACCCGTTTAAAAACACATTCACCATGGAAATGTTGACCAACGCTGTCAACTGGTTTGAAATTCCAGTAACAGATTTTGCCCGCGCCAAGCAATTTTACAGCACCATTTACGACTACGAAATGCCGGAATACGAAATGGGTCCCATTAAAATGGGCATCTTGTTGTACGAACAAAGTCAAGGCGTAGGCGGCGCAATTTGCTACGGCGAAGGCTACGAACCTTCCGACAAAGGCACCAAGGTTTATCTGAATGGCGGCTCCGATCTTAATGTCGTACTCAGTCGCGTGCCCGGCGCCGGCGGCAGCATTATAATGGAAAAAACCAGCATCGGCGAAAATGGCTATATGGCACTCTTCCACGACACCGAAGGAAATTTAGTTGCGCTGCACTCCATGCAGTAAAGGCTCCCGCAATGGCTGTTGCTTGCTGGCAGGCAACAGCCAATTAGTGTATGAATAAATTTATAAAATTTCGAGTTTAAGCAATTGATTACCAACCAGCTAGAATTTATTACATTTCATCTCACTTCATAATATAAGTAAAATAAAAATTTGATTTAAATAAAGATAAATTCGTATCTTTCAAGCAGTAATTACATTACTACTGTATCACAATTCTTCTATCATTTCAAACTTATTTACAAGGTTAAAAAACCCCATACCATGAGTAATGGAAATGCTGCTTCCACTAATCAAGCTTTGCTACTGGTTGTTGTGACGCTGAGTTTGTCTTTTGCCCTGGGGCAAATTTTGCCAGAGGACGCTCAACCCTGGATTTTAATTACATTGGGTACATTAACAATTGCTTACATTACAAGGCGGTTTATCCTGTATTCTGATCAGGGAAAACCTATACGTGATTATTTACAAAGGATTAGTAAAGCTTATTACGGTATTGCTCTAGGCGTTTTTATTATATTAATTGGTATAATGACCCGTTTCGCCCCAGCCGATATTGGTATTGTGTTGTCTATAACGGGTATTCTTACTTTGGTGGGCAGTGGCATTTATTTTTTTAATAACAATAAGATGGCGGCTCTCAATGAAGCGCCTTTAGCCAATAATCTAACATTTAAAGAACGGATCACCGAAGAAGTGCTGCAGCATGCCCGACGGGCTTCGTTGTTATCATTTAGCGTAGCAGTCGGATTATTTATCATTGGTATTGGAATCTTTATATTTATTGGTATTTCCATTTACCAGATGCTGGGCGATGATACGCAAGCATTCTTATTTAGCAATTTTACAACAGAATTTATTGGGCGGTATCGCGCCAGCTTGCCAGATATTGAAATGATTGGCATTTTATTTTTAATCCAAATTGTCGCATTATTTCCCATCATTAGTTTGATTTTAATCGGATGGCTCGGTAGTAAATTTATTATCAGTGCCACCCGCCTAAGTCAACGCAAAGCCATTCAGGATACGCTGACCGAAATAGGTCCGCTCGATGCTGTATTAGCGGGCGTTTCCATCAGCCAACCACCGATGGAATCCATCGAAAAGAGTCTGCAACAGGCACAACGTGCCCTGCGCATGCGCAAATTCTTCAGCACCCTGCTTTTTCTGGCAGGGATCGGGTTATTTAGTTGGTTAATTACCGATGGTATCCTTTGGGGATTTAAAGATGTAATGAAAATCACGGTATTGGGTAGCATGGGGACTTTATTTTTAATTATTTCCCTGGTACTAAATAACGCCCGACAAATACGTAATAATTTGCGTGATATTACAACATTACAAATGAACATTGCGCAGCAAACGCAGCGCTCGCAGATTGTAAATTTATACGTCGCGCATTTAGCTAAAAATGGATTTAAAGAGCAAAATGCAGAAGAATTGAAACGCGTATTACAAACACTCCATACCGTGCAGGAAACGGACGGAGGGACATAATCACTTCTTTTTCAATGTAGTTAGCAACACGCCACCAATTACAAACGCGGTGCCGATCCATTGCAATAAGCCAAACTGTTCGCCCAGAAAAATACGGGCTAAAATGATAATGGCAATGGGCGAAAAGCTGCTGATAATAGCGGTATTGCTGGGTCCGATGACGCGCAAGCCCTCGGAGGTCATAAACGAAGGTAATACCGTAGAAATGATTGCCATGAGCAAGGATAAGCCATATATTTCGGGCGGATAATAAAATAAACGCCATTGCAATAAGATACCGTGATGTATTAAAATAGCAACGCCGGAAGCGGTGAGCGCGAGCGCCGTAAATCGCTGCGTGCCCAGGCGGGGAATGATACTGCTGCTGCCAATCAAATACAGGGCGAAGACGAGCGCGCTGATGAATATGAGTAATCCACCGAGTAAAATATTGTTATTATTATCATTTAGTAAATGATCGAGAAAGGCGATGGTAATGCCAAGATAGGTTAATACGAGGGATAATAATTGCGCCGCGGTGATGCGTCTGCCTAAGAACAGAAACGAAATGATGACCACGAGTGTCGGGTAAGTAAATAAAATAAGTCGTTCGAGTCCGGCGGAGATATATTGCAATCCCCAAAAGTCAAACAGGCTAGCCAAATAATAACCCAGCAATCCTAAACCGATGATTTGCAGCCAATCTTTGCGCGTCAAGGGTGGTTCTTTGGCAGCAATGGCTTTGCGGCGGGCATTCCAGGCAATCACCAGAAAAAAAGGCAGGGAAAACAACATGCGCAATGCCAACAGCGACACCGGGTCTATGTCGTAGCGATAGGCGAGTTTGACAATAACGGCTTTGGCAGCGAAACAGACCGAACCAATCAGGACGAGCAAAGAGGCAATAAGTTGTCGGCGATTGGCAGGTGCGAGGGAGGTCATTTTCATGAATGGCGATGCCCGAATTTCTTTGGAGAACAGCGTAAAGCGCAAACTTGTTTGATGCAACTTTAATGCAATAAGCCTGCGCTTTACCAAACTTTATAAATGTTTTAAAATCTCTTTTTGCCGCTGGCTGAAGTTGAAGGCTTCAAACAACGTGAGTGACAAGGCTTCTTCCAGATTTCCAAATGCATTTTGATAATCTATCTGACTGGCACGAATCACTTCCTGGGCTTCTTCTTTGCCAAACACATGAGTAATCTCCGTTTTGGACGGTTCATCGGGTAACTGCTTGTAAGTCAGGAAGTAATGGCGCAAGCGATTGACTACGCCGGGAGGTAATTCGCTCACATCACGCATGTGTCCATACACTTCGTCGCCTTTGAGCACCGCAATGATTTTATCATCGGCTTCATTGTTGTCAATCATGCGCAGCCCACCGATGGGAATCGCTTGCAGAATAATATCGCCGTGGGTAATCTCGCGTTCGGTCAGTACACAAATATCCAGCGGGTCATCATCGCCGATAATGCCGGTGCGCCCCGTTTTTTCCATACAATATTTGCCGACTTCCTCCTTGCAATACGTCTGCGGCAGAAAGCCATACAAAGCCGGTACAATATTGGAAAACTTCTGCGGACGATCAATTTTCAAATAGCCGGTTAATTTATCTACTTCGTATTTGACTGTATCTGAGGGAATTACTTCGATAAAAGCCGTAACAACCTCTGGTGAATTTGCTCCGATGGGAATACCATGCCAGGGATGCGATTTGTACCGCAACCCGATCATTTTCCACAGTTTATTAAAAGATTCTGCACTCATAATTTGCTTGGTTAATGGGTTAAATTGTTGACAAAGGGATTCGTTTCCGGGTGCTAAGGTACAATCTGCCAGGCGCTTATCGGCTATTCACGCCTGTCAATTTTTAGTGACGTTTGGCTAATAATTTTACAATTTCTGATATCCAAACTCATAACTTCCGATACATAATATGTGCATCCACATAACCTTGTTCAAAATGATGAAACGCCTACGGTATCGTGCCAATGATAGCGAAACCCAGCGACTGCCACAACTTAACAGCACCAACGTTGGTACTCACCACAAAATTATACTGCATCGCCCGGTAGCCTGCGGCTTTAGCAGCCAGTAAGGAATGTTCCCCCAATTGCCTGCCGATGCCATCATTGCGAAAGCGCAGATCTACCATGTACGCGGCATTCGCTACGTGCGCACCGTGCCCGGGCTGATTGGGTTTTACGATGTACGCACCCGCAATTTCACCCTCCTTTTCCGCTACGTAAATGAGCTGATTTGTATTGATCCAGTTTTGTTCAATGTACGACCGCTGGGTTGTTGTATCATACGTGTAATAAATACCCTCGTCAATCACTTGTTTAAACATTTCCCACACGCGATCAAAATCAGCCGGTGTCGCTGCTCTTATTATCATACTATATATTTATTTTATACAAAAGTAAAGTAAAATATATGTGCCAACATTTAGGAATCAATTGAAAGTGAATATAACATTGGTTCATTTATAAAATATTTACATAAAAATTACATTGTATCGAATCGAATATTTATTGTTTACAAATAAGAAATTACTTACATTTGCAAAATAATTAGTATATAAATAAAACAAGCCCTCGGTTATGACATTTTTTACCTAAAAACAAAGACAAATATGCACAAGTTAATCTACACATTGGCTTTGCTGGCTGTATTTCAGTCAGCCGCCGCCCAGCAAGACTATACCATTACCTTACAATCGGGTACCTTGCTCCTGCCTGAAGACCTGCCTTCCGATCGGATTCATCCTGCAGTTTTACCGGCTTATCAGTTTATGCAGCATTATTATTTGTTGCTACAATTCTCGGACATTCCTACCCAGGAAAAGCTACAGCAATTGCAAGACCTGGGGGTTACGTTGTACCATTACGTTCCGAATTATGCTTTTGTCGCAAAAATACCGACCACCATTGATTGGTCAAGGCTAAATGCCCGTGCGGTATTACCCTTTCAACCCAAGCATAAACTGGCTAAAGTATTGGCAGAGGGGGACTACCCAGCGCACATTGTAAGCGATAGCAGTCTGGCAGTGAAGGTGTATCCGTTCCCGGACATTCCTCTAAATATATTACTAGAAAGTTTAAAGCAAAATGGATTTTCGGGCATTATTCAGGGAAATGGTGTACTCATCAATGTTCCGAGGTGCTGTTTGCTTGATTTAGCTGGGCATCCGGCGGTACTTTTTATAGAGCCCAAGGCAAAAGCGCCGCAAACGGAGGGTTGGACAGGGCGTACAGCACAACGGCTGAATCTGTTTTCCAATGGACCAGGAGTGGGATTTGATGGCAGTGGGGTATCGCTGGCGATTGGCGATGATGGAAAAGTAGTACACGAAGATTTTCGTGGTCGCCTGACCGACCTGAATACCAGTGACATGGGAAGTCACGGAGAAATGACAGCTGGACTGGCAATTGGCGCAGGTAACCTCAACCCACTGGGCATGGGCATGGCGCCAGGTGCAAATTTATATATGTATCCGATTGAAAATTATATTCATTTGGATAATGCGGTTGCCCATTTGCAGCAAAATAATACCGTGATTACCTCTACTTCCTACGGGGAGGGCTGCGGCGGGATTTATACCCAAGATGCTCAAATCTTGGATAAACAGGTACAGCAAAATGAGGTCTTGCTACATTTTTTCTCTTCTGGCAATGCCGGTGAGGATGTTTGTAGCAATTATGGCAATTTTATGGCACCCGACGGTGGGCGTTTTGGCAGCATTACCGGCGGACGCAAGGCAGCTAAAAACGTACTAACCGTAGGCAACACAGCTTTTGATGATGTAATTGTAAAGAATAGCAGTCGGGGTCCGGCGGCAGACGGGCGCATCAAACCCGAACTTTGCGCCCATGGGCAGGGCAATTTGTCAACGGATAGTAACAATGGTTATCGCTCCGGAGGCGGCACTTCGGCAGCAGCTCCGAGTCTGGCAGGTACGGCAGCAGTCTTGTATCATGCTTATCGCCAATGGAATAACGGTGTCAATCCTTCCTCCGCATTAATCAAAGCGACTTTACTCAATACCGCGGATGATCTGGGCAACGCAGGACCTGATTATAGCAGTGGTTTTGGCAGAGTCAATGCGGCTAATGCCTTGGAATTACTGCAAAATAACTGGTACACAACGGCTACCATTACCAACGGCGCAACCAGAACGCATGCGCTTACCATTCCCAGAGGAATACAGCAACTGCGGGTCTTGTTATACTGGCACGATCCCGAAGGTTTGCCTAATGCTATGAAAGCGCTGGTCAATGATCTCGACATAAAGCTGAATACGCCCAAAGGGGAAACGCTTTTACCTTGGGTACTGAGTACGACAGCGCATCCAGATAGTCTGAATAAGTCAGCTTACCGTGGTATTGATCGAATCAACAATGTGGAACAAATAACACTCGACCAGCCCGAAGCTGGTGATTATACCATCAATATAAGAGGCAATATGGTGCCGAAAGGTCCGCAAAAGTATGTATTGGTGTACTATTTTATAGCTGAAGAACTCAAATTGACTTATCCTAATGGCGGAGAAGGCTTGGTACCGGACGAAACCGAAGTAATTCGTTGGGATGCCTTCGGCAATACCGGCACTTTCACCTTAGAATATTCTATTAACAACGGTACAAACTGGCAAATGCTTGCTACAAATATCCCTGGTCATTTAAGACATCACAACTGGCAGGTTCCTAAACTCAGTGCCACCCAGGTAAAAGTGCGGGTGAGCCGCAATGGCAAACAATCAACCTCCGCAGCGCCATTCTGTATTTTAGGATTACCCGATTTCAGCATTACCCCCCTTGCTAGTAATACAGCGCTAATCACCTGGCAGAAAGTCGCAGGCGCTAATCTCTACGATGTGTACGCACTCGGCAGCAAATATATGGAAGTGATCGGCACGGTAAGCGATACTTTCTTCCAATTCAACACCACGATGGGGCAGCGAAACTGGTACAGTGTGAGGGCTCGCCACACCAACGGTGCAACCGGACGCCGGGCGACAGCCCAACTCTATCAACATCAAACTTGCGATGTAAAACTAACGCTGCAACTTAACTTTGACTTTTATCCTTCTGAAACTTCCTGGGATATTCAGGATGGCAACGGCAAAATATGGGCGGCAGGCGGTCCTTATCAGGGCGCTACGGTGGGTTCCAGCACAAAAATTGATTTATGTTTGCCCTATGGTTGCTACACGTTCAATATGCGCGACGCTTACAACGATGGCATGTGTTGTGCCCACGGACAAGGCAGTTACCACCTCACCGATGCCAGTGGAAAAGTATTAGCCGAAGGCGGAGCATTCGCCAATCTAAAGACTCATAGCCTTTGTCTGCAACCAGCAGTTCTTGCGAATGTCACCATTCAGGTTGTTTCAATGAAAAATGTCTCCTGCGCCGGCGGACGCGACGGCAACATCGCTATACGCGCCAATGGAGGCTCGGGTACTTATACTTACCGTTGGAATACAGGAGCAACAACTCCTACTTTGACGGATTTAAGCGTCGGCGTGTACACGGTTACCGTTTCCGATGGCATTCAGCAGGTATTTACCAGTCTGAATATTTCACAACCATCCCCCATAACCGCGCAAGTAAGCGTGCAACAAAACAGTTGTACAGAAAATTCGCCGACCACAGTCACGGCAACTGCCACTGGCGGCACACCGCCTTATACTTTTACCTGGAGTAATGGCAATAAAACTAGTACGCTAACCAATATAGGCGCAGGTACTTACACGGTAACCGTTACCGATGCCAATGGCTGCACTCAGACTGCCGGAGCAACCGTAGCCAACCTGGAACCACTAACTACCAGTGTACAATCGACCAATCCGACCTGTGCCAATGTCAATAATGGCAAAGCAAGTGTGATTGCCACCGGCGGCATGCCACCTTATCAATACAATTGGACTAATGCCGCTCGTACAATGGCAGTAAATGACCTGCCAACTGGTACGCATAGCGTTACCGTAACGGATAGTAGGGGTTGTATCGCTATCAACACGGTGACTTTAACTGCGCCTGAACCGCTATCGCTGTCTTTTGCAACGGTACAAGCCTCTGGTACCAACAATGGTGCCATCAATTTGAGTGTAAGTGGTGGTCGCCCCGACTCTCAATATCGTTGGTCCAATGGCGCTACCACTCATATGCTTACCAATCTCGGTCCTGGCACTTACATT
>JBKBWT010000078.1:0-4645 GCA_046314415.1 Saprospiraceae bacterium
GTACGGCTTGGATGTAATCAATATTGTTTTGTCTAATATGTACGGTCCGGGCGATCATTTTGAAGAGGAACGTTCGCACGCACTCGGCGCTTTAATCATGAAATTTGTCGAAGCCAAACGCTCCAATGCCCCTTATGTGAATGTATGGGGTTCGGGCAAGCCCGTACGTGAGTGGCTGCACGTGGACGATGGCGCAGAAGCGATGATTCGCAGCATTCAATTGCCGCCAAGTACTGATTTTATTAATATCGGCGTCGCTTCGGGCATGTCGATTGCTGAAATGGCGCAGTTGGTAAAGGAACTTACCTGTTATCAAGGTGAAATTCAATTTGATCCGAGCAAACCCGACGGTGCTCCTTATAAAACGGTGGACGGTAGCCGGGGTGAACAACTCTTGGGTTGGAAACCTTCCATTCCTTTCCGGGAGGGTGTGGCTGATACCATTCGCTGGTATGAGTCTCATTATCAGCCGGTTTTAAACCATTGATTATACACATATTATATCCAACATCATATTATTCCCAACTAAAATAAACCAAATGTTATGATTATACAACACTCCTCCCTCGCGATCAATGGCGGTAAACCCGTATCCGAAGAAGCCATTCTCATTCACAAACCTTCGATTAACCATCAGGATATTCAGTCGGTGACCGATGCGCTGCGTTCTACTTTTGTGAGTGGCGACGGACCCGCTTGCCGCGAATTTGAGAAGTACCTCGCTGCTTATCTTGGCGTGAAACATGCCTTGTTTGTCAATTCCGCTACCACGGCACTGGATCTGGCATTTATGATTAAAAATTTCCCGATGGGCAGTGAAGTAATTGTTCCTAACTTTACATACACGAGTACCGCTTTGGGTCCGATTTTAAATAATTTAAAAATTATTTTAGCTGACGTGCGCCCGGATAATGGTAATATTGATGTAAATAAATTAGAATCTTATATAACGGAAAAAACCGTTGCGATTATGCCGGTGGATTATGCCGGTAATCCCGCCGAAATGGACGCCATCAACGCCATTGCCAATAAATACGGGCTTTACGTGGTGCAAGATACGGCACAATCGATTGGCGCAAAATACAAAGGACATTACACCGGTAATCATGCACATGTCAGTACTTTTTCCTTCCATGGTACGAAAAATATGACCACCGGCGAAGGCGGTGCACTGGTCACCAATGATGATAAATTAGCCAACCGTGTAAAGATTATGCGCGAAAAAGGAACCGATAAATATTCATTCCTGACTGATAATATTACCCGCGGTTATTATGAATATGTAAATAAAGGCAGTAGTTATGTACAATCCAATATCAACGGAGCGCTTGGTATTACCCAATTGGCACGTTTGGAACAAATGAACGCGCAACGCCGCGATATTGCCGAATTTTATTTAAAAGAATTAGCCGGCATTGATGGCTTGGATTTTTTGAAAATCACGGATAAAGCCGAGCCAAACTGGCATTTATTTGGCATGCTGGTGCCTGCCGAAAAGAAATACTGGATTATGGATGCCCTGCGCGCGGAGGGTGTAATGGCAAATGTACATTATACGCCGTTGCATCGCAATCGTTATTATCAACATTTAGGCACCGATGAAAATTTCCCCGGTTCTATGCAGTTTTTTAATCGCTTATTACGCTTGCCAATTTATCCGACCCTGACGATTGCCGAAAGAGAAAAGGTTGTAGAAGCGGTTATTAAAGTTTTTGCAAATCTTTAATATAATATGCAACGTAAAATATTAGTGTTTGGTGGTGGTGACAATCAAATTTTATTAATAAAAGCTTGCCGGGAGCTTAGTTATTACACGATTGTCACCGACCCCAATCCCAATGCGCCCGGCGCTGCGCTAGCTGATCTTTTTGTGCCGCTGCCGCCTAAAGATTTGGAGGCGCACCGCAATTTAATCCTGCGCGAGCAAATTGAAGGCATCGTGACCTGCCAGATGGAAAATCCATTGTTATTAATGGCAAGTTTGGCGCAGGAATTTAATTTTCGCTTTCCAACACCGGAAGTTATTAAGCGGTCACGTAATAAATACTTAATGAAAAAGGCATTTTTACAAGAGCAGGTGCCTTGTGCCAAAGGAATGTTAATCGAAAATGCCGAACATTTTCAATCGCTTAATTTTGCCAAATGGAGTTTCCCCTTGATTATCAAGCCAGTAGATAGCTTCTCCAGCCGGGGCGTTTTCCGTTTGGAAAATAAATCCGAATTATTACATTATTATAATGAATCGGTAAAATACGCCTCAAACGGACAAGTATTGATTGAAGAATTCCTGGAAGGACCGGAAGTGAGTGTAGAATCCATTACATTTGAGGGCGTAACAACGGTTGTGCAAATTACCGATAAAGTGATTACAGCTTATCCTTACACCGTAGAAATGGCTCATTATCAGCCTTCTATACTTAGTAAAGAAACCCAAGATTGTATTAAAAAAATTGTGACCCAAGCGATTGATGCGCTCGGCATTGATAATACGGGGTCTCATGCCGAATTAAAAATTACTGCCGAAGGTCCAAAAATGATCGAAATTGGAGCACGACTGGGTGGCGATTACATTTCTTCTTATCTCACCAGCTTGTCCACAGGTGTGAATATGAATCGGGCAATTGCTCAGGTTGCAATGGGTGAAACGCCTGATTTACAAGCAACTACACATTACCATTCTGGTATTCAGTACATCAATTGGGAGCCGGGAAAAGCAGTCAAGGAAATCATGTCTTTGGATTCTATGATACAATTGGATCATGTCGCGCATGCCGATATTACCTATAAGCCGGGTGATATTTTGCCGCAGGTGACAGACAGCGCTAAACGACACGCTTTTGTGATTAGCAGCGGCGCTAGTCGGCATGAATTACTAAATAATTTGGAGCAATTATCGCATCAATTGTCTCAATTATTAATAACAGCATGAAAACATATCATGTTTTATACTTTGGAACCTGGGGTTACGGTCGGGCAGGTTTAGAAGCCTTACTCGAACAGCCCAATGTAAATATTGCCAAGGTTTTTACTAAATGGAACCTGGAAAGTGATAATATTTATTTAAATCAGGTATATAATTTATCAATTGTCAACGATTTAAACTTAGTAAATACCGCAACAGAACGGATGCCTAAGGAGGATTTTAATTCCACCGTATTAAATTCCGGCACGATCGATTTTATTATTTCCTGCTGTTATGATCGCATTTTTTCGACAGCATTATTACAATTTCCAACTATTGGTGCGTTGAACCTACACCCTTCTTTATTACCTAAATACCGGGGAATCAAGCCATTAGAAAATGCCATTATTAATCAGGAACAAGAAATGGGCGTTACTTTACACGAATTGGTAAAAGAATTAGACGCCGGTGATATCATATTACAAAAAGCCGCGCCCATCCGCTCCGAGCAAACGTATGGCGAATTATACAATCAGCAATGTTTATTAATTCGCGATATAATAAACGAGTTTTTTAGCGATCCCGAACATTATTTTAATAATAAAAAACCGCAAAATCACCTACAAAAAAGTGAGGCACCGCGCCTTGGCTTTAATATAATGGATACCGATAAAGTGAATGAAATTATTCAAAAAAACGCGGTTTATTTACACAATCATTAACCAATTCCCTTTTTGCTCATGAAAGTGATGCTATTTGTTCCTCAGAGTTATGGTTTATATCATTCTTTAGAGAATGCTTTTAAATATTTAGGTGCCGAAATTTTTCCCGTTAGTTACGGAAAACACGTGAAATCCTGGGAAAAGAAGCTGGATGTGCAGGTCTTCCGCCTGCCCGATAAATGGCGTCAGCATTGGGAATCTTATTATTTTAATAAAATAAATGCTTACTATATTCAGGAATATAATCGAATCAAACCGGATGTAATATTTATCTATAATAATGAAATGTTATTACCGGAAACAGTAGCTCATTTTAAAAAGAAATCCAAAATTGCTTTTTTTCTTGGTGACAGTCCATTTTATTCACCAACCAATCGTTATGCATTATCCCTTCTTTTTCAGGCAGATGCTATTTTTTCACCCGATACTTTTTGGATGAATCAATTGTGTAAAATGGGGATTAAAAATATGCATCATTTTTTACCGGGTATCCCGGCTAAGCAATATTATAAAAAACAATTACCTGAATCCATTTATAATGAATTAAAATCCGAGGTGCTTTACATCGGAACCTGTTATACAACGACCTGGGGTTATAAAAAAGCGCGATTTATGAGTCATTTTACCAATTTTGATCTGCAAATTCATGGGGATAAACATTGGAAAAAATGGTTTGCGTTTTTCCCTGATTTACAGACGCATTTCCACCAACGGGAAGGATACATTGCCACAGAAAAAATGAACGACATGTATAATGCCACTAAAATAATTCCGATTGATGGCAATCCTGGTGTATTAAATGGCATTCATTTCCGCTTGTTTGAGGCGCTTGGTGCAGGGGCATTGCCGGTATTGGAGTGGCAGGATGATCTGGCTATTATATTTGGTAAAAATGCAGCGATTCCGGCGGCTAAATCATATCATGAACTAAATGAAATGGCTCGTTATTACATAAATCATGAAAATAGCCGACAAGACACCGTAGATTGGATGAAAAAAGTCGTTGCCGAAAAATATTCTA
>JBKBWT010000078.1:4655-18803 GCA_046314415.1 Saprospiraceae bacterium
CCAACTTATTGCCCATGCCCTCAGCTTGGATTAAATCATGTTTAATAATATTTACCGATTCTACTTACTAAGATAAAATAAGTGATCCAAAAATTAATAAAATTTCATATTCTGGTCATAGCGGCGATTGTAGCACGGTACTATTTACCCGAGTTATTCACTAATTTATTTTTTATAATATTAATCGGATTTTATGCTCGATCGAAAGATGAACCTTTCTGGCTGGCTTTTTTCTTTCTGATAGAAGATGGATTTTTCAGTTTTTTCGGGCTAAACGAAGTATTATTAACCGTAATACCGGGCTTACCAGCTGTACAGTTTGGGCAATTTTATATTTTATTAACTTTGGTAAAAGCCTTACGCGCTGAGCCGGTTTACAAACCATTTTATTCCTTACAACTTAATATTTTATTCATTTATTTAATTTTTCTCATCTTACAAGGCTATGCAGTAGGCTTATCTACGGCGCTGAATATTCAGTTTCGGGTTCTAAAATTAGTGCTTCCCTTATTTTTATTTTTCTCGCTGCCACGTTTAATGACCAGGGAAGAACAATACCGGGAATTTTTTATTTACTTAATTCCAGCCGTATTTTTAACATTATTAGCCCAAGTTATCACCATTACTACCGGTCTTGCGCCCGGGCATTTTTTAGGCGCTAATCTGGACGTAGAATTTGCCCGCAAAGCTACGGAAGAGCGTGCCTATCGCGGGTTTTACAATCCGCAATTGGTAATTATAGCCCAATTTTTAGCCTTGTTTTATTTAGCATATAAGCCAAAAAAAATCAATCATAACTTACTGTTTGCCATTGTATTATCCAATTTACTGGCTATCTTTCTCTCGGCTACACGCGGCTGGCTCATTGGCTTTTCCATTACATTATCATTATTTTTCTTATTTACATTTAGTTTAGGTACAAAACGCATCCTGAGTTTGATTGGCATCAGCCTTATTTTAATTGTAAGTATGCTTACCATGCCCCTCATACGCGTGCAAGTAAATAACGCCATCGAGCGCATGATGACACTGGAAGCAGTGGTAGAGGGCGATTTGACGGCGGAGGGAACGCTCAAGCGGTTGGATGAACGTGCACCTCGCGTCATGAATAAATGGCGCGAATCTCCGCTGACCGGCATCGGGTTTTCTAATGATTTCTTTAATTATGGTGATTTACATGTAGGCAATCAGAACATTTTATTACATTCCGGTATCGTAGGAGCATTGTTATTGCTAATATTTTTTTTACACTTTTTACATAAAATATACCGCAAAAGTCGGTCTTTATCAGCAGAACATCCTCAGAAAAAAGTTTTACTCGTTTTTATCGTGTTCTTTATCGGCTGGTTTTTTATTCACTCCACTTCCGTGCAGCATTTTAGTTACTACCAATATCCGGCAAACGGGATTATCCAAGCGGTCTTTTTTAGTTTAGGCTCGTTAATATATCATATTGCTCAGAAAGCAGAACGTAAACCTAAGCCAGCGCTGGAAGACAGGCAGCCTGTTCAGCATTTGGTAAATTGAATAATTATTACATCATTAGCGAATAAATAATAACTCAAAACATCATGTTTTTTTACTTAAATCATTCATTTACTTCCCCTGAGCCGCTCACGATTTGTTTTTTAGGTGAAAAAGAATCAGATATAAGTTTAACAACCAATACTTTATACATTAAGATAGGTGTACAGCGAATCGAATCACTGGAACTGCAGCAAGGTAAATTAATTTTATTAGGTGATCCAATTTTTAATAACCGGGAAACATTAAAAAATGTAATAAGCCATGGAAAACTTCAGGAAAATAAATTATATGAAGCCGTTAGAGGGCATTATTACTGGTTCTTTATTCGACCTGAAGCAGTGGAATGTGGGTCGGCATTTGGGGCAATTTATCCGATTTATTATCACCGCGGCCCGGCAGGGGTGGCGCTAAGTTCTTCTGCCTTTTATTTAGCGGAACAAACTGGTACCGTGCAGCTTGATCAGCGCAATTTGCTGGAACGCCTGCTTTTTAACTATCCATTTTTTAATTCTACCTGGTGGCAGGAAATTAAATTATTACCCACACACCGACATTTAGCAATATATAAAGATCAGGTAAATATTGCCGGTGATTTTGAAATATTTGATTATTTCGGAGACGGAAACGATGCCTCAGCCAAAACCCTTGAACACCTCGCCGAAGTTTTTCAACAAGAAACGCAATTGTTTCTGCCTGATAATGAGGAGTTTGGCGTTTCGCTGACCGGCGGATTCGATGGTCGCACGCTGGTGGCAGCAGCACGTAAAGCCGGGCGAAATTTCACCGTATTTTGTTATGGCAGAAGCGGTTCTTCCGATTTAGTTTACTCCGAATATTTAGCAAAAAAATTAAAATTACCGCATTTCGCAGTGCGTCTTGATGCCGATTATTTAGTAAAAATATCACAACCTTCGGCGCGGCGTTTCATGAGTTTAACTGAATATAATGGAAACTGGGGCCGACCGCATTATGATTACGCTGCGCAATTATTATCTCAGCAGTTTAATTATATTTTAACCGGTAATTTTGGCAGCGAATTATTTCGAGCACTGCATTCCAATGGACCGGTGATGAGCTCTTGTTTAACTGCTTTATTTTCAAATAATTATGCCGGATGGAAAGATTATTTACAACAAGTAACATATTCCTGGCATCCTACTTTATTTCAGAATGAATTAGAATCTTTAATAAGTGATTTGGAAAATTATTTAGCAAAATTAAAACATCTGGAACCGAATCAACAATTTTATTACTTTGTTTATAATGAATTATTCCGTAAATATTTTGGAGCCGAGATTGTAATGCAGCGCCATTATTTAAATAATCGCACCCCTTACTTGAATTTTAATTTAACGCAAGCTCTTAATAAAACGATTTGGTCAGGCGTCCATTCCGCTATTTTTGAGAAAAATTTATTAAAACGCCGTAAAGGACAGATCTTCTATGCTACTTTTTTACGTCAATCCGATCCAATATTATATCATTTAAAAACCAACAAAGGCTATCGACCGGCGGATTTATTGGAATCCTGGCGTGCGCCTTTTTTGATAGGCGGCGGTATTTACCAAAAGTATGTAAAGAAACCCGAGAACGATGCGCACGCAGTAGCAGCATTTTTTCGGGAATATCATGTAAAGATTGCCGAGCCAATTTTACAAAATGGTGCGTCGCCATTCATCAAAGATCAGTTGCATCAATCTTTACAGGATATCCGGGAAGGCAAAGATTTAAAAAAATGGATTCAGTTTTATTCGATTGTTTCCGGTTGGGCAGCCGCCGGTGCCAAAACGACATCAGCAAAATATGATACAGTCATTACAAAAAGTAAATAAAACTACTGATAAAAGTAATAATCAGCGCATTGCCAAGCCAGTCCATTATGTGATGTGGCGCATCAGCCGGGGCGGTGCCGAAATGTCGGTTTTACATTATGTGGACCAATTTGCCGAGGAGCGTTCGTTACATGCCTATAGCCTAAAGCGAATTAAAGATAATATTTTTCAATCTTACAATATTGAAGTAACTGAAAATAAAGGAGATAAATGGCAAAGAGTAAAAAATTACTTCCGTTATTGTCAAAAAAACCGCAATCATATATTCCATTTATTGAATGTGGGCCCGTTGATTTTGTTACTAACTTTACTGGCTGGTGTTAAAAATCCGATTTATCACATTCACGGCACTAAATATTATAAAAAAAAGCTTGATTTTATTTACTTAAAACTGGCTTGGTTATTTAGTTCCTTGTTTAAAATTATTTTTGTTGCCAATTCACATTACAGCGCTGCTATTTTTAAAAAGCAGGTATTACCGATCAAACCCATTGTTATATATAACGGAATACATTTAAATAACTTTTTGATTAAAAGGCATTTACGCATAGAGCCAAAACGTATCGCTTATGCGGGACGCTTGCATACCGGTAAAAATGTGGATTTAGTGATTCGACTTTTTGAGTCTATCGCAGAGTATTATCCTGATATGGAATTGCAAATTGCTGGTGATGGACCACTGCGACCCGCTCTGGAAGAACAAGTTCAAAAAAGTATTTATGCAAATCGTATTCATTTTCTTGGTTTTGTAAAAGACATGCCCAGTTTCTACAGATCCGTCGATTTATTTATCTTTTTAAGCGCTTATGAGTCATTTGGCAATGTATTGGTCGAAGCGTTATTGACCGGGCTACCGGTTTTGACCAGCAATATTCCAGCGTTTGAAGAGATTCACGGTGGTGATACCGATTTTATACTAGGGGATCCGAATGATTTTACAACCCTGAAAAGAAAATTCATTCATGCCTTGACGCATTTTCCCGAACTGGCAGAAAAAGCATTCAACCTGGGCGACCGCATCAAAGATCATTTTAGCGTAAAACAACACATACAAGAAATAGCAAATATTTATGAGCAACATAAACATTAGTCCTCCTGTCATTTACTATCATTCCGTGGCGCCGGAGCCGCTGCCCGATTGGTGTCTGAACTGGCTGACGCTGCCGTTGCGTTTTTTTGAAGATCAGCTCGCTTATTTGCAATATCATAATTATAGCACCATTTATTTAGATGAATGGCTAAAATATCATGCTGGAGAAAAAAAATTAAATAAAAAAGCGGTTTGTATTACATTTGATGATGGTTTACTGGATAACTGGGTTTACGTTTTCCCTTTAGCTCAAAAATATAATATTCATTTTACATTATTTATAGCACCGGAATGCGTTGATCCACGCGAAATTGTCCGCCCGACGCTGGAGGACGTGTGGAATGGTGAATGTAATATGGCGGCACTGGACACGCGGGGTTTTGTATCGTGGCAGGAACTGAAAATCATGCAGGAATCGGGTTACGTGGACGTGCAATCGCACACCATGACCCACGAAAAATATGTCGCTTCTGATCATATTAAATCTTTTTATTATGGTGGTGCCAATGGTGTTTATACCATTTGGAATAATCACCCCGGTATTAAGCCTTTTTATATGTCTGATCCAGCTTTTGCAAAACGTATTCACTTCGGAACGCCTTTATTTGAAGAAAAATCAGCTGTGATTGTAAATAAACATCATATTAATACCAATTTTTTACTAGACATTCAAAATTTATGCGTGGATTTTGATTTGGAGCATCGCCCGGAGCAAGTGGCTTACGAGTTAAGGGCAAAAGAAATTATACATGCTTATAAAACTTCTAATCAGCTAATTCAATCTATTGAGCGGGATTATGAATATAAAAATCGATTATATTATGAAATAATAGGATCAAAAACCGTTTTGGAAGACCGATTAAAAAAGCCGGTGCAATTTCTTTGCTGGCCCCATGGTGATAACAACGCCGAAACACACGAAATAGCCAGAACAGCAGGTTATTTGGCAACTACCTCCGGTAAGCTAAAAAATGAAGCCCATAAACCGGATCGTATTCCGCGCATTGGGGCAGGTCAGGTTCGCAATAATGTTTGGCTAAGCCGACAAAAGTTTAATTATCAAATATCTAAACATTTAAAAAAACAGCCCTATTATATGATTTCACTCGCCAATGATTTTAAAAATAAGTTGCTACATAAGTAAAATTTTCCACCTTTCCTTTTCACAAGTACATATAATATAGCATAGCATCTTAAACTTATATGAATAAAAAATTACGCTTTGCCATTTTAAAAAATGAACGCGAAAATGATCATTTACGCTGGGAGGAAGCCTGCCAGGAACGAGCCGACGAAATAGAATGGGAAGTTATTGATCTTACAAAATCTGATTGGTTTGAAAAAATCACCCGCCGACATTTTGACGGCTTACTAACTCGTCCTCCGGCTTATACAAATTCTTTTAAAAATTTATATGATGAGCGGGTCGGAATTTTAAATACCATTTGTAATATTCCGGTGTATCCATCCCTTGAAGAAATTTTAATATATGAGAATAAAAAACTATGCTCCTATTGGCTAAAAGCCAATCATATTCCCCACCCCAAAACCGATGTGTTTTATTATCAAAAAGAAGCGCTGGATTTTATAGCAAAAACTGAGTTTCCGCTGGTAGGTAAGACCAACATTGGTGCATCCGGTAGTGGTGTAGTGATATTAAGAGATAAAATTTCGGCAAAAAATTATATTAATAATACTTTTTCCGGCAAGGGCGCAATGCGTAGTGTGGGTCCTAAATGGAAAAAGAAAGGATTTTTAAAGCGGGTTATAAAAAAATTATTACATCCAAAAGAATTACAATCAAAATTATTTGATTATCAACAACTTAAATCAGATATACAAAAAGATTTTATATTATTTCAGGAGTTCATTCCGCATACGTACGAGTGGCGTTGCGTGCGCATCGGCGATTCGTATTTTGCACATAAAAAAATAGTCGTAGGCGAAAAAGCCAGTGGCAGTTTGATAAAAGGTTATGAAAATCCGCCTTTACAACTACTTGATTTTCTGAAAGAAGTGACGGATAAACGAAATTTCTTGTCCCAATCGGTTGATATTTTTGAAACTGCTCCCGGAGCCTATCTGGTCAATGAAATGCAATGCATTTTCGGGCAGTCGGATCCTTACCAAATGCTCGTCGATGGACAGCCCGGACGTTATAAACTTGTAAATAATGAATGGATTTTTGAGCCTGGAGATTTTAACCGCCTACAATCCTATGCTTTACGTTTAGATCATTTTATTAATATGATATATCAAAATCAACTCGTATTTAGTAAATGAAAGTGTTATTTGTTGCCAGCGGGAATTCTAAAAATCATGATATCGTGCCATTCATCAAAGCGCAGGGCGAATCATTACGGCAGGCGGGCATTGAAGTCAGCTATTTTCCGGTGATCGGCAAAGGATGGAAAGGTTATGTAAAAAGTGCAAAATTATTACATCAATATTTACAAAATCATCCGGTTGATATTATTCACGCGCATTATACGTTGTGCGGCTGGACGGCAGTGTTGGCGCGCCCTCGTCAACCCATCGTGCTTTCCCTGATGGGTACAGATGCCTACGGCGAATACATAGCGCCTAAAAAAGTACAGCTGCGCAGCCGTTATTTAACTTTATTAACCTGGTTGATTCAGCCATTTGTACAGCAGATTATTGCAAAATCGGTCAATATCGAACGTTTTATTTACAAAAAAAGCAATAAACATATCATACCTAATGGGGTAAGATTAGAACAATTTAAAATTTATGATAAAAGTTGCTGCAATGAGTTGGGGCTTGATCCAGCGAAAAAATATGTTCTATTTCTCGGCAATGGCAAAGAAAAACGGAAAAATTTTGCCCTGGCGCAGGAAGCCGTACGGTTGCTCAACCGCCCGGATGTAATATTAATCAACCCTTACCCTATTCCACATGATATAGTTGTAAAATATTTGAATGCTGTTGATGTTTTTGTGCTTTGTTCTTACATGGAAGGCTCCCCGAATGTAATAAAAGAAGCAATGGCATGTAATTGTCCGCTGGTGGCGACGGATGTAGGCGACGCTGCCTGGGTGATTGGAGATACGCCGGGTTGTTATGTTGCTTCGTTTAATCCGGTAGCATATGGACAAAAACTGGCAAAAGCGCTGGAACATGCAACACAGGTAGGACGAACGCAGGGGCGACAACGTATCCTGGAGTTGGGGTTGGATGCAGAAAACGTTGCAAAGAAAATTATTACAATATACCAAAAAACATTAAGTACTGCTTATGCAAGTGCAAAACAACACCCATCGACAATTGAAAGCGCAGCGGACATCACCGTCCGAGATTAAAATTCAGCGATTATTTATATTGGGTAATCATATTCAGGCGCTCGGCGTATCGCGAATGGCGGCAGCCATTGGGCTGGAAGTCACTATTTTCAATGGGTATGGCGCTTCGGTTGCCCGTTTTTCCAATACCTGCAAACATTTTATTTTGTATAAAGATAAGGCACATTTATTACAAATGTTACTAAATGAATCGCGCGAACGTGATACGCTGCTGGTAGCAACAAATGATAATCTGATCGGCTTTATGGCGGATCATTATGATATACTTGCTGAAAAATATTATTTATCCATACCTACGCCTGATGTGGTGGACATTTGTTACAACAAACGACTTACCTACCAAAAGGCGATGGATTTGGGCATTCCCATTCCAACTTCGTATTTTCCTGATACTTTGGAGGAGGTAATGGAATTGGCGGATCAAATTACTTATCCGATTATTATTAAACCCGCTGTGATGCATACTTTTCACAGCGCCACCGGTAAAAAAGTCTTTTTTTGTAAAGATAAAACGGACTTACTAAATAACTACCGGGAAATTATAAAAATTATTCCTCCGGAAGAAGTCATTATTCAGCAATTTTTAACCGGCGGTGCCAAACAATTATATTCCTACGGTTCCTTTTTTGCTGAAGGGCAGGCGTACGGTTCTTTTATAGCCAATCGCATTCGTCAGAAGCCAATGGATTTCGGCATTTCCACGTGTTTTGCGCATACGGTGCTCAATCCTGAAATTGAAAAATTATCGGTAGAATTTTTAAAGGCTATTGATTACTTCGGGATGTCGGAGGTAGAATTTATGTATGATGAAAAAACCAACGAATATAAATTAATTGAAATTAATCCGCGCAGCTGGAAATGGCATTCATTGGCTAACAAGCTGGGAATCAACTTATTTCAAATGATGGTTTCTTATTTAGAGCAGAAATCGATTGAAGTCAAACATAATCAGCAGGCAAATATCGCGTGGATTGAACGTGTAACCGACACTTACGTTGTAGTAAAGGAAATAATAAAAGGACGCATGTCTTTAGCTGATTATCGAAAAACGATGCAAATGCCCAAAGAATCTGCTACCTGGTCGTGGCGCGATCCATTTCCGGCGATCATGTATGTGTTGATGACGCCCATTTTATGGTGGAAAAGATAATATGATACCTCTTTATAACATTACATACCCTAAATTAATACAAAATGAAAATTTTGTTTGATGTTGGGCACCCTGCCCATGTTCATTTATTTAAAAATCTGGCACACCGGTTTATAAAAGACGGCGCCGATGTACTATTTACTGCACGGGATAAGGAACACGAGTTGGAATTAATGCGCAAGGAAGGATTTCATTATATAAATTTCGGCAAACATTACAAGACATTACGTGGAAAATTATGGGGTTTGGCAAAATTTGATACCCAAATGTTCATCAATGGCTTGCGTTTCAAGCCGGATGTTTTTATCAGTCACGGTTCTATATATGCGGCACACGCTGCATTTATGCTGGGTAAGAAGCATTTGGCGATGGAGGATACCGGCAATATGGAGCAGACGCGACTACATTTACCCTTTACCGACTGTGTACTCACGCCTGAGGTTTATCCGGTGAATTTGGGTGCTAAACAGATTCGTTTCAACGGTTATTTTGAAATTGCTTATTTACATCCTGATTTCTTTACACCCGATCCGGCAATTTATGAATGGCTGGGTTTGCAGCAGGGCGATCCATACGCCATTTTGCGTTTTATAGCCTGGAATGCCACACATGATATCGGACATAAAGGTTTGTCAATGGATGATAAAATCCGTTTAGTCCGTCAATTGTCCGAAAAAATGAAAGTATTTATTTCTGCTGAAGGAAAATTGCCACCTGAGTTGGAGCCCTATCGTATTAAAATTCCGCCCGAAAAATTTCATCATGCTTTACATTATGCCTCAATAGTAATAAGCGAAGGTCCCACCGTTGCCTCCGAAGCCGGTGTATTGGGCACTCCGGCGATTCACATCAGCACCTACCCGATGAGTTATTGCCTGGATCAGGAGAAGTACGGCTTGGTGTATAATACGAGCAAACCGGAGCGTGTTTTTACTTTGGTAGATGAAATATTACAAGTGACGCCTGAAGCATATCAAGAACGCCGCCAAAAATTATTACAAGATAAAGTAAATGTAACGCGATATTTATACGATTTTATCGTCAATCGTTATTTAAAAAATAAAAATTGAGAGATTTTACCATCACTACCTACCAGGCTTTACTAGATGCTTTGCAGGCGCAAGGCTATACGTTTCAAACGTTTCAGCAGTTTTTGCAGCAGCCCGCGAAAAGGGTTATTTTATTGCGCCATGATGTGGATGATCGTAAAGCGCATGCTCTCGCTTTTGCAAAATTGCAATATGAACGAGGTATTGTGGGGACATATTACTTCCGTATGGTGCCACAAAGCTTTGATAAACAGACTATTAAATCGATTTATCAACTTGGACATGAAATTGGCTATCATTACGAAGACATGGACTTTACCAATGGCGATCCGCACCGGGCAATTGATTTATTTAGTCAACATTTAGCCCAACTGCGCCAGTTGGTACCGGTTAGTACTATTTGTATGCACGGCAGTCCACGTTCTAAATATGATAATAAAGATGTGTGGAAATATTATAATTATCGGGATTATAACATCATAGGTGAGCCGTATTTTGATATTGATTTTAATCAGGTTTTCTATTTGACCGACACTGGCCGACGCTGGGACGGGCATCGGGTGAGCGTACGCGATAAAGTTCAGTGTGCTTGTAATTTGACTTTTCACGCAACACCAGAAATTATACAATGTATTAATAATAATAATTTTCCTGACCAGGTTATGATTAATTTTCATCCACAGCGCTGGACAGACAACTCAAACCTCTGGATTAGAGAGAAATATACTCAAGAATTAAAAAATATTTTAAAATATTATCTTATAAAATTCCGGCAGACTGGATAAACCCCTTTTTCTTATTAATCGACTATGAACGCATCTGTCCCAATCCTGAAAGCCAAAACACCCGTACACAAGAGCATTGCGCATCCGCGTAAGGCTGATATTATAATGCTGCGTTTCTTGATATCAATTGGCATTATATTACTGTTGCAATTTATGTATTGGTATTTCAATGAAGCGCATGTCGGGCACAAAGTATTATATTGGATTCTAACCATCGGCTTCGGTTATAAGATGCTGCAAATGGTATATGAGTGGTATTATTTTTCTTCCATTTCCGTACCCAAACGCCCCGAAACTACGCGCAACTGGACGGTGGACATGCTCACTACATATGTACCCGGAGAGCCATATGATATGATTGTAGAAACATTAACGGCAATGGTAAATGTGCGCTATCCACACACCACTTATTTGTGCGATGAAGGAAATGATCCATACTTAAAAGAAATATGTAATGAACTGGGTGTCATTCATGTATATCGAGGTAAAAACAAAAATGGCGCTAAAGCCGGCAATATAAATTACACGCTCAATCATTATGCCACCGGTGAATTATGTATCATAATGGATCCCGATCATGTACCCGTACCTGAATTCATTGATCGGGTGCTGCCGTATTTTGAAAATCCCGAAGTGGGTTATGTGCAATGCATTCAGGGTTATGCCAATCATAATGAAAATTTTATAGCGCGGGGCGCCGCCGAGCAAACCTACCTTTTTTATGGTCCAATGATGATGGGCATGCAGCGACGTGGCACAGTGCAGGCAATCGGCGCCAATTGTACGTTTCGTCGCGAAGCGCTGGATGATATCGGTGGACACGCCACGGGCTTGTGCGAGGATATGCACACTTCGATGCAATTACATGCTAAAAAATGGAAATCGGTTTATGTGCCAGAATTACTTACTCGCGGACGTGTACCGGCTTCATTATCAGCTTTTTATCAGCAACAATTAAAATGGTCGCGCGGCTGTTTTGAATTATTATTTGAAGTATATCCCAAATTATTTAGTAAATTAAACTGGAAACAGCGGTTTCATTATTTACTAACTCCATTGTACTTTTTATATGGCGTGATTGGGTTGATTGATCTTGGCGTGCCGATTATTTCCTTATTTTCATTTCACGTTCCACTATTTATTGAATTAGAAGAGTTTATAGTACGCATTTTACCGGTCTTATTATGTGCAATATTAATAAGGCACTATGTGCAACGCTACGTGTTAGACCAGCACGAAGAAGGCTTTCACGCTACCGGTGGAATCTTGCGGGTTGCAACCTGGTGGGTTTATTTAGTTGGATTTATATATTCTATTATACGTGTTAAAGTTCCTTACATTCCCACCCCCAAAGAAGGCGAATCGCGCAATGAATGGAAATTGAGTCTGCCTAACATTGTTATAATCATTATCAGCGCTATTGCAATAACATACGGATTACAGCATGACAAGACCCCTTTTACCTGGATGATGGCGGGTTTTGCGGGTGTTAATATTATCATTCTTGGAACAGTGGTACTGGCAGCGCAGCAAAAAATGGTCACCGCTTTTTTGAATAATGTAAAACAGGAAACCCTGGCGCTCCTCGACTGGTATTGGTCTTATTTTCGTTACCGGTTGGTTTACAAACTTATACGCAATACATCTTTTGCTATTATTATTGCTTTGCTTGCCCTAAGCACCTCATCACTTAATTTTTCCAATATTCATTCTACTTATCTGTTACCACAACAAGAGCAGCGCGAAGAGAAACAACTTGGCTGGGTACTGGAAACCTGGCAAAAGCAAAACAACCAGGAATTATTATTAAAATATAATAATCCGGTCGAAAAAGTAAGCATGCAGGCATTTGAACTAAATGGTTGGGACGAAAATATCATAACATATAGTCAGCAAATTTTACAAGCTTGTGCACAAGATTCCATTTTGCCATTTTTACATTGGCGTATCACAGATGACGAGTTGGATTGGGCTTGCCGCGCGTGGGATGCACCACTGCCCGAACAACAACAATATTTATTACAAGAACTAAATAAACTTTTTCAATCGTTTGAACAGCCGTTGATTTTATACGTACAGTTAGAATTGCAGTTGCCGCAGCAAGATCAGTTATGTGCAAAAGAAAATATGTATCAGCTTATTTATGAGCTCTTTAAACGAGGAGAAGCCGCTAATTTGACTTTAGCCTGGGAGTTCTCCAATGATCTCCTCAATGATTTTCCGGGCAAACAATATGCTGATTTGGTGGTGCTGCCTATTCATAAAGCGCCGACTTTAAAATCTATCCGCCAGATAAACCGACGCTTAAACCTACCTGTTCTATTAACTGCCCCATCGGGAACAGAACTGTCTGAACAGCAGGCTTTTGCTGAAAAATTGATACAAGTAAAAGTACCTGTAATCGGAATATTACAGCATTCTAATTATACTTTAATACCCCGGGATATAACCTTGCCCTCTACTGCGAATACCATCATTAATCAACAGGAATTATTACCTGCACATTTAGTAAATGTAAAATTACCCTACACTATTCATCCGGCTTTACATTATAATGTGCAACAACAACACCATCAATGGCAGATAAACGGTAAACCCTTTTACGTAAAGGGTATTACGTATAACCCCCGTCATCATTGGCGGGACGGACGCTGGTATCCCACCCGGCGCACGCTGGAAGCTGATTTTACCCGCATCCAAGCCATGGGCGCGAATACCTTGAGTTGGTATGAATCGAATCATTATGATGCGAATGTAATAAATGTAGCCACTCAAAAAGATTTAAAGCTTATATATAATTTCTGGCTCGATCCAAAAGTAGATTATTATCAGGATGTAAAGAAACGCCAGGCAATTAAGAAAAAAATTATACAACGTATTCGAAAATATAAAGATCAGTCCATCATTATAAGCTGGAATCTGGGTAGCGGCACCTGGAGTGAGTTGGAGGAGCATTTTCACCAGCCCTACCTCACCGAAGTACGCCAGGCTTATACTACGTTTATTAATGAATTAGCTTTGACAATCAATGAGTTAGACCCAAGTCGCCCCATCATGGCAGGCATAGATGGCAGTCGGCAGGTTGCCGGTGCATTACATCATTATGATACGTATGCACCAGCCATTGATATCTGGGGCATTAGCGCTTATAATAGTGTACAAATGTGTCATATTGAAGAATTAATGCATAATAAATACGCCAAACGTGCTTATTTATTCAGTGAATTTGGCAGTAAAATGAATGGCGCTTATTTCGATGCGATATTAAAGGAAGGCAAGCGACTGGAGGAACCCAGCAGTTACGAGAAAGCGCGTTTGTACGCCCAATTATGGTCAAATCATATTTATAAAAATAATAATAAAAATTTAGGCGGCATTGCTTACTGCTGGCGGAA
>JBKBWT010000079.1:0-18601 GCA_046314415.1 Saprospiraceae bacterium
ACGCGTATGAGAAAAATGGTTCCGTTTACTTTGATACGTTGAAATTTGAGAAAGACAAAGGCGTATATGGTCAATTGTCGGGACGGGTCATTGAAGAATTGATTTCCGAATCGCGCGATAATTTGAAAAACCAGGATGAAAAAAATCATCCGGCAGATTTTGCCATTTGGATGAAAGCGTCGCCGGAGCACCTCATGCGCTGGAACTCGCCCTGGTCGGTGGGTTTTCCGGGCTGGCATCTCGAATGCTCTGCAATGAGTACCAAGTATTTAGGACATACTTTTGACATTCACGGTGGTGGGAATGACTTGAAATTCCCGCACCACGAAAACGAAATTGCCCAGAATTACGGCGCTTGCAATTGCGCGCCCGCCCGCTACTGGATGCACGCCAATATGCTGTTGCTCAACGGCAAAAAAATGTCGAAAAGCGATGGCAACAGCGTGGCACCAGCGGAGCTGTTTTCTGGTAATTCGCCCCATCTTAGCAAAGGCTACAGCCCAATGGTGGTGCGCTTTTTCATGCTGCAATCGCATTACCGCAGCACGCTCGACCTCACGGACGAAGCGCTGCAAGCAGCGGAGAAAGGCTATCGCCGTTTGATGGAAGGGTATAAAACCTTACAGGAATTACAGGCAGTTGAAAATGCCAATGCTGGCGAACTCGATCAGGAAATTAATACCTTGATTGACACGGCTTTTGACGATATGAACGACGATTTCAACACGCCCAAGGCACTGGCGGATTTATTTGAACTCGTTACTAAAATCAATGCGCTAAAAGGCGGACAATTAAATCTCGCGGACGTTTCGGCAACGACCCTGGATCGTTTGAAACAAGCCTTCAATGATCTGATTTTCAATGTCTTTGGATTGGTGAATGAAGAAGTAGGAGGCAATAATGGCATTGTAGATGGTTTAATGCAGCTCATCATCGAAATGCGCGCGGATGCACGGACTCGCAAAGATTGGGCAACCTCCGATAAGGTGCGCGACGCGTTAAAAGCGCTCGATATTCAACTCAAAGATAGCAAAGAAGGTACCAACTGGACAGTAGGGTGAGACGGTTGTGGGTTAATGGTTATTTGTTATTTGTAAAATAACAAATAACCGTTAACCCACTAACATACTACTCATTCGCGCCACTTTCTCCTGATTCCTTCACGGCATCCAATACATCCTTTGTGGCTTGCTCCAATTCTTTAATCTGTTTCAAGCGCTTGGCGGTGGCGGCAGCCTCTTCCGTTTGCTTTTCAGCTTCGGTTTTCACGGGTTCAGCCGGCTTGCCATTGCCTGCTTCCGCTACTTCAGGAATATTGACCGCCCCTTCAAACGGTTCTTTACTAAAGGTCAGCGCTCCTTTTTGTTCGTCCACATAAATGGTATCACCGGCTGTAAAGGTGCCAGATAGTACTAATTTCGATAATTCGTCAATGACTTCGCGCTGAATGACGCGCTTCATCGGGCGTGCGCCAAATTGCGGATCGTAGCCTTCCTTCGACAAATGCTCCATCGCACGGTCACTCATGCGGAACACAATGCCCTGCTTTCCTAGCATTTTTTCTACTTTTTTCAGCAAAAGTTTAGAAATCTGATTGATTTCCGCTTTGCTCAAAGGTAGGAACATGATCTGCTCATCAATGCGATTCAAAAACTCGGGGCGCAGGTTTTCTTTCAACAGGTTAAACACCTCATCCTTGGTGGCTTCGATGATTTCCAGGCGTTTTTTCTCGCCCAAGGCATCCAAATCTTCAAAATTCTCCAAAATAGTGTCCGACCCCATGTTGGAGGTCATAATGATAATGGTATTTTTAAAATTTGCAATGCGACCGCGATTATCGGTTAAACGTCCATCATCTAAGACTTGTAATAACACATTAAAAGTATCGGGATGTGCTTTTTCAATTTCATCCAAGAGGATAATGGAATAAGGTCTGCGACGCACGGCTTCTGTCAACTGCCCGCCTTCCTCGTAGCCCACATACCCTGGAGGCGCCCCCACGAGGCGCGATGCGGCGTGGCGCTCCTGGTACTCGCTCATGTCAATGCGCGTAATGGCTTTTTCATCATCAAAGAGCACTTCTGCCAGGGCTTTCGCCAATTCGGTTTTACCAACCCCGGTCGGACCCAAGAAAATAAACGAACCAATCGGACGATCGGCATCCTGCAAACCCGCACGGCTACGGCGCACGGCATTCGATACCGCGCGTACCGCTTCTTGCTGACCGATCAGACGCTTGCCGATTTCATCTTCCAAGCGCAGCAATTTGTCCTTCTCACTTTGCAGCATTTTAGAAATGGGAATGCCCGTTGAACGCGACACCACTTCGGCAATGTCATTGGCAGTTACTTCCCCACTGGTCATGCGGATATCATCAGGGATTTGCTCGAGTTTTTCCTCGGCAATTTTCAATCGTGTTTGCAAATCCTGCAAATCACCGTAACGAATTTTGGCAACGGTCTCATAGTCGCTGGCGCGTTCGGCTTTTTCGGCATCCTGCTCCAGGTCTTCAATCTCTTTTTTAATATTCTGAATCACCTCAATGATTTCGCGCTCATTTTGCCAACCGGCGGTTAGAGAATCACGGCGCTGCTTCGCATTAGCAATCTGCTCATTGATGGCTCTTATTTTGCGTTCGTCGCCTTCGCGCTTGAGGGCTTCGCGTTCAATTTCGAGCTGGCGCACCTTGCGATCCCATTCATCCACTTCTTCGGGCACCGAATCTAATTCCAAACGCAATTTGGCAGAAGCTTCGTCAATCAGGTCAATGGCTTTGTCGGGCAAGAAACGGTCGGTAACGTAGCGGTCAGAAAACTCCGCGGCAGCGATGAGCGCCTCGTCCAGAATTTGCACTTTGTGGAATACTTCGTAGCGTTCCTGCAAACCGCGCAAGATCGAAATCGTGTCTTCCAAACTTGGTTCATTGATTGTAACAGTCTGGAAACGACGCACTAATGCTTTATCTTGTTCAAAATATTTCTGGTACTCATCCAAGGTCGTCGCACCAATCGCATGGAGTTCGCCGCGTGCCAACGCCGGTTTCAGAATATTCGCCGCATCCATGGAGCCGCTACCGCCGCCTGCGCCAATGAGGGTGTGAATTTCGTCAATGAACAATATAATTTCGCCACCGGAGGCTTCCACTTCTTTGATAATAGCTTTCAGGCGCTCTTCAAATTCGCCTTTGAATTTGGCACCTGCAATCAATCCTGCCAAATCCAGCGTAAAAATCTTTTTCGATTTCAAGTTTTCCGGCACATCGCCTTTGATGATACGCCAGGCAATACCCTCTACAATGGCGGTTTTACCTACACCCGCTTCACCAATCAGCAGCGGATTATTCTTGTTTCGACGGCTCAGAATGTGCAATACCCGCCGGATTTCCTCATCGCGACCAATAATCGGATCTAGTTTGCCGGTTTCCGCACGCTCATTGAGATTAATCCCGTATTTATTGAGTGCATTATAGGTATTGTCGATATTTTGGTCGGTCACTTTTCGACCCTTGCGCAATTCTATAATGGCATCTTTCAAACCTTCTTCCGTTGCGCCCAAGCCCCGCAGCAGCACGGCACCCTTGTCACTTCCTCTAAAAATGCCCAATAAAATCAGTTCGATAGAAATGAATTCGTCACCAAATTCAGGCAGCATTTTCTTAGCCGCACTCAGGGCTTTATTGGCAGAATCGGTCAAAAACTGCTTATCGGTGCCTTCCACGCGCGGGTAGGTGCGAATGATGTCGTCCAGTTTTTTACGCAAATTGCTGACATCAATATTGGACTTTTGTAAGATAAATGTTGTTACATTCTCGTCGGTGTCCATAATGCCCCGTATCAAGTGCGTCGTGTCCACCTGTTGCTGGTCAAAATTAGCGGCAATGCGCTGCGCTGAAAGGATGGCTTCCTGCGCTTTTATCGTGAAATTATCATAAGTCATGGCAAAGTACGATTTTCGATGTACGAAGTACGATTTTTAAAAATGTGGTTGTGTGTTAAAGTGTTATTGTGTTAGGGATCTTTCGAAGTTTAATAAAATAATGCATTGGTATCTTCCTGGCTCCCCAATAACTAATAACAAGATTTCTTACAAATTTAAGCTTTTCCCCGCTTTTCCAGTATAGCGTACAAAGATTGATGCGTGTTGTCCGGTTTCCAAAAACTTCCGACGAGCATGCCTAAAATACTCGCCAAAAGTCCCCAAACCAGGCTAGGTATGTCTGTTGGTATCCATTCAAAAACAATCCAAACCACCATTCCGGTTGAAATAGAAAGCAAAGCACCCAGGTTGGAGGCTTTTTTCCAGTACAAACCGGCAGTGAGCGGCACAAATAACGAAACCAAACTAAATGCTGAGGACATTCCAACCAGTTCGTAAATATTAGTTTTCCAGCCGGTCATCAATGCCGATGCTACTGCTACGCCAACTACTGCAAAACGCATGATCTGTAACAAACGTTGATCGCTGATTCTTTTGATATATGGACGAATTAAATTCTCGCCAATAATCGTGGCAGGTGCCAGGACTGCGCCTGAGGTGGTGCTCAGGATAGCCGACATTAGCGCGCCAAAAAATAAAATTTGCATCAGGGTACTGGTGTGTTGTAACACCATCTGTGGCAAGAGCATTTGTGGATCGCCGCTGAGTAATTCTGGATATAAGTTTTTGGCACACAGTCCAATATATAAAGGAATAAAACCGATAGTAAGATACATAATGCCGGCTAGCCACGCTGCCCGTACGGACGTGTTTTCATCTTTGGCAGCCATGACGCGTTGAAAAACATCTTGTTGGGGAATGGAACCTAATCCAATTGTGATCCAGGCTGCAAAATATTGCACCATGCTCGTGAAATCGGGCTTGGGTGTAAATTGGAAAAAACCGGGAGGTGTGGACGCCAGCACTTTTTCGACACCACCTGCCTGAATATTAATTTGCCAAAGCAACGCCAACAATCCTATGACAATCATGATGGTCTGTACAAAGTCCGTAATGGACACCGCCCACATTCCGCCAATATACGTGTATATAATAACGGCGACCGTGCATATCATAATTCCGTAAATAAAGGGAATATTGGTTAATGTTTGTAAAATAATTGCCATGGCCACGAGTTGCGCCGCAATCCAGCCAAAGTACGAAGGCACAATTAAAAAAGCCGACCAAAACTCGACCGCCCGGCTGAACCGTAGTTTAAAGAAATCGCAGAAGGTCAGAATGTTGAGCCGATACAGCTTACGGGCATAAAAAGCACCCACTAAAATCAGGCAAAGCGCTGCGCCAAAGGGGTCTTCCACTACACTAATCAAGCCGCCCTCGACAAACTCGGCGGAAGCCCCCATCAAAGTCTCTGAGCCAAACCACGTAGCAAAGGATGCGCACGCTGCCAACATTAAAGGCAATTGCCGCCCGGCTACTACAAAATCTTTAGTGGAATGCACTCGTGTCGATGCCCACCAGCCAATACCAATGGTGATGAGCAGATAAACAATGATAAATGTTAGTAGCATTTTTTAAAACGATTTTGATGTCAAGTTACAAGCGACAAGATTTTATCCGACACTTGCTACTTGTTTCGGGTGTCCCTTTCCCCAACCTTCCAGCGGATAAATATAGTCTTTCTAGTAAAAAAGAGACGAAAAACTGGAGGTTTTGTTAAAACAAGCGGGCAATAAGACAAGTCTCCGCAAAAGTATTAGTCGGAAAACTTAACTTTTTGCAAACATCATTTGTGTTTAAACCTTTTGTAAGAATAAAGCAAGGCAATTGTCTTGTGGCTGTCTAAAAAAATGGTTTAAGACAATTTTAACGCCCAAGTCACACGATTTGAACCACTTAGCGCTTTTAACTATTGTTAAAGAAAGACGAGGAGATGAAATAATGCACAGCGATTCGAATCAACTTTCAACCAATGAATCGTATTATTAATGAACCTGATATTGAGATTTCTATAAATAGAATTTGATTTTAATTAAAAAGTTCTGCACATGAACACATACAGATATTGCCTTAGCTTATTATTCTTGCTGGCGCTCGTGACCGGAGTGCAGGCGCAGTACTTTGGTCGTAATAAGGTAAATTATGAATCTTTCGATTTTAAAGTTCAGCAAACCCCTCATTTCGATATTTATACGTATTTAGAAAATGAGGAATATCTTCGGGATTTTTCTACCTGGACCGAAGCCTGGTACCGGCTACACCAGCGCGTGCTGCGGGATACCTTTGCGCAGAAGAATCCTTTAATTTTGTACAACGACCACGCTGATTTCCAGCAAACGAATGCCATTTTCGGGCAGGTAGGTGTAGGTACAGGTGGTGTGACCGAGGCTTTTAAAAACCGCGTAATTCTGCCGATTGCAACTTCCAATCAGCAAACGCACCATGTACTGGGACACGAGTTGGTACATGCTTTTCAGTATAATATGGTGATCCGGGGGGATTCTACCAACTTAAACAATATTGCAAATTTGCCTTTGTGGCTGGTGGAAGGTTTGGCAGAGTACATGTCCATCGGTAGTGTGGATGCGCTTACGGCGATGTGGATGCGCGATGCAGTGTTGAATGATGATGTGCCGAGTTTACGCGATCTGAGCAATTCTAACAAATACTTCCCTTATCGCTATGGTCAGGCGTTCTGGGCGTATCTCACCGGCGTTTATGGCGATGACGTGATTGAGCCATTTTATGTAAATACGGCAAAATATGGTTTTGAAGAAGCCGTTATTCAAACCCTGGGCATTACCGAGAAAGACCTCTCAAAGCATTGGCAGGAAACGATCAAGGCACATTTTGGTACTTTCCTGGGCGACCGCAAAGAACGCTTTGTCGGCTCGAAGTTGATTTCGGAAGAGAATGCCGGTCGAATGAACATTGCACCGGAACTCAGTCCCAACGGGCGTTACATCATTTTCCTGTCGGAGAAAAACCTCTTTGGTATTGACCTTTTCCTGGCAGATGCCAATACCGGAAAGATCATTCGCCGAGTAGCCAGCTCTACCCGCGAAGGACATATTGACGATTTCGATTATATTGAATCAGCCGGCACCTGGTCGCCCGATGGCACCCGTTTTGCTTACTCCGTTTATAGCAAGGGACGCAACGTATTGGTGATAAAAAATGCGGATTCGGGGAAAACGGTAGATGAAATTAAAATTAAAGATATAGAATCTTTTAATAATCCTACCTGGTCGCCTGATGGCAATACCATTGTATTCAGTGCGCAAGTGCAAGGGCAAGGCGATTTGTATGGTTATAATTTAAAAACCAAAAAAGTACAACGCCTGACCAACGACCGCTATTCAGAACTACATCCACACTGGTCGGAAGATGGCAGCCGCATTCTGTTTTCTACCGATCAACTGAGTTTTGAGCGCGGGCGCGCAGCTGGTAAATGGACTTTCAACATTGCCGAACTGGACGTCGCCAGCGGCGATATTCAAATTTATGATTTTTTCTTTGGCGCGGATAACCTGAATCCGTTGTACGATACCGAAGGTAATATCTTGTTCCTGTCGAATCGCGATGGCTTCCGCAATATTTACAAGTTTGAACCCACCACCAACAAAGTATATCAAATGACCGATATGCTCACCGGAGTAAGCGGGATTACCCACTATGCACCAGCGATGAGCATTGACCGTAAGCGCAACCGGGTGGTGTATATGTATTTCTCGAAAAATCGCTACAGCATTTACCGGGCAAAAATGGAGGATTTTCTGAATCGGGAAGTCAATCCAAGCGAAGTAAACATGAGTGCTGCCACGATGCCACGCGTGCAACAGAATGCCCGTAAAATTGTGGACGCCCAAATGAATGCTTTTGATCAGATCGAAAAGAATGATGATCGACTGTTAACCGAATACGGCGAACGCGATTATCGCTCAAAATTTCAACTCGACTACGTGGGCGGTAGTGCGGGCGTAGGCGTAGGTACGAGCAATGCTTTCGGTACCAATACGGGTGTAGCCGGAGGGGTGGACTTACTGTTCAGCGATATTTTGGGAAACAATCAACTTTTTAGCAGCCTTTCTTTGAATGGCGAGATTACGGATTTTGGAGGAGTGGTTTCTTACATCAATCGCAAACGCCGGATTACCTGGGGCAGTACACTGTCGCATATTCCAATTCGTTCGTTTGGGTTTGGTAATTCCGGCTTACAGGAGATTCAATTTGGTAATGGCAGTGCGTTAGGCGTTGCCGACACTTTCTTTATTCAGCGGTTCTTTGAGCAAACGTTGGGTACTTTTGTAGCATACCCGTTTTCTACTACCTTGCGCTTTGAAGCCGAAGCGTCCTTTTCCCGCTATACCTCACGGGTGGATCAGTATGTAGATATTTACCAGGCGATCCCCATTGGCGGAAACCAGTATGCGCGCGGCAATTATTTAGGTCAGGATAGAAGACGAGTAGATAGTGCGCCCGGATTCAACCTCTGGAATGTCGGTGGCGCTTTCGTCGGCGATAATTCCTTCTTTGGCTTGACAGCACCCTTGGATGGGCAACGCTTCCGTTTTGGAGCCGAGCAATATTTTGGGGAATTTAGCTTTACTGCTGCTACCGCCGATTATCGTATTTATCGCTTGTGGCGACCGATTGGTATTGCCTTCCGTGCGATGCATTATGGGCGTTATGGCGATGATGCCGAACAATTATTCCCGTTGTACGTCGGTAATCCTTGGTTTGTACGTGGCTTTAATTCCAATGCGATTGAAAGCATCCTGATTCAAAACGGTCAATCTTTTGATCAGCTCATTGGTAGTCGCATCGGCGTTGCCAATTTTGAAATCCGCATTCCATTTACTGGACCAGAACGCTTGTCGCTGATTAAATCCGGCTTTTTCTTCTCCGACCTCAACTTCTTTGTGGACGGCGGTATTGCCTGGTTTAATAATGAGCAATTAAATGGTGATGTGTATCAAGTGGATTCCGAAGGCAATCGCGTACCCGTAATTGACCGCAATACCGGCGCGCCGCTGGTGGACGAAAATGGCAATCCGGTATATGAAGTACTGTATGCCAAGGCTTTACCGGTAGTAAGTGCTGGTGTATCACTGCGGGTCAACTTATTCGGTGCGCTCATTCTGGAGCCGTACTATGCCCGTCCATTTTTGGATAATAGCAAGTTTATATTTGGCTTGAATATTTTGCCGGGCTGGTAAAATATGTATGATAAAAATTTAAATAAAGCCTTCCGGAACTATCTGGAGGGCTTTATTTGTAAATACTACTATTTGGATACAATAATTTTTTTGAATCAATGGGTTTTAATAGATAAATTTTTTAAAATTGACTTACAAATAATTATATTTGCTTTTATTGAAAAAATCATTTACGCAAAAAAATGAAAATAGTTATGTGCTAAACCTTATTTGCTGAAACAACATTACCAAATTATACCCCCTTCGCCGTGAAATGTGCATTGCTTGCCCTGGTTGCACCGGTATGGATTACCGCCCAAACTACTTCTCTAACCGTTTTAGTGGAAGGAGCACCTGTCTCTATCAACCAATCGATTGGCTCTTCAGACTACCACCCAATAAGAATGAAGTCCACTCAAAAACTGACGGTTTTTGACGTAAATGCCCTGTCTGGCAAGCGGATTTTTCATCTTCAGGATAATAATCAACCCGAAAACGTTCAGCAAGATACCACCATTGGCTTCTTTCCTGATTTAAAATCAGGTAATTATACATTGGAGTATTGTATAAATAGGGGAGGTGAACTTATTTTATTAACCACACTTAATATCACTGTAAAAAAAGATAATACCTGGTGGTACATTCCGGCTTTTGTGCTGTACCTGCTTATTCTGACAAGCGCTGCCGTATATGCTATTACCATCAGCAAAGTGAGAAATGCCTCCAAAATTTACACACTGCGTAGTGAATGGACCAATCGACTACACACGGATTTAGGGGGCGACCTGCTGGGCGTGTCGGGCAGAATTGTAATGGCGCAGCAAGAACTACAAAGTCTGGTCTTCAATGTACAAAATAATTTGGTGAAAGCCCAGGATATTCTGAGAGGCATTGAGCGAAAACTCCGTTTTGTATTTGATTTGATTGATCCTAAAAAGAATTCGCTCCAAACCGTTTTGAACGATTTGCAATGGCATGCACAGGAATGCTTTGCTTTAAAAAATATACAACTGGATTATCAAAATGAACTTTCCGACACCGAGATTTTGAAAATTGACCTTACGCGCATTGAAAAGCTAGGACTCATCGCCAAAGAATTGGTCAACAACAGCTATAAGTACTCCGAAGCGACGCACGCCACCATCTGTATTAAACGGGAAAAGAAAGGACTCCGACTTGAAATATCGGATAATGGCAAAGGCTTTGATTGGCAAGCCAAACTCAAAGAGCCTAATGATAAAAATGGCAAGAACCAGGGTGGGCGCATTGGTCTGAAAAGTTTATTCAGCCTGGCAAAGGAAGGTTTAATGGATTTTCAATTCCAATCAGAACCCGGCAAGGGCACTTATGCTAGCATCTTCGCACCAGAATTGTAAAGCAATACCCCCAAGATTGGGGATAGACGCACTGCACATTTTTGATCAATTTTACGGCAACCAATGACACAGCTATGCAGCCACCTATTAGCATCCTCCTGTACGAGGATAACAAAAATGTTCGGGAATTTATTACCGATTATCTGGATGCATCTGATCAGATGTACATCCGTGAAGCGTTTGCTCATGCTGATGAAGCTGTAGCACAAGTGACCCAACTACAGCCTGATGTCATCCTCATGGATATAGAAATGCCGGGTACGAACGGCATTGAGGCGCTTAAAGCCATTAAACAGGCACATCCGCAAGCAAAAGTGCTGATGCAAACCGTGTTCAACAATGCAGAGCATCTTCTCACAGCGCTTTGTTGGGGCGCTTCGGGGTATATTTTGAAAAGTGATTTGGCAACGCAATTAAAACAAGCAATTCAAATTGTGCACAGTGGTGGCGGCTTTCTTTCGCCTTCTACGATGCCAATTGCGATTCAATTATTTACTAATAAATCTCAATAACCGATTGACATGGAACACCCCATCAGTGTAGTACTGTTTGAAGACAATAAAAATGTAAGAGACTTGATCGAGGATTATGTTGCACAACACCCCGACACACTCTTTTTGCGAGCCGCCTACCCTGATGCAGACAAAGCCGTGAAGCAAGTGTCAGAAGCCAAGCCCGACGTGGTGCTGATGGACATCGAAATGCCTGGTACGAGTGGATTGGATGCGCTCCAAAAAATCAAAAAAGCATATCCAGAAACCAAAATATTGATTCAAACCCGCTTTGAGGATAACCACCCCATTTTTGTGGCACTGTGTCGGGGCGCATCGGGCTACATCCTCAAAGGCGATATGATGAGCAAGCTGGAGCAAGCGATATTAGAAGTTCACCAAGGAGCTGGTTATTTATCGCCCACTATTATTGCCAAAGTAATTCAATTATTTCAAAATAAAGAGTTTAAAGAAAATCCTGATTATGTGGCACTTACACCGCGAGAATTGGAAGCGCTGCGACTCATGGGACAAGGAAAGAGCTACAAACTAATTGCAGATGCCATGGGGATCAGTTATTATGGGGCACAGGCACATATCCGAAATATTTATGAAAAATTGCACGTCAACTGCATGACGGAAGCCATCTTAAAAGCGATTGAATTGAAGTTGATTCCTTAGTAAATAAAAGTAGTATATAATATGAGAAGCGCTTTGATTAAAATCTTAATAAGTTTTTGCCTTACTTTATTTTATGTAAAATGTTACAGCCAAGATTCTATAGTCTTACCTGCAGTCCAAATGTTTCCACAACAAACGGGTAGTTGGTGTTGGGCGGCAAGTATGGAAATGATAATGGAAGCTCATGCTCCTTCCGTCAACAGAAATCAATTTGAACTAGCAAAAAAATATTTGGAATTACAAGGAGGTGGAAGTATGCCTCCAGGCTTTACAGATGCTGGATGTAAATGTAATGATCGTTGTGATACAACTTGTATCAATTCGGGTAGTTATAGAGGGTGTAATACGCCAATTCCTGTTTACACAAATCTTAAAACGGCACCTATTCCACAATGGTTCGATCTACTTTTTTCTGCTTACAACTACAATGCAACCGAAGAAGTCAATCGAGCAGTAGCCGGTAGTATCATGACTTGGAATGCCCTGAAAGAGCAAATTAAAATGTGCCGCCCTTTTATTCTTACACTTAGCCCTACTTCTGACCAAGTAAACGTACTAGGTCACGCTACAGTGGCGAAAGGGTACGTACAGCGAGTCAATACAACTACTAAGGATACTTTAAAATTCATAGTCATCAATAATCCTTGGGCAAAATGCGGGGGGGGAGTAGAAATGCTTCCATACGAAAATTTTTTAGCATCAAGTGGTGTCGTCAAACAAATCTTGGCTTCTGTGCACAATATTTATCAAAAAACAGATAGTATCTGTACTTCTTGCAAAGGCAGTAATTTACTTCCTCAAATAAGTCGTCAAATTATATTAAATGAGGATCCTATCAAGATAGCCGATCCTTTAGTTAATCAAGTAAATTATTATTTTGGGGAATTTATTGGGACGATTAAAAGAACATTTAGAAATGATGAATACCTCGATATTGTATCTAATAGGGCTAATTACTGCGCCCCTTTACCTCAGCGGTTTTTTAATTTTTTAGATGAGAAGGGGCAGGTGGATTTTAGAAAGTTAACGGCTTCTGATGCTAATGAGCTACTTTCTGATAGCGGCAGAGTTAGCAAAATTATCTATAAGATCCCTTCTCCGCGCATTACTACTACAATTGAAAATTTTGGAAATACTCGAATCGTAAAAGACATTAGCCTGAAGAGCTATCCATGTCAATTACCTTTTGAAGTGGAACAGCCAAACAAAATAACTATAAAGGGCACTTTATCAAATGAACCCGGCGGTATTTCTTTCTCTCTTATTGATACTTATCCGCTTCAATTTGAGTTCTATCGTTTCCAATTAAAGGATCAATACTATTGGACACCAGTTGAAACCTACAATAATTTTTTTGATGCTTCCCAGCCTGTTGAGCAAGGAAAAGCTTACACCGAGAAAGTAATATTAAAAAATATTAAAGAAATTATAAAAAACGAATATAGTAAACCCAAAAAATTATTCTTAAACCTAGGAAAACTCTTTGGTATTAAAGAAAGTGACATATTATCTGGTAAATCATTTTAAGCATATTATTTAACCCTTCAAATTTATAAAACATGGCTATTGTATTAAGAGGCGCTAATTCAGTGAGCAGCACTCCGATTAATATGCAGCAGATGGAAGACTTTGTTGTCAATTATTGGGGAAATGCAAACCTGGAAAAAATGTTTCCACTTGCTTTATGGAAAGCAAAACGACTATTTGCTGCTGCTTCTAACGATGAGATCGCGCTTAAAATCAGCGATATTGAAAATCCTGACGAGGTAGATGGTAAATGGTTGGTATTTGATATTGGCTCCGAGGATGCAGTGAGAGACCCCAATCAATTAGGAGAGTATTACTTCGTGTTTGAAGAAGAAACGTTTAATGAAATTTATCGTAACCCGCTTATTGCATTCCCGCACCGTCATATCATTTGGGGGCGACTGGGTAAAGATAATAATGGTAACTACTTCGCTTTCTTCTGCGCTGCTAAATGTGATATTGTAGGTGGTACGGGCGGTGAAGGAGGGAGTACTGGCTTTAAAATTCCTCCAGGACAGTAAATACCAGGTTTATGATAAATTCTGAAGCAGAAGCTCTATTTCTATTATTTAGTAGAATATATACCGCCACTATTTTAATTCCTATTGTAGTGGCTATTTGGCAATGGAAGTACTTAAACAAAGTGTTAAAAGTGTTTTTGACATATCGCGTTTTGGCTTTTTTATTTAATTTGTTAGAGCAGATTTTTATATACTTGGCATATAAACATTTTGAAGTTATACAACCGTTTGTAACTTATTGGGGCATCAAGGATACTAATTTTTTAGCCATTTTGTATCAATTAAATGCTATTGCTTTTTTAGGATGGTTTTACTTGTTGCTTTTACCATCAAAATATAAGTTCTGGTTAAAATGGATTACAATTTTGATTTTCATGGCTGTTTCAATTAATTATTTTTTTATTGAAGGATATTTGGCGTTTGGTAAATTTAACCCCAATACTACCGCTATTTTCTCTTTTGGTATTGCTTCAATCTATTTATGGTTTATTTATAAGTTTTATCTTACATTACCTCTTGCTAAAAACCCTTACTTTTGGTTAAGTTTTGGCGTGATTATTCCTTACTTAGTTGGGTTTTTCTTAGAATTAATAGGAGAAGTAATACATGAAGAGAATTTTAACTTTTTCGTTACCCTTTCTGTCCTCAAAAATTGCTTTCTGATTATTGGTCAGTTTTTAATGGCAATCGGCTTCTGGCGTGCACGCTACGCGCAGTACCTGTCGCTGCCAGAAGAAAAGGCAAACACGGTTTGATATTCGGCTTAGGAAATTCTGTTATTTCCTAAGCCTTCTTGATTTACCCCCAAGATTGGGGATTTCCACGCACTTGCTGCTGTGCTATCTTTGTAGCATCCACTCGCCAATAAGAGCAACAGAGATTGCTACAAAACCAAACATTATTCAGCATGCGAGGCGGATGGTTCTTGTAACCCTCAAAAATGCTGAACCTCCAGTATTGTAAGGCTGCCCCGTTCCCCGCAGCCTTTTTTTATTGTGGCTTGTGTTAGCTTTCACATTTCAAATCTCGCATTACAAATATCACATTTTATCCTTCACCCCTGATACCCCCCAGAATTGGGAGTACCGCCTGGCGTTTTCAAGTTGTATTTTTGTATAAAAATTAAACCCCTGTTTAATTGTATCAAAACACTATGCGACAACCCCTGTAACGACCCCAAAGACCATTGTTTTCCTGAGCTAACATGTTTAGAGGCTGCCAGCGAGTGCTTGGTAGCCTTTTTTATAAAATAAGTAGAATATCAACAAACAACCCCTTAAATTAACATTAATTTTTCTAAAATTATTTTAGTAAATATTTGATCATCAATTTTTTATGCGAAGTATAAAAATTATTTTTAATTTTCTTTAACTTGGATGGAACTAAATATCTGCGAAAAAGCATTATGGGTTTGTCAGTTGATTATAAAACAAAAATCATGGCACGAATTCAATTACATATCAATCTCTTCAATATTACAGTGCGACCCTGCAAGGCCAGTAAACGTTGTTATCTCGGCAGTTTTAGCCGGGAGGATCAGGGCGTCGTCAATCTGCGTTAACAGCCACCCATCGCGGCTGTTAATGACACAGCTGCGAAAAAATTCATTTACTTCCATATCATCATTTTTCTCAGCTGCTTTAGGAACTCAGGTGATACTGATGGTACGCGTTACTTCGTAACTCATTCGGTAGAGTAATAGACTTAGGATCTATGGGTAGCAGGTTCGAATCCTGCCGAAAGGCGCAAGCCTTTGTACGCTGCCAAACTTCGTTCACCTGTTTTTGATCAGAATTTACAGCATTTTAAGAATTACCAGAATATTATAGTGTAATGACTATTGTATAATGATACTTTATTGTCTGGCATCTGGCGTCAAAAAATCTGGCGTCCCAGGATTAGGTGATGTAGTTCAACGGTAGAGCAGGGGATTGTCTATCCTCAAGTTGCGGGTTCAATTCCCGTCATCACCGCAAATTTGATACAATATGTAAATAACTCCTGAAAATCGAATAAATAATTACATGATTGTCTCGTAGCTCGATTGGCAGAGCATCCCGCTTTTAACGGGAGGGGTGTGGGTTCGACTCCCATCGGGACAACGTTTTTCTCTATTGCTCCCATCGTCTAATGGCTCAGGACGCTAGTTTTTCAAGCTGGAAATACGGGTTCGATTCCCGTTGGGAGTGCTGGTTTAAATATGAAATGTGAGATAAGAAATTTGAAAATATTAGAAAAAGGATGAATAGCTCAATGGCAGAGCGGTGGTCTGTTAAGCCACGGGTTGAAAGTTCGAGTCTTTCTTCATCCGCTAAACTTTTAAAACTTTATAGCATGTTTTGGAAATTCTTTACCCGAAAAATTAAAGATTACATCGGTTTATTTACCGGACATTTTGTGGAGGTGAAGGCTTTTTATGCTTTGCTATTTGACAAAGTGCCGTGTGTAAGCTTTATCGGTGAGGTGGATAGCACGGAGGCGTACGGCTTTATTTTAAAAACGTACCGGAATGAAATTATAGACATTTACCAGCATAACTTCTTCGATCATAATGAAAAGGAGATTTTATTTAATAACTCCATTTTTATTTTAACGAATAACCGGATGATTGAAGTAGGAACCAATTACTGCCAGATTTTACACACCACGGCGCAATACAATTGGGCAAAAGTCTTGCTGAAAAGATTGTCACAGTTCAGAAGCGAAACGGCAGAACAGAACAAAATCATCGGTTTTGCGAAGCCGCAAGCGTTACATTGATAACCAAATGATATTCAAGAGTTTCGCTGGTGAAGAACGTGTTACTTCGTACTACAAGTATGATCCAACAAACAACAACACATTCCATTTTTCCCCGATTTTAAAATCCGATTTTATGGCATTGTTCAATTTTAAAAAAGCGCCAAAAAAAGTGCTGAACAAAGCAGGTGGCGAGGCGTATGTGATGACTCCAAAGCTGCAACTGGCGTCGCTGTTGCTGACTTCGTTTGCGCAGGATCAATTTTATCGCTCGGCGAAGCAGACATTTCAAGAACTCATTCAGTTGTTGCCGCAAGTGGAGCCGATTTTCGCAGCCAAAGCCGCAATTTTCGCGCGGACGCAGTACGGGATGCGCTCGATCACGCATGTGTTGGCGGCGGAGTTGGCGGCGCAGGTGTCGGGGCAGCCGTGGGCGAAGGATTTTTATGATAAAATCATTTTCCGTCCGGACGATATGTTGGAAATCCTGGCGTACTTCGAGTCGAAAGGTGGCAAGCACCTACCGAATGCGATGAAAAAAGGCTTTGCGAAAGCATTTGACCGATTTGATTCGTACCAATTGGCGAAGTATCGCGGGGAAAACCGGGCTTATAAATTGGTGGATGTGGTGAATCTCGTTCACCCAAAGCCGACCGAGCGCAACGCGGAAGCTTTGAAGTCATTGATTGTGAATGAATTACGCACGACGCAAACTTGGGAAACCAAGTTGACGCAAGCTGGTCAGAAAGCAGAAAATGATGCCGAAAAAGCAGCATTGAAGGCGGCTGCCTGGGCAGAACTGTTGAAAACCAACAAGTTAGGATATTTTGCTTTGCTGCGCAACCTGCGGAATATCTTGCAACAAGCACCGGAATTGACGGATGTGGTTTGCCAAAAATTGGTAAATCGGCACCAGATTAAAAAATCGCTGGTGCTGCCGTTCCAATATTTGACGGCACTGGATGCATTGCAAGAAGCAGCTTCTGAATTGAATATCAATCAGTTACGTCAAGTGCAAAAAGCCCTGAATGAGGCATTGGAGCTGGCGTTGGACAACGTACCAAAATTCGACGGTCGTACTTTGATTGTGCTGGACGATTCGGGTTCGATGACGGGTGCACGCGGTAAGCAAAAGCCGCCGATTGAGATCGGAGCGATTTTCGCGGCGGTGCTGTACAGGTCGAATGATGCTGATTTGATGCGATTTTCGGACGATGCGTCGTACCTGACGCCGTATTTTGGGGATTCGACGATGAGCATTGCGGATCGTTTGATCAAGAATGCGCGTTCGGCGGGTACGAATTTCCACGCCATTTTTCAAAAGGCGAAGCAGGCGTATGATCGCATTATCATTTTGTCGGATATGCAGGGCTGGATGGGGCATTATTCGCCAAAAGCGACGTTTGACCAATATAAACAGCGCTACGGGGCTGATCCGTTCATTTACTCGTTCGACCTGCAAGGCTACGGAAGTCTGCAATTCCCGGAAAACAAGGTTTTCGCGCTGGCAGGCTTCAGCGAGAAAGTATTCGACATCATGCAATTGCTGGAAACCGACCGACAGGCATTGATTTCAGCGATTGAAGCGATTGAATTCTAGAAAATTAATCCCCAGTTATTTAGTACAACCCGGAGTTTGATTAAAATCAGCTTCGGGTTTTTGATTAACAAGTAATATAGGGTTTTTTTAATGAGTGTGGCATGTTGCTCTCCCCTTGGGGGAGTCGGAGGGGCTAATATGCCACACTTAATTTACACCCAAATTAAATATCCGAATAATCCGTCGGGCGTAAAAATGTAATATCAATGTGCGAAACATTATTTTGATATTCTGGCATGGCTTTCAATTTAGTCCAGGTTGGATGTTCGCCAAACGTTTTCCAATGGGCGTCGCGGTCGGCTTTATTTTCAAAAGTGGTCAGGTACATTAAATTTGGCATTTTGGCACCGGAAATCACTTCGCCGTAAAATACCGCATTGAAATTCAAATCTTTAAACAATACAATTTCTCCTCCTTCGTTAAACATCTGCACTTTATTTTTATAAATTTTTTCCGTGGCGCTCTCGTAGCTGCGCAATTCGTACACTCGTTCCGACTTTGGTGATTTTAATGCCGGCAGCATAAAATTGGG
>JBKBWT010000080.1:0-18569 GCA_046314415.1 Saprospiraceae bacterium
TAAATTTTCGTGTATTTTTTTACATTATTTTAAAATCATTTTTTATTTGTGGTTTTTTCGCTGACATTTAGCCATTAAAAAAAAACGACTGTCCGTTCATGCCCGATGCCATCAGCGCCAGCAAAATGGAAGAAGGACCAACTAAAGGCATGACTTCAATGCCTTTTTGGTGGGCCAGGGCGACTACCGCTGCACCGGGATCTGCCACGCCTGGACAACCGGCTTCTGACATCAAACCTATATCTTTCCCTTGTTCGGCAGCATCCAAAAAATGCGTAATTGCTTCGGCGGGCGTATGCTCATTCAGTTCTAATAAGTTCAAATCCAATGACTTACCCGGACAAATCGCTTTGATAAAATGACGGGCCGTTTTTGCACGCTCCACGATAAATGTATCAAGGTTTTGTACAATAGCTATCAAGTAAACGGGCAGGGTGTGCGTTGCGGCTTCGCCCAGCGGCGTAGGAATGAGGTATAATTTTCCTTTTTGCATGGCATTCAATTGGGTTATTCTTGCACATACACACGCTTGACGCGCTCAGAAATGGTGGTAAAAATTTCTAATGGAATGGTATCATACACCTTCGCCAGCTCCGTTACCGGTAGATTTTCACCAAAAATTTCCACTTCGTCGCCCTCGCGCGCTTCCGGTACATCGGTGAGGTCAATCATGCACATGTCCATCGCTATGGTGCCGACAATAGGCGCTAGTTTGCCGTGCAACCAAACCGAGTATTTTCCATTGCCCGCAGTTCGGCGTAAGCCATCCGCATAACCAATTGATATAGTGCCAATTACCGAAGGACGCTCAGCTCGCCACTTACGCCCGTAGCCGACTGATTCGCCAATTTCAAGATAATGAATTTGCGAAATCGTTGCTTTTAAACTCAAAACCGGAAACAAGCTTTCTTTGAACGCCTTGTAATTGTCCAATCCATACAAACCAATGCCAAAACGCACCATATCCATTTGCCAGTCAGGAAAACGATGTACGCCTGAGGTATTCAGTGCATGCCGCAAAGGCTGGTAATTCAGGTTTTCGGCAATTAAATTATACATTTTTTCATACGAATGCAATTGCTCCAAGGTAAAGGCATCGTGCTCCGGCGCTTCGCTGGCAGCCAGGTGTGTAAAAATACTTTTAATATAAATTTGCGGATTATCCTTTATCAACGCAATTAAATCCGGTAAATCTTCTTCCTCAAAGCCCAGGCGGTGCATGCCAGTATCCAGTTTGATATGAATCGGGAAAACCGAATTGCCATTTTTGATCTTGCTAAAATGGGCATATTCCTGCATCAACGTTAAGCTATAAATCTCGGGTTCGAGCTGAAAACGATGCATCGCATCAAAACTCGAGGTTTCAGGATTAAGCACCATCAAAGGCATCCGAATGCCTTCATGCCTCAGTTCAATGCCTTCGTCGGTATAGGCTACCGCCAGATAATGTACCCCCTGAAACTCCAATAATCGTGCGATTTCGGCGCCGCCGCTGCCGTAAGCCGCCGCCTTGACCATCACCATGGTACGTACGCCCGGACGTAGGTAACGGCTGTACAAATACAAATTCCGAATAAAATTTTGCAGGTTGATTTGTAGAACGGTCTTATGCGCTTTTAATTCCAAACGATGGGCAATGCGTTCAAACGCAAATTGCCGCGCCCCTTTTAGCAAGATATTTTCATCCTGAAAATGACTGTTATCCAGTTGGGCAAAAAAAGCGTTGGTATCTATAAAATGTTGTGTATGAATTTCTTGGGGGAGTTTTTTGCACAAAATCGCAATCTCTTCACCAATGGCAATCAGGCGATTGACTTTTTTTTCCAAAATTAAATTCGCTACTTGTTTATACAAAATTTCGGTGTCCTGACCGCTTTGTAAAATATCGGATAAAATCAACGTGCGCTTGGCTTTGGGGCGCTGTTGTTCCAAAAAATTCAGGGCGAGTGTCAGCGAAGTGAGGTCGGAATTATAACTATCATTCACAATGATGCAATTATTAATCCCTTCTTTCACCTCCAGCCGCATTTCCACCGGCTCCAGATGCGCCATACGCTGCTCTATTTCAGCCGGTTGTACACATAAATACAATAAAATTGCCCAGCAATGAATGGCGTTTTCAACTGAAGCGTGGTCGGTAAATGGGATGCGGATGTGCAGGTTTTGCTCTTTATAAATGCCTTCGATAAAGGTATGGGACGAATTATTTGAAATTTTTTTAATATAAAGATCGGCTGCTTCCCGTTTCGACCAGCAAAACGTTTTTTTGTTTAATTGTACTAAAGTATTGGCAATCAGCGGGTGATCTTTGCAATAAAAAATAATATCTGCAAACTGAAAGAGCTCAGCCTTTTGTCTGACCTTTTCCTCCATCGAAGGAAAACCGGCGGCGTGGGCTTCGCCAATATTCGTAAAAATGCCAATATTACAATGAATAATTGGTGCCAGGTGCTGCATTTCTCCCATTTGCGAAATGCCGGCTTCAAATATCGCCAGATCATGGTCAGGATTGATATGCCACACCGATAAAGGCACGCCAAACTGAGAATTGTAGCTGCGCGGGCTGCGTACAATGTGATAATCTTCGCGCAGGAGCTGAAACAGCCACTCTTTTACAATGGTTTTCCCGTTACTGCCGGTAATGCCAATGACGGGTAACTGAAATTGTTGCCGATGATACGCCGCCAATTGCTGTAAGGCAGCAAGGGTGTTATCAACTAAAATAAAATTTGCTTCTGTAAACTTTTGTAAATCAATTGATTCGCTAACGACAAAATTGCGTACGCCCGCCTGATACAATTGGGGAATAAATTCATGCGCATTATGCCGGGTACCTTTTACGGCAAAAAACAGTGCCGAAGCAGGAAAAACAATTTGACGACTATCCAGCAGCAGGTGTTCAATATCTTGATAACTTGGGGAAGATTGTAACAATTGACCGTTGATAATTCCGGCAATTTTGCTGATAGAATATTTCATTTACATTTATATTCAATGCCTTGAAAGCGAAAGTTTTATCCTAAGAATTTCAGTCCCGATTATAACGCTTATATACTTGATCAATGAGCGCTGCCAGTTGGCGGTCTTTGTCGGTGACCACATTACCGGCGTCGTGGGTGCTGAGTGTAATCTCGACGGTATTCCACACATTGCTCCAATTGGGATGATGGTTCAGCTTTTCGGCGTGGAAGGCTACTTCAGTCATAAAGCTAAAGGCTTCAGTAAAGTCTTTAAATTTAAAAGTAGCCTTGAGCTGATTATTCACTTCGTTCCACATTGTTACAAAAGATTGATTTTCAGAAAATAAGAAATGTTTAATTTGATAAATATTATATTTTATTTAAAATCCCAGTTGTATTTATCAAGATTTGTCAGACTCGCTTTCAGCAATTGAATGCAATTCAGAATATCGCCTTTATGCGCCATTTCAATGGTTTGGTGAATGTGGCGCAGCGGAATCGAAATGGCTCCCGCGATGGCTCCTTTTTTGCCGGAGCGTTGTACACCGGCAGTATCGGTGCCGCCGGCGGGCAGAATTTCGGGTTGCCAGGGAATATTTTGATCGGTGGCTATTTTCTTCAGATAATTTACCATGCGATAGTCGGAAATCACCGAACCATCCAGGATTTTGATCGCTGCACCTTTGCCCAATTTTGTGACCACTTCGTGCCCGTTCGCACCTGGTACGTCAAAAGCAATCGTCACATCCAAGCCAAAACCAAAATCGGGATCTACCAAATGTGCCGATGAGATGGCGCCTCGCAAGCCTACTTCCTCCTGTACCGTAAAAACGCTATATATATCGTATGGTAAATCAGTACTTTGCAATTCACGCAGCACTTCCAGTAGAATGAATACCGACACCCGATTGTCCAAGGACTTACTATTGACACAGTCGCCCATCTCAATCAGCTCGCGCTCGCGGGTGATTGGGTCACCCACTGAAACAAACTTTTCCACTTCAGCTTTGCTCATGCCCAAATCAATAAAATAATCGCTAATAGGCACTACTTTATTCCGTTCTTCGGGAGACATCAGATGGATTGGCTTACTACCCATCACGCCCACCAAATCTTTTTTGCCATGCACAATAACCCGTTGAGAGGTCAATGTTTTGGGGTCAAAGCCACCCAGTGGATGAAAGCGCAGGAACCCATCATCGTCCACATGTGTGACAATAAAACCAATTTCATCCATATGTGCGGCAATCATCACTTTTTTGCGGGCTTTGCCACGTTTAATGGCAATGACGTTGCCCATGGCATCCACAATGACTTCGTCTGCCAAAGGTTTTACTTCCTTTAGTACCAGTTCACGAACTTTTTGTTCAAAACCCGGTGCCCCCGGCGTTTCGCATATTTTTTTGAGGAGTGCTACGTTTATCATAAGTAGTTTTCATTGAAACAAATGCGTATGACGCACTTTGCTAGTATGAATATAAATGCGCCACGAAAATACCATATAATCGCAAAAATGCTAAAAGGTTTGTTTTTTTAAGTAAAATTGCACTTTAAACAGGGGATAATGGAGCGTTGCAGTAATAAGAAAAACGGTGTCCATTCTTCCAATATCCATTACTCCAATTCTCCAATGTAATGTCGTTATTAAAGAAATTAGCCGGAGAAACCGCCATTTATGGCATCAGCAGTATCCTGAGCCGACTGCTCAACTGGGTAGTGCTTACGCCCTATTTTACACGCATTTTTGCACCACAGGAGTACGGAGTTGTGTCAGAATTATACGCCTGGATTGCGCTCTTGCTAATCTTGTTTACCTACCGAATGGAAACGGCATTTTTCCGCTTCGGGCGCAAGCCAGAGGAACTCACCCGTACATTTTCGACTGCTTCTATCTCGCTGTTAATCAGTACGTTCGTTTTTACGGGCATACTTTTATTGTTGGCGCAGCCAATTGCTACTTGGTTAAAATACCCCGATCATCCTGATTATCTCATTTGGTTTTTACTCATAGTAGCGCTTGATGCATTGGCGGCAATTCCTTTTGCCCGGCTGCGTTTGCAAAACCGTCCAATGCGATTTATGCTCTTAAAAACCTTGGGGATTATTGTTAATATTATATTCGTATTTTTCTTTTTTGAAGCATGCCCCTGGCTGATTCAGCAAGGATGGACTTGGATATCAAGTATTTATGATGCGGAAAACCGGCTGGCTTATGTCTTTATTGCCAATTTTGTCGCCAGTCTTATTACCTTATTATTACTCTTGCCGTATTATTTTAAAATAAAACTAGAATTTGATCGAAGTTTGCTCAATAAAATGGTGTGGTATGCGCTGCCGCTGGTACTGTCGGGCGTGGCGGGTATTGTTAATCAATTTATCGGAATTCCATTATTGAAAGAATTGGCTTCCAATGATTTAGCTTACAATAAAGCGCAAATGGGAATTTTTGGCGCTGCCTCTAAAATTGCAGTTTTATTAAATTTATTTACCCAGGCATTTAATTATGCTGCTGAGCCTTTCTTCTTTCGGCATGCGGATCGCGACGATTCTAAAATTATTTATGCCCAGGTAGCCCAAGCTTTTGCCATTGTAGGAAGTATCGCCATTTTGGGAATTTTATTATATATGGATATTATACAATATTTTATTGGCGCGGCGTATCGGGAAGGCTTGGGCATTGTGCCTATCTTGTTGATTGCCAATCTATTCCTGGGCTTATACTATAGCGTTTCCATCTGGTTTAAACTGGCTGATCGCACCAGAGTAGGGGGTTGGATATCATTAGTCGGATCCATTATTACAATTCTTGTTAATTTAATTTTTATTCCCGTGTTGGGTTATTATGCACCCGCGTGGGCGGCGTTAGCGTGCTATGGCTTTATGTTGGCGGCATGTTGGGCATTGGGACAAAAATATTATCCCATTGATTATCCGGTAGGACGCATTTTATTATATGTAGGCTTGATTATATTATTTTATCTGGTGAGTATTTATACAAGAACTATAATAAATGACGCGCTTTGGCTGGTTTTATTTACTAATACCGGCTTGTTTCTATTATTTGTATTTATTTTGTATCGGATAGAACGGAAAGGATTGCTACAAGCACTGCGTACGTCTAAAAGTTGAGCGACGAAATGTTGTTGTGTACTTTCATTTTCATCGGGCTTACTTCATTCAGAAACGCAATTGTTTGATCGAGGCTTTTTAAAATCATTACATTTTCCGCAGGGCGTACATTTTGGGCAATGACCTGATAACCAGACAGTAAAATATTAGCTTCTGGGAAAGTTGTCGCCAATTTATCCACATAACGCTGCACCGGTTCGCGGGCAAACGTTTCGGTGATCATCGTAAAAATATAGTCTGGACGATGAATATCGTAGGCATCCTTTAAATCCGTCAACGACATTTCCTGCCCGATGTAAATAACATGGTGCCGACGGGATTTTACCAGGTAGTGCATGAACAGCATACTCAGTTCCTGTTTTTCACCTTCCGGTAAGTAAATCAGAAACTTATTCGTATTGCGTCCCGACGGAAGTGGCTCATTATCAATGGCTACAATCACCTTTTGGCGAATGAGGTAGCTCATAAAATTTTCCTGTGCCGGATTGATAGAGCCGGTAAGCCAAAGTAAGCTGAGTTTTTCGAGAAAAGGGTAAATAATTTCAAGCATGGTACGCTCGAAGCCCAACTGCTTGATATTGGTAGAAATGATGCGATCAAACTTATACTCGTCCATTTCAATCATCGAAATGGTGAGCGCGTCGAGCTGAGTGCCGTATTCAAAGTTGATTTCCGAAATAGCTGCTACTTTTTCTGCTACTTCACTGCGATTCATTCTGGCAATCTTGGAGATTTTAATGCCATTTTTATTCAACAGCGCAACATTGAGCAAAAATTTTAAATCATCATCTTCGTAATAACGGATATTTGTTTTAGTACGTTTAGGATTGACAATACCGTAGCGTTGCTCCCAGATACGAATGGTGTGAGCCTTAATTCCTGACAATTTTTCCAAATCTTTAATTGAATAGACCGCCACAGTTGTAAAATTAAATGATCAGCATGCTCCTGTCAATGCTTCTCCAAAAATCACCAGTGTAACATCAATGCCTTGAAAATGTTTAGGATTTTGTAATTTTCGTGACGAAACACTTTCCTACCTGCAAGCATCCAATGCAAAACAAAGGTTTTATCGAATTTTTACCTATTTTTAAGCCTTGCTTTTTTCATAAAATACCGTTTGAAAACAATTCGGAAGCAAAAGCAGATTATTTATGAAGATAAAATTATTACTTCTCAATTTATTATTCCTTTTTATACTGGCAGCACCTGCGTACACGCAATCATGCACCTATCGATTGGAGCTGTATGATGCCTTTGGCGATGGCTGGAATGGTGCCAGCGTAAGGATTACTATTGCAGACAGCACCTATAATTTTACCCTCGACCGTGTCAATGACAACGGTTTTTTTCGGGCGTTCAGAGTAACGGTCATGGATGGTGATACCGCTACGCTGGTGTTTAATAGCGGCAGTTTTGATGGCGAGGTTTCTTTTGCCATTTTTAATCCGGAAAATATTCGGCTGTATGCAGCAGGACCACGTCCCCTTGCAGGAATTCCTTTAACGGCGGTTTTGGAGTGCCCAACCTGTTTGGTGCCTGATCCTAACACAGTGAAAATCCTGGATGTACGCGCGTTTACAACTTCGATCAGTTGGAAAGCGCCTCAGCCGGGCAGCCGCTATCTGATTGAATATGGACTGAAAGGGTTTATGCCGGGCAATGGTTTGTTTGCTTCTACACAAGATACAACGATTGTGCTACGCAATTTGCTGGAAAATACCGATTACGATTTTTACGTATCCAGTATTTGTGCGGGCAGTGACACCAGTCGGTCGGTGGGACCTTACGCATTCAAAACACTCTGGGCGCGAAACGTTGGGGTAGTAGCTATTACAACTCCTGAAACACAATGTGGATTAGGCGCAAATGAAGTCGTATCCGTCACATTAAAAAATTTTGGAGGCAATCCTCAATCCCTTATTCCATTTAAATATAGCATCAATGGGCGTCCGGTGAATATCCCTATGCCACAAGATGGTCTTTTTACAGGAGTTCTAGGCAAGGATAGCACCTTCACAATAGAATTTGATACCCGATTTGACTTTTCAAATCCTGGAGAGTACCTGATCGAAGCCTGGACTGAACTAAGCAGAGATGGAGATCGTAGCAATGATACCACTCGAGTGAAAGTAGTGAGCATTCCCATCATCAATACTTACCCTTACTTTGAAGATTTTGAAGAATGGAGTGGAGGTTGGACGGTGGCGGATACCAGCCGCAATTCGAGTTGGGAATATGGACAACCCAACAAAGCAGCGATTAACAGCGCTGCCAGTGGCACCAATGTATGGATTACTAGCTTGGACACTGTTTACAACAATAATGAAACATCTTACTTAATCTCACCATGTTTGAACTTTTCAGCCCTGACGCAAGACCCGCGAATTTCTTTCTCGATGAACCTGATTACGGAGGAATGTTGCGATGAAGCGTGGCTGGAGGTAAGTTTGGATGGGGGCGATACTTGGAAAAAGGTACTCGCTGACAGCACTGCATTGAATTGGTACAACGATACTACAAATGTATGGTGGGATGGCAATGGCGGTGTAGATGGCTGGCGTACCGTTTCTACTACGTTGACCGGGACAAAAGGTCTTGCGGATGTTCGACTGCGGTTCGTTTTTTCGTCCGATTTCTCTACTGCCCGTGAAGGCTTGGCAATTGATAATATTTTTATCTCCGAACCTTTGGCGCGTGACCTGGCGACCTTATCCGCCATTCGTACCAGTACCGATATTTGTGGCAGTACCACTGACCGACTACGACTTTCGCTGAGTAACTTTGGCACTACTGCGGCAACTGGATTTAATGTCGGTTATGCTATCAATGGAGCTACACCAGTTATTGAAAACGTCGGTAATCTGAGTATTCCTGCCGGTGGGCAAGCTAATTACACCTTTAATACTCCCTTCAATTCTACTTTATCAGGCACCTACGAAATTGTTGTGTGGGTGGCTGGAAATGGTGAACTTTTCCCACTGAACGATACGATTACTTACCGGTTTAATACTGCCTTGCCGGTTCCATTTGCGGAGGATTTTGAGCGCAACCGAATTCCTACCGGCTGGCAAACAGATGCAGGAACAGACGTGACTACCGGACATAGCAATCGCTCGGTGGTCTTAGCGGATAATTTATCCACTGCAGACCGAAGAATGGAGGTGGTGACACCGCCTATTGGAGCCATTGCAATGGGCGACAGTCTGACTTTTCAATACCGCATCGTTAATTTTTCCGGCAATGGTACTGTAGCCACTACCCTGGGGGCACGTGATTCGATTGCCGTACAGATTTCTACAGATTGCGGTCAAAATTATAAAACAGCTTATGTGATCAATTCTCAAAATCATAGACCGGATACCGCCTTGCAGCGCATAGTAGTTTATCTGAATGAATATGCCGGTAGCGCCATTCGCGTGCGTTTCCTGGCGGGCTGGGGAGCCGGTGATTATTGGATTGATCTGGATAATATCAACATTATTCGTTGTCCGGCTTCTTTAGGGTTGACTACGCAGGTGGAAAATGAGTCGATACGCGGAGCGAGCGACGGGCAGGCTATTGTTAGTGCTGCGCTAGGTACACAACCCTATACTTATCGCTGGAGTAATGGTACCGCCGATAAAATCAATCCTAAACTACCCGCTGGCGAATATACGGTTACAGTTACGGATCGCTTTGGCTGTAGCGATGTGGCAAATGTTACCATCGGATTGACTACGAGCTTAGAAGATATTGCTACTTTTAGTCAAGTGAAATTGGCACCTAATCCCACCTCCGGACAAACGGTGCTCCACGTAGAACTCCGGGCAGCTGGCGACGTTCATATTCAAATTTTTAACACAAGTGGTAAACTAATTTACCAAACCCTTGAACGCAATGCTTCGGTGCTCAATGTACCGCTTGATTTGAATCATCAACCCGCCGGCATGTACATCGTGCGGCTTCAGGCAGGTAATCAAATTCGTTCAGAGAAACTGATAAAATATAGATAAAAAACTAATAGTATAAGTTATTTTGGAAGGCATCTCGAATTCGGGATGCCTTCTTCTTTTACGCCCAATCATACCAAACATTATTGCTTTTAACAAAACATTAAGACGCAACATCCTAAATAAATTTTGCTAAACGCTGATTTTTATTGATTTTGTGATGCAATAAAGAAAACTCCCCAAACCTCAAGTAAAACAATTTCACGCTAAAAATCATTCTACTTTACAATAAAGCTTAACGCATTTTTCCATCATCAGTTACACCATGAAAATCGGAATAGTCTGTTATCCTACCTACGGTGGTAGCGGCGTGTTGGCTACAGAACTCGGTTTGGGTTTGGCAAAACGTGGGCACCAGATTCATTTTATTACTTACCGGCGACCAGTTAGGCTTAGTATTTTTCACGAAAATGTTTATTTTCACGAAGTTACAGCTGAAGAATATCCTTTATTTGAATTTCCACCCTACGATACAGCCCTGGCTAGCAAAATGGTGGACGTGGTGAAATTTGAAAAGCTCGACCTCTTGCACGTGCACTACGCTATTCCGCATGCGACGGTGGCATACCTGGCTAAGAAAATCTTATTGTCCGAAGGGCGCTACGTGCCATTTATTACCACCTTGCACGGTACGGATATTACAATTGTTGGTAATAATAATACGTTCGCACCGGTGGTGGCATTTTCAATTAATAAATCTGATGGCATTACAGCGGTTTCCGAAAGCTTGCGCCAACAGACCTATGATTATTTTGACATCAAAAAAGACATAAAAGTAATTTATAACTTTATTGATTTTGAGCGTTTTAGTAAGACTAATAAGGATCATTTTAAAAAAGCCATTGCACCAAATAATGAACGTATTTTACTACACGTTTCCAACTTTCGCAAAGTAAAACGCGTAGAAGATGTAGTGCGCGTTTTCAAAAAAGTGAATGAAAAAATTCCGTCTAAATTATTGTTGATTGGCGACGGACCAGAGCGCCACCACATGGAAGAACTCACCCGCCGCTTTGGTTTGTGGGATGAAGTGCGTTTTTTGGGTAAGCAGGACGCGGTAGAAGAACTGCTGGCTATTGCCGATGTGTTTGTGATGCCTTCGGAAAGTGAAAGCTTTGGCTTAGCGGCGTTGGAAGCGATGGCGTGTGAAGTGCCGGTTATCTCGTCGAACGCCGGAGGCTTGCCAGAAGTCAATATTCATGGGAAAACCGGGTTTTTGAGTGATGTGGGCGATGTAGAACAAATGGCAAAAAATGCTATTGCATTGCTGAGCAATGACGAATTACTGCAACAATTCCGCGCCAATGCCTTAGCCCAAGCCAAGCGTTTTGATATTAAGAATATTTTGCCACAGTATGAAGCTTATTATGAGGAAGTTCTGAAAACCTCGGTCTATGTGGGAAGTGAGTATTGAAATTAGTTGTAATTGTAACGGTCAAATAATCAATAAATAATAACCGCTCTCCTAAATCCCTTGGAGCCAGAAGTTATTCATGCCCAACCCCAGCGTGATGCGAATCAGCTCCTGATTGAGCAATTCCAGCATAGCGAGGAAAGTAACGATGGCATGAATGCGGTTGATGCAATGGTCAAAAACAGTTTTGAATTCGGTTTTTTTGCCCCGCTCAATTTTCCCCAGAATATGATTTTGCTCGTCCTCAATGGTGTAGCTGAATTGCGCAATTTCGTGTATCGTCCGTGGTTTGGAATCTTCGAAGCGCCGTACCAATCGCTCAAAAGTTTTTAATAATTTAAATAAAGTTACAGATTCTAATTCGCTATCTACCAATGCTTTAACAGCAATTTGTGCCAATTCATGCGATATGTTGCCGCGCGGATTTTGCAGACTGCGTTGTTCTTCCAGCAAGCGCATTTCCTCAAGTACACTTTTATAGCGTTTGTATTCCAACAGGCGCTGCACGAGTTCTTCGCGGGGGTCAATTTCATTGCCTTGCTCGTCCACCTGCTTGCGCGGAATGAGCATTTTCACTTTGATGCGGCAAAGCGTGGCGGCTACCAGAATAAATTCACTCGCCAGGTCAATATTCATTTGCTCGGCGCGATGAATATAATCGAGAAAATCGTCGGTAATTTTGGCAATAGGAATATCATGAATGTCAAGCTCATCCCGTTCGATGAAAAACAGCAGGAGGTCAAACGGACCTTCAAATTGTGGCAGCTTTATAGTATAAGTCTGGCTCAAGGTATAATTTTCAATTTTTGTAAAAGACGCTTAAAATTATGGTTATCAATCAATTGTAGATTTTAAAATAACCTTGCCAATCAGATAAACATTTACAAAAGTAAACGAATTTCTACAAAAATAAAGCTGTAAGTTCAAGCCTTCATTAAATAAGGATACCTGCCGACAGGAAATATCCGCTCAGGCTTGCCTGTGGTCATTTTTTAGCTTAACTTACCTAGTAATTGCAGTAAATCATCTGCCAGATGAAAATTTTATTTTCCACCGAGCGCATGTTTGTCCGCGAATTTCAATGGGCTGACTGGGAATCCGTGCACGCGTATGCGCAACTGCCGGAGGTATCGCAATATCAATACTGGGGACCCAATACTGCACTGGAAACGAAATCCTTCATCCAGCAGACTTTGGTGTATCAGACCCATAACCCTCGATTTCATTATGAATTGTGTGTTTGCCTGAAAAATAACACGCATATTGGTGGCTGTGGTATTTTTGTAGAGCCAACTCGTCCTAAGGAAGCGCTCATTGGGTATCTGTTGCATCCAAAATATTGGAACCAAGGCTTTGCCAGTGAAATTGTCGCCTATCTAGTGCCTTATTGCCGGGAGCAATTAAAGCTGGAAACCATCGGAGCCACCTGCGATACCCGCAATATTGCTTCGCAGAAAGTGTTGGAAAAGAATGGTTTTATCTTAACGGCGATAAAAGAAAACGATTTTTTGAAAAAAGGCACCTGGCGACATACCTATCGGTACACGCTCCCGGTGGAGGAACCGAGTCGAAAGCTGGCTGTTCGCGCCGGTTGACAAAATACGCCTTGCCTCAATCGAAAACGGGCACACCTGAATTCCTTATTTCAGACAATGAATATTGTTAATCACCTGTTAATGAACGGATTGTCTGCTGTTTTTGCCGGGTGTATATCTAATTTTCCGGGCTAATAGTTGATCGCTTATTTTTATGAGAAATCGTACCATTTTGCTGGTCGTTATTCTGGGGACGATAGCCATCGTGGGCATTATCGGTATGCAAACCTATTGGGTAGTAAATACCTGGAATAATAATGAAGAGGAATTTAATCAAAAAGTACACCTGGCATTATATAATGTAGCCCGCGCCCTGGCGGATTTGAATGACTCGACCTTGCCCACGCACAGTGTAGTGAAGCAGCGCACCAGTAATTATTATGTGGTCAACATTGCCAATGAAATTGATCCGGGCAGCCTGGAATATTTTTTACAGAAAGAGCTGGAAGCCTTGGCTTTAAATATAGATTTTGAATATGCTGTGTTTGATTGTCATAATAATCAAATGGTATATGGCAATTATTGCAGTTATTCACCCGATAAAAAAGTTGATCTTGAATTAGGTAATCTGCCCAAGTACCATGAGTTTACGTACTACTTTGGTGTAAAATTTCCGACCCGCCCCAATTATTTATTTAGTAAAATGCAGATTTCTATTATGTTATCGGTACTTTTATTAATCACGATTATATTTTTCGCTTATGCCATGTTTGTTATATTACAACAAAAGCGCCTGTCGGAAATGCAGAAAGATTTTATTAATAACATGACGCATGAGTTTAAAACGCCGATTTCGACCATTAAAATTTCTGCCGATGTGTTTATGAATAATCCGCAAGTGCAACAGGATCAGCGACTTATGCGGTATGCTACTATTATTAACGAGCAGAATCAACGTTTGAATAATCAGGTAGAAAATGTATTGCAACTGGCACGCATCGAGCGGCAAAATTTTCAGCTGAAGCCTGAAACGATTGACTTGCATGCTTTTTTAGCAGAAATTGCCGCGGCGACGGTGCTGCATGTAGAAAAACAGGGCGGGCATTTGCGGATGGATTTTGCTGCGGAGCATTTTTTTATTCACGCGGATCGGCTGCATTTGTCGAATGTGGTACACAATCTACTGGATAACGCCATTAAATATTGTAAAAAAGTACCCTATGTTGAGTTAAAAACCCAACGCAACGCTGACGCCGTACAAATTATCGTTGCGGATCGGGGTATTGGCATTCCTAAAGAGCAGCAGGAGAAAATATTTGAAAAATTTTATCGGGTGCCCACCGGCAATGTTCATGATGTGAAAGGCTTTGGGCTGGGGCTTTTTTATGTAAAAATGATTTGCCGAAAGCATGGCTGGAAACTCCGGCTCGACAGTGAACCCGGCGAAGGTACGACCGTTTGCATTCAAATCCCCTTGAAATAGAGGTATTTAGATGGATAAAGATTGATATAAAAGTTTAATTAATTTGCGTTATAATATTTCAAAATTATATAATATTATATCCTTTACTATTCTCTTTTATCTGTTATCTTTTGATTTATAAACAATAACGGATAATCATTAACCGGCAAAAAAATATTATGCACTCGAAAGCCCATTTGTTATACGTCGAAGATGATGCCACGCTGAGTTTTGTAACGCAGGATAACCTTGAACTGCAAGGCTATCAGGTTACCCATTGTGTTGATGGACCCAGCGCGCTGGAAGTCATTCAGAATCAGTCGTTTGACCTGTGTATTCTGGATGTGATGCTGCCCGGGATAGATGGATTTACCCTTGCGCAGGAAATTCGCAAGCTTAATCCGCATGTGCCGATTCTTTTCCTCACGGCTAAGTCTCTAAAGGAAGATCGAATTTATGGTTTGAAGCTGGGTGCGGATGATTATATCACCAAGCCATTTAGTATTGAAGAATTAATCCTGAAAATTGAAGTGTTTCTCCGGCGCAGCCAGGTAGTACAAACACCGCCGGCAATAAATTTTAAAATTGGGAAATATAATTTTGACTATGCCAATCTGACGCTTTCTAACAATGGACACACCAAACGCCTGACCCAGAAAGAAGCTGATTTATTATCTTTTTTAATGAAACATAAAAATCAGGTTATCAAGCGCTCCAATATTCTGGAAACCCTCTGGGGCGAAGATGATTATTTTTTGGGGCGCAGCCTGGATGTGTTTATCTCCCGCTTGCGCAAGTACCTGAGTGAAGATGAGCGGCTCCGCATTGAAAATATTCATGGAGTGGGCTTTTGTTTCCATGTGAAAGAATAAATGGTACGTGGCTTTTCCGCTGCGCTGAAAGAATTATGAATACAATATATAAAGTATTGATGATTAAGAATTGAAAATCAATGTCAAAGTCATGTGAAAATTTGGAATTTACGCCACAAAGAATTTACCTTTGCAGGGCTTTTTTGAAAACGTTCGGGTTGCAGCAGCAAAAGACAAAAATTAGTAGGGTCTGGTGACTGTGACTTAACGAATGACATCTTAAAATTGTTGAGGAATGATTAGCAAAATTCGGAAGTACATTTGGGTAGTTGTGGTCCTGATGGCGCTGGCACTGGCGGGTATTGTAATTCAGGACATGGTTTCCGGTCAGCAGAGCCTGTTTGGGGGAGCGCCTACCACACTGGGCAAAGTAGATGGTGAGAAAATTGACTGGAATGATTTCGCGCGCACGGAAGACCTGCTCTACAGCAACTCCACTGCCGATGTGTATGCACGGCGCAATCAGCTTTGGAATTATTTTGTTGAAGACATCATTGTGCGTAATGAAGCAGAAGCCCTGGGCTTAGGTGTAAGTAAAACCGAATTGCTCGATTTGCAATTTGGAGTAAATCCTAGTCCAATTATTCGTCAGCGTTTTGCCGATCCAAATAATCCGGGCGTACTGGATGTGCAGCAACTCAATTTCTACAAACAAATCATTGAGGAAAACCGGATTCAGGAGGCAGTTCAAGCTGGTCAGATTGCACCAACTTTCACCGCTTTTTGGGCGAATCAGGAAAAAGAAATTATCAAAGAACGCCTGGAAGCCAAGCTGGCAACGATGGTCGCAAAAGCCATTTACACGCCAACCTGGATGGCAGAAATGGGGTATAAAGAACAAAGTGATCGGGTTGATCTGGCGTATGTAAGAGCACCTTTCGATGAAATTGACAACTCGGAAGTGGCTTTGTCCGATGCAGATTACCAAGCTTACTTGGAAGAAAATAAGGCACGCTTTGAGCAAACGGAAGAAACACGTCGGGTAGAATATGTCGTATTTGATGTGTTCCCGACCGCGGCTGACTCGGCTGCAAATCGTAAAGTCATTGAAGACTTGATTCCAGAGTTTCAATCTACTACTGAAGATTCGGCTTTTGTGCTCAGAAACAATGGCGCTTACGACAACGGTTACTACAAGGAAACCGAATTGGCAACGGTGATTACAGCCCCGGAAGTGGTAGATACTTTATTTAAGTTATCGGTGGGCACTGTTTACGGACCTTATGTGTCAGCGGGCGCTTATCAGGCGGTTAAATTATTGGATCGTAAAGTGGTACCAGATTCCGTAAAAGCTCGGCATATCTTGTTGCCAGCACAAGATGCGATTACTCTGGCTACTGCGCAGGCACGAATCGACAGTTTGAAGGGCTTGATTCAAGCCGGCACCCATACCTTTGACTCACTGGCACGCGCATTTGGTACGGATGCCACCAAATTACAAGGTGGTGATCTTGGTTACCTGGCTGCGGGTGGTACGGTGAAACCTTTCAATGACCTGATCTTTTTTGAGGCTGAACCGGGCAAGCTCTACACCGTCGTTACTCAATTTGGGGTACACCTGGTAGAAGTGACCGACCGCAAATTCATCAATAATAATCCGGGTATTAAATTAGCTTTGCTGAATGAGCCTATTGTGCCGAGCGAACAAACGCAAAATGCCGTTTATGAAAAGGCGCAAGCATTGGCTGGCAACTACCGCTCCCTGGATAAACTGGAAGCAGCAGTAAAAAAGAATCCTGACCTCAGTCTGGAAACTTCACCACTGTTGAAAGCCAATGATTTTACGCTTGGTACGCTGGGAACCGGACAAACCTCACGCGATATTATTCGCTGGGCATTTGAAGCAAAGCGTGGCGTGGTTTCTCCTGAAGTATATTCCTACCAAGATGAAGTACAGTTATTTAATAATAAGTACTTAGTGGTAGGTTTGAAAAATGTACAAAAAGCCGGTACACCTTCGGTAGAAAGCATCAAAGCAGATATTGAGCAACTAGTGGTTAATAAAAAGAAAGCCGAGTTGCTGGCGCAAAAAATGAAGGGCAAACAACTGGAGAACCTGGCATCTGAATTCAGCACGCAGATTGATACGGCTCAAAATATCAACTTCTCCCTGGCAACGCTCCCTAATGTGGGGGTTGAACCCAAAGTAGTAGCCGAAGCTTTTGCCATGTCAAAAGGAGCGATGTCACAGCCAATCACCGGTAACTCTGGTGTGTTTGTGGTAAAAGTACTCGACAAGAGAAATGGTGAAGCTCCTTCAGCGACCGATCTTTTGCCGGTAAGTACGCTGCTGGCTTCCTCTACGCGTTCGCAGGTACAAGCTCAATTGATCGAAACTTTAAAAAGAGAAGCGAAAATCAGAGATTACCGTTTCAAGTTTTTCTAACGGAAACTTGTTTAGAATAGAAACAAATAATGAACAGGCTGTGCGAAAAAGCGCAGCCTGTTTGTTTGTTGTAAACGCGGGTTTTTTATCTTTGCACCGATTTAAAACCGCTGGCTGTCCAGGGATAGTCAGCAATCAGGAATCAACAATCAAATCAGCAATTTCAAAATTTGCTCAGTTATGTCTGAAGTTCAAAACGCCGGTAAAAAAGGATACTGCTTTCTGACGCTTGTAGTATTTATATTTTTGTTTGTTCTGTTGGTAGTTTGGATATACAATATCAATATGTCCGGCGTACCAGGAACAAACTAATATTGTATTGCGGATGATGTATTTCATTCGTATAGTTCCTCAATTTCTTTTCGGTATTTCTCCAAAATGACTTGGCGACGAGCCTTCAGGGTTGGCGTTAGCTCGCCGCTTTCTTCTGACCAGCTTTGGTGCAACAAATGAAATTTTTTCACGCGTTGGTGCGGAGCTAATTGCTCGTTTTCCTGCTCGATTTCCTTTTCCATTTTCCGTTGCACGCGTGGATTCAGCACCATAAATTGGGGTGCCGTCCAATGTACATTATTGGTTGCACACCATTGTTGTAAACTGGTAAAATTGGGTAGAATCAAAGCAACGACATACGGACGATTGAAACCCACTACCATACACTGCTCAATAAATGGATTGGCACGCATCTGGTTTTCCACTCTTTGCGGTGCTACATAAATGCCGGTACTGGTTTTAAAAATATCTTTTTGCCGGTCGGTAATTTTTAGAAAACTCCGGTGAACTATTTGACCAATATCACCCGTGTGCAGCCAGCCATCG
>JBKBWT010000081.1:0-18512 GCA_046314415.1 Saprospiraceae bacterium
TTTTAAAGGCTACGCCATCAAAAACCATGGTCGCAATGGCGTGCAAAGTGTAGAACCAACCGCGCGTCTGGTCAACCCCTTCCGCAATAAAATCCGCCGGAAAATTCTGCCCAAATTTTTCCTGATTCTCGAATGGATAATGCCATTGTGCGTAAGGCATCGCCCCCGAATCAAACCACACGTCAATCAAATCCAACTCCCGCCGCAACTCGGTTTTACCATCATCTGCCACCAGCACAATCTCATCAATGTAAGGACGGTGCAAATCCGCCGGAACACTTTGGTTTAAATGCAGTGCGGCATTTGCTTTTTCAATTTCCGCCGCCAAGGTTTCCACTGAACCGACACATTTTTCAATCGCGCCATCCGCTGAACGCCAGATCGGCAGCGGCACGCCCCAATATCTCGACCTCGACAAGTTCCAATCCTGCAAGTTTTCCAGCCATTTGCCAAAGCGACCTTCGCCCGTCGAAGCCGGTTTCCAGTTGATGGTTTGATTCAACTCATACATCCGCTCTTTCACTGCCGACGCCTTGATAAACCAGCTATCCAGCGGGTAGTAAAGCACCGGCTTATCCGTGCGCCAGCAATGCGGATAGTTGTGTACGTATTTTTGCACATTAAAAGCCTTACCCGTTTGCTTCAAATGCACCGCAATATCCACATCCACACTCTGGTAATCCTTGTCATTTAAATAATCCTTGACGTAGCGATTCGAGAATTCGCCGACGTTTTCTTTGAATTTGCCCTGCTTGTCCACCAGCGTCAAGGCCCCGATGCCATTCGCCCGCGCCACTTTCATATCATCCCCACCGAAGGAAGGCGCCGTGTGCACCACGCCCGTACCGTCTTCCGTTGTCACAAAATCACCCACCAGCACCCGAAATGCATCCGTCGCGCCATTCAATTCCTCAATTGGATTGCCGAATGCCAGCAATTGCTCATAGCGAATGCCTTCTAATTTTGAACCTGGAAATGGCTCGCTTTTTTCTAAAATAATCGGTTTATTCTTCTGCTTTTCTGGATCCGTTGCAAACCAATTATTTACCAACGTATCCGCCAATACTACACTCACCGGCTCATGCGTATAAGGATTATTCGTTTTAATTTTGACATAGCTGATATTTCCACCCACTGTCAATGCTGTATTCGAAGGTAAAGTCCAAGGTGTCGTCGTCCAAGCCAGAATTCTAACGTCTTCGTCAGCACTATCAAATAGCCAACTCCAATCCTGCTGTGGTTCTCCCCCTTGGGGGGAGTTAGAGGGGGCTACCTTAAACATCGCCACCACCGTCGTATCGCTCACCTCTTTATACGTTCCCGGCATATTCAATTCATGCGAACTCAAGCCCGTGCCCGCCGCCGGCGAATACGGTTGAATCGTATAACCTTTGTACAGCAAGCCTTTGTCGTACAATTGCTTCAGCAGCCACCACACTGACTCGATATACTCATTCTCATAAGTGATGTACGGATTGTCCAAATCCACCCAATAGCCCATTTTACGCGTTAGGTCGTCCCAAACGTCCTTGTAGCGCATCACGGTTTCGCGGCATTTTTGATTGTACTCGTCCACCGAAATCTTTTTCCCAATATCCTCCTTCGTGATACCCAATTCCTTCTCCACACTCAACTCAATCGGCAAACCATGCGTATCCCAGCCGCCCTTGCGTTCTACGCGTTGCCCCTGCATCGTATGAAAACGGCAAAAAATATCCTTCACCGCCCGTGCCATCACGTGATGAATACCCGGCATCCCATTCGCCGAAGGCGGACCCTCATAAAACACAAAGCTATCCTTCGCATCGCGCTCCTCCACGCTCCGCTCAAAAATCCGGTTTTGTTGCCAAAATTCCAGGATTTCTTTATCAATCTCCGGTAGGTTCAGGTTGTTGTACGTTCTGTACATTGTTGTTGTATTTCAACGTTTTTAAAAAGATTTGCAAAAGTAAAAAACAAAAAGGCTCTGACAAACCGCAATCTGTCAGAGCCTTCCGTTTTTTTCATCAACAGCATCTTACAGATTGCGCGGCAATCCAATAATAATAATGCTGTTAATTATATTTTGCGAAAAAGACATATTCCTAAATTTCTAACCTAAACACAAAAGTGCAGCTTTAGGTTGAAAAAGTCAAGAGTTGCGTTTACCATTTTAAACTATTAAATTTGTGTAACAAAGCAATTAGAAATGGAAGCCACTGCGCCAATGAGCAATTTACAACTGGAGCTTTTAAAAATTTACGCCACTAACGTATCCGACGAAGATTTGCTGGCAATCAAAAGAATGTTGGCAAAATTTTTTATGGAAAAAGCCATTCAACGTGCCGACGAAATCTGGGACGAGCGCGGCTACACCAATGAGCAAATGCAGGAATGGCAACAAGAATAAAGCTACATGAAACTTGTCATTGATACCAACGTTTTGGTTTCTGCCTTGTCCAGTCGCTCTGTTTTTCATTGGATCATTCAGGATTTGATTGCAGAAAAATTTGAAATTGCTACTTCGCACGAGGTTCTGTTAGAATATGAAGAGATTTTGAAAAAGAAATACGACGTCCAAACTGCGGAAAATTTTTTAAGAGCGCTTCAAGAATTGCCAAATGTTCAACTTTCTGAAATTTATTTTCAATGGAAATTATTAGCTGATCCTGACGATAACAAATTTGTTGACCTGGCAATTTCCGCCAATGCCGACTACCTGCTAAGTGAAGATAATGATTTCAATTTATTACAAAGCATTGATTTTCCAAAAGTTACCGTTTTAAAAATTGACAATTTCCGGAAAATATTATATCCTTAAAAAATACAAATACACTGCCGTCGCCCCCAATCCAAACAACACGTGCGCAAAAAACAATTGCAAATAATATTTTTTAAAATCAATCCTCGGCTCGCGCGGATGCATTGCAAACATGGTCATCCAGGCAAGAATACCAATAATACCGCTTACTGCGCCGAAAATTAATCCAGTCGTCCAGCTTGGCTCCAACTCGGTCCACGCCCAGATGCGGTCGTAAATGATCACAAAAGCTAATCCCACTAAAAAATGCAACACCCAGCCTAGCAAATTCCTCCGGGAATCGTGAATTTCGGCAATACCGGCACGATCCACTAATAAATTGAGTAGCACTGGCTCTTTAAATAATTTTTGGAATGCCTCCGACATCAGGTAGCTAAAAAGCGTCATCACCGAAGTGCCGATGAGCGTAGCCAGTAAGATTTTTAAAATATCCATGATTTTTTGGGTTAATTTAAATATGGCAACTTTCGCTCCCCTTGGGGGAGTTGGAGGGGCTAAGTTGCCACATCTATTAGTATAAACTCCAAACGAAACGGCGCATCCAGTGTTCAAATGAAGAAAATCAAAGCATGGAAAGCGTTTTCCAGTTGCTTTGTCTAAAAAATAACTGGTATTTAACGATCCAGCGTTTAAAAAACTACCGCTGTAGTCTATATTTGCAAGAACACTGAAAACGACCATGTTACAAACTACTAATCTTCAATATTCTTACGGCGGTAAAACCACTTTGAATTTTCCAAATATCCAGTGCGGTAAGGGCGAACACTGGCTGCTACTGGGGCAATCTGGTTCTGGTAAAACGACGCTTTTGCATCTGCTCGGCGGCTTACTCACGGCGAAAAATGGCTCGGTGCAAGTAGCTGGAACGGATCTGGAAAAATTGTCTTCTTCGGCGCTAGACAAATATCGCGGCAAGCATATTGGCATTATTTTTCAGAAATCACATTTTGTAAAATCGCTCACGGTCGAGGAAAACCTGGCATTGGCGCAGCAATTGGCGGGTGTCAAGATCAATCGGACTCGAATTGCCGAATTGCTGAATCATTTAAATGTTGGGCATAAATTAAAATCCAAACCCGATCAACTCAGTCAGGGCGAGCAACAACGGGTTGCGATTGCGCGGGCACTTGTGAATCAACCAGAAGTAATTTTAGCCGACGAACCAACGTCAGCTTTGGATGATGTGAATTGCTACGAAGTGATTCAACTGCTTGAACGTGAAGCAAATGCAGTAGGCGCAACGCTACTGGTGGTGACGCACGACGGGCGATTGAAAGAACGGTTTGAAAAGCAAATCATTTTGTAGATGCCAGATTAGGGGATGCCAGATGCCAGACTTGAGACGTTGACAATAAATTCAAACAAGTAATTGGACGTAAAGGGGAAGTCGTGCGGGAAACTAAACCTTTTCAACCCACTCAACCTCCTCCACCTTTTACAAACGTCAAATGACAAATAAAAAATAATGAACTTAATAAAACTAAGTTGGAAAAACCTGACAAACAAGCCTTTAGCAATGGCGCTGAGCCTGGTGCTGTTTGCGCTGGGCGTGGGTTTGATTTCGTTGCTGCTGCTGCTGAGCAAGCAATTGCAAGATAAATTTGATAAAAATCTGGCGGGTATTGATCTGGTGGTCGGCGCGAAGGGCAGCCCTTTGCAGCTGATTCTCAACAGTATGTACCATATTGACGCCCCTACCGGCAACGTTTCCATTGACGAGGTCAAGGCTTTTTTGAATCCGCGTCACCCCTTGATTGCAACCGCCGTGCCGCTTTCGATGGGCGATAGTTATAAAACCTACCGGATTGTTGGTACGAATCATAAAATATTGGAATTGTACAATGCGCAGATTGGCGAAGGGGAATTGTGGAAAGAAACATTTGAAGTGACGCTTGGCGCGAATGTAGCAGAAGAACTAGGCTTAAAAATCGGCGATGAATTTTACAGTTCACACGGGTTGGTGATGGACGCCGGCATGGAACATTCTGATACAGAGCCATTTAAAATAGTGGGCATTTTGCAGCCGACGGGCGCGGTGATTGACCAATTGATCTTAACCAACACGCAAAGCATTTGGGCAGTGCACGAGCATAGCGAAGTGGGGAAAGGTGCCGAAGTGATTGATGAAGAAGAGGAATCGGAAGTTGACAGTACACATATGGCAGGTGAGCACCAGGAGCACGAAGATTTAGGCGATGTAAATACGCCTTTGCTCAATTTTACCGATCGCGATATTACTTCGGTTCTGGTGAAATTCAAAGGGCGCAGCTATCAGGCGCTGAATATGCAACGCTCAATCAATGAAAATACCGACTTGCAAGCGGCGACGCCCGCCATTGAAATCAATCGTTTGTACAGCATGATGGGCGTTGGCGAAGAAGCGCTGCGGGCGTTGGCGTTGGTGATTATTTTTGTGTCGGGATTGAGCGTTTTTATTTCCCTGTACTCTTCCTTAAAAGAGCGGCGCTATGAACTGGCATTGATGCGCGTGATGGGTTCTTCGCCAGGGCGTTTGTTTGTATTAATCGTGCTGGAAGGCTTGCTACTCGCGGCGATTGGCTATGTGATCGGCATTGCGCTGAGTCATTTTAGCATGGAATTACTCGCCGGATACATGAAGGAATCCTACCGCTATTCGTTCTCTGGATTTGAATTTTTAACCGAAGAAATTTACCTGCTGTTAGCGGCGCTGGGTATTGGCTTTATTGCAGCAGTTATTCCTGCCATTCAGGCAATGCGAACGGATATTTCGACAACTCTGGCAGAAGGCTAAAATTTAATGCAATTTTTAAGAACAAAAGTGTCAATTATTTCTTAAGATTAGGTCTAAACCAAATTTATTTCTGTAAACAATTGACATTTATGAAACAACACGCGCTTCTTGTATTGCTCCTGAACTATTTTTCCTATGTTCAGGCACAATCTGCCTTTGGTAATGAGCCTTTGGCACACACCTATTCCATCGTAGCTTATGACCCTTCTAACGGAGATATGGGCGTTGCCGTCCAATCGCATTGGTTCTCCGTGGGAACCGTTGTGGCTTGGGCAGAAGCGGGCGTCGGGGCGATTGCAACGCAATCCTTTGTAAATCCGGCATTTGGACCGGAAGGACTAGCGCTTTTGAAATCTGGCAAATCGGCGCAGGAGGTGATAAATATCTTGACCGAAGCTGACGAAGGACGCGTCTTCCGACAATTGGGAATCGTTGATAATCAAGGGAATACCGCGTCTTACACGGGTGAAAAATGTATCGAAGCTGCCGGGCATCTGGTCGGAAAAAACTACGCAGTGCAAGCCAATATGATGTTGAATGATAAAGTGTGGTCTGCCATGGCAAAAGCCTTTGAAGCTGCTGTGGGTCAACCTTTGGCAGAGCGATTGGTGGCAGCACTAGAAGCGGCGCAAAGTGTCGGCGGCGACATTCGCGGGCAGCAATCAGCAGCCCTACTGGTGGTGAGCGGCGAAAATACGGGCAAACCCTGGGTAGATCGTAAAGTGGATCTGCGGGTGGACGACCATCCAACGCCAACTGCTGAATTAAAACGTTTGTTGAAAACACATCGAGCCTATGAATTTATGAATCGTGGCGACGTGCAAATGGAGGAAGGCAAAATTGACGAAGCGATGAAATCGTATGCCGCGGCGAGTCAATTGTTTCCCGAAAATCTGGAGATGAAATTCTGGACGGCGGTGAATCTCGCCAACTCCGGCAAAGTCGATCAAGCCCTGCCGATGTTTCAAGCCATTTTTAAAAAAGATAAAAACTGGGCGGAGTTGTTGAAAAGATTGCCCAAAAGTGGCTTACTCACTGTAAATGACGCAGATATGAAACGAATTTTAAAATAATGTATCGATTTGCCAATGTGCTGATTATCGGCACATTGGCAAATTAACACATTGGCACATTGAATCAATAAGCTCGGGCGAATAACACCCGCTGCTTCGACGGATTGCCGGTCAGCACACATTTGCCTTCTTCCATTTCCCCTTCCAGCGGAATACAGCGAATGGTTGCTTTGGTCAACTCCTTGATTTTGTCTTCCGTTTCGGACGTGCCATCCCAATGCGCCAGCACAAAGCCAGTTTTATTGTCAAGCACTTCTACAAATTCCTCAAACGTATCCACTTTTGTCGTGTGTGCGCTGCGATAGGCGAGTGCCCGATCAAACAGATTTTGCTGAATATCAGCCAGTAATTGTTCAATATAATTTTCAAGACCTTCAATGGGCTGCATCGTTTTTTCTTTGGTGTCGCGACGAGCCACTTCGACCTGATTATTCGCCAAATCGCGCTCGCCGATGCCCAAACGCACCGGCACGCCGCGCATTTCGTACTCGGCAAATTTGAAACCCGGACGATTTTTCTGATCGGTATCGTACTTCACCGAAATGCCTTTCGCCCTTAGCGCACGCATAATTTTTTCCGCCACTTCGCCAATCACCTCATTCGGTTTGGGAATCGGCACAATAACCACCTGAATCGGCGCGAGTTTCGGCGGCAATATCAAACCGTCATCATCCGAATGTGTCATAATCAAACCCCCAATCAAACGAGTCGAAACGCCCCAGGACGTTGCCCAAACGTATTCCTGCTGATTATTTTCATTCAAAAATTTCACATCAAAGGCTTTCGCAAAATTCTGCCCCAAAAAGTGAGAAGTGCCTGCCTGCAATGCCTTGCCATCTTGCATCAGCGCTTCAATGCAATAGGTATCTTCCGCACCGGCAAAGCGTTCGTTCGGCGTTTTCACTCCTTTAATCACCGGCATCGCCATGAATTCTTCTGCAAAACGAGCGTACACATCCAACATCTGGCGCGTTTCCGCCACTGCTTCCTCAGCGGTAGCGTGCGCGGTGTGCCCTTCCTGCCACAAGAATTCCGCCGTGCGCAGGAACAAGCGCGTACGCATTTCCCAGCGCACCACATTCGCCCACTGGTTGATGAGTAGCGGCAGATCGCGGTAAGAATTGATCCAATCGCGATAGGTATTCCAGATGATGGCTTCTGACGTAGGGCGCACCACCAGTTCTTCTTCCAGCTTCGCCTCCGGGTCAACCATCAACTTGCCTTTATTATTTGGATCGGTTTTCAAGCGATAATGCGTCACCACGGCACATTCTTTGGCAAAACCTTCGGCATTTTTTTCCTCAGCTTCAAAAAGGCTTTTTGGTACAAACAGCGGAAAATACGCATTTTGATGCCCGGTTTCCTTAAACATTCGATCTAGCTGATCGCGCATATTTTCCCACAGGGCATAGCCATACGGCTTGATGACCATGCAGCCCCGTACCGCCGAATTTTCTGCCAGATTAGCTTTTTTTACAATATCGATGTACCACTGGGAATAATCTTCACTTCTACTGGTAATTTCTTTTGCCATTTTATAAAGTTGATAGGTTGATAGGTTGATGGGTTGAAAAGGGTCAGAAAATGTCAACTTTTCAACCGATCAATCATTCAACCTGTTTTTAACAATTGTTAAAATTGTGTTACAAATGACTTTAACAACAAAAAAATGCACTTTAAGGTGCCTTTAACGAAAAATCAGGCACAAAAGTAATAAATTACGTGTTCTAAGATCAAGACTCTCTTGGTAATTGCTATAAAAATTCTCAACATGAAAAACGATAAACTTTTAATGCTTTTTCTGATGTTGCTGCTGGTGGGTACTTTGCCAGCACAAGATGATTTGTATTATAATCCTGATCGTGACAAAGTCTTTACTGACAAGTACAGTTCAGATTATAATTATAAGAATACGGAAAAAAATTACTCCTACCAGGAAGATGATCAGGAGTATGACGAAGATGAAACGGCCTACTATGATAATTATGATTATTATTACAGCTCCCGCATTCGTCGCTTTCAGCGTCCTTTATATGGCTTCAACTTTTTTGATCCGGTGTATGTAGATATGTCTTATTATGATCCGTTCCTTTCACCTGGCGCGACGGTACTGATTTACGACGATGTATTTGCTTTTAATAACTGGTATCGTTGGAACCGCTGGAATCGCTGGAATGCCGGTTGGGGTTGGAATAATTGGGGTTGGAACGGGCTTGGCTGGAATACCTGGGATCCTTGGGGATGGAATAGTCTTGGCTGGAATAGCTGGGGTTGGAACCGCTGGAATGCCGGCTGGGGCTGGAATAGCTTTGGAGGTGGTTTTTACTGCCCGCCAACCTGGGGTACAGGTTATTATTACAACACCGTTAATGATATTAGAAACAATGCCTATTATGGTCCAAGAACCAATGGCAGTGTGCGTACGCCTCTTAACAATGATCGTGAAATACGCAGAGATGCAACCAATACGCCACGTCCAGGGGTAACGCCTGACAGGACGCCGGCTTATGATCCTAATGCGGTCTCCCCAAGAGATGAAACGCGTGAAAACGCCAATACACGGGCAAGGGCCCATGAAGAGCGTCGCCGTGCAACAGATGATACAGATGCAGTAACACCAAGAGATTATACCCCACGCGAAGGCACTACGCGGGATCGTACTCGTACCAATACCGATACGCCACGTCGCAACTACGAGCCATCGAATAACGATCGTCCGCGTGAATACACGCCACCACGTCAGACGGCTCCGGAAAGACAACGTTCATCCGGTTGGGATAATGGCAATAGCCGCTCTAGCGGTGGCTTTGATCGCGGCAGCAGTTCGGGTAGCGGTTCCCGTTCTTCGGGTAGCAGCAGCGGTAGCAGCAGTGGTCCGCGTAGCAGTGGTTCATCCCGGCGGGGCGGTAATTAACCGCGCTATTACCAATTGAGTTCATATAATTCACTTATGTTGTGAGAAAAGTGGGTGGGATGTAGTAATCCTTTCACCCACTTTTTTTATCCTTTTACTATTTTAACAATTTGAAAACATCTACATTTCTACACCAAAAAAGAGAAAGATGAAAAATCGAATTTTTGTAGCCCTAGTCTCTTTGCTCAGTACAAGTAGCTTCGTCATGGCTCAAAATGCAACAGATGCATTGCGTTATGCTCAGTTTGATTATAGTTCTACTGCGCGTTCGGTAGGTTCAGGTGGAGCACTGGGGGCATTAGGAGCGGACTTCTCGGTATTAAGCACCAATCCGGCAGGTTTAGGCTGGTACCGCCGTTCAGAGTTCGTTTTTACGCCTGGCATCAGTACCTCCAATGTTCAGTCGCAACTCGCCAATGACAAAAGTAGTGGCTTCTCCGAAGATGGGCGCAGTGTCTTCAATCTGTCCAGCTTTGGTATTGTGATTGCAGGTACGCCGCGTGGTGGTGACTGGTCAAGCGTAAATTTTGGTATTGGTATCAATCGCTTGGCTAATTTTAATCAACAATTTTACTTCCAAGGCGCTTCGCGCGGCTCTATTACCGATCGTTTTCTGGAGCTAGCTAATAGCGACGCCGGATTAGATGATTTTGAATCAGGTTTGGCTTTCGATGCGAATGCAATTTATGATTTTGATGATGATGGATTTTATGAATCGGATTTTGAACTTGAACCGGATGCGTTGGTACAAAAAGATCAGACTGTTACCAGTCGAGGTTCTATCAGTGAAATGGCACTTTCTTTAGCTGGCAATTACAAAGAGCGGGTACTCATTGGTGCTACCATCGGCTTACCTTTTGTAACCTTCACCGAGAATAAAGTGTATCGGGAGATGGACACCGGCAGTGGCGCTGACGGCGATATTCCATTTTTTGATGACTTGACTTATGAGCAAAGATTGACCACTACGGGTTTAGGCATCAATTTCAAAGCAGGGATTATTGTACGTCCGCATCAGGCGGTTCGTTTAGGGGCCGCCGTGCATTCGCCTACGGCTTATCGCTTAGAAGATAGTTACAGTAGTTCAATTGTTTATAATTACACAGAAGATGGTCAGGGATATACGGATGACGCGGATTCGCCCGATGGATTATTCGAGTATCGCTTGCGCTCGCCGTGGCGTTATATTGGCAGTGCAGGACTGATATTTGGTAAGTTTGGATTTTTGTCCGGCGAGGTGGAGATGACAGACTATGGTAATGCTAAGTTCCGCTATGATGATTTTCGGGATGCCGAGCGGGAAGTAAACGATAGCATCGTGAATACCTTGACTTCAGCCATGAATATTCGGTTAGGTGGAGAAATTGCCTATGAAATTTTCCGTTTTCGGGGCGGCTTTGGCATACACGAGTCTCCTTTTGCTGGTGATGACACGATCAATAATTCTATCAGCGCTGGTTTTGGTATTCGTGGTGAGTCGTTTTTCTTTGATGTAGCTTTCCGCCATTTAAACTTCAAGGAAACGTATGTTCCTTATCTCACTTCCCAAGCGCCCCAGCAATTTGTAGATAATGAAGTGGATAATAATCAGTTTTTGGTAACGCTTGGATTTAAATTTTAATATATTACTTTGTTTCAGTGTGCCGATTCATTCAATGATTACTGGATCGGCACACTGATTGATTTATACCTTTACTAATCCTCTTACTTTCTCCATTTCTTTTTTCAAACATTCAAAAGTAGTGTCCGTCACAGGCGTAAGCGGAATCCGTAACTCATTGTTACACAGTCCTAAAATGTGCATTGCTGCTTTAATACCGGCAGGGTTGCCATCGCAGTAGAGCCAAGGGTGAACATCGAGTAATTCCAGATTCAGACGGCGGGCAGTATCAAAGTCGCCATTCAAAGCTGCTCGTACCATATCACTAAACTGCGTTGGGTAAGCATTGGCAATCACCGAAATAACCCCATCGCCACCACTGGCAATAATAGGCAGGGTCAAAGGATCGTCGCCAGAAAGAACCAGCAAATGCTCGGGTCGGTGCTTCAAAATTTTCATCGCCTGCGTTACATCACCGGAAGCTTCCTTCACTGCTACAAATTTTTCACTGGTATTGGCAATGCGCAGCACGGTTTCAGGTTTCACATTACTACCGGTACGACCGGGTACATTGTAAATAATAATGGGAACCGGCGAAACTTTTTCAACTGCCATGTAATGCTGATAAATACCCTCCTGTGAAGGTTTACTGTATGCCGGACTGCTCGACATGATGGCATCAATTCCTTCAAAATTGAAGTTTTTGATAAACTCAACCAGGCGATCGGTAAAATTGCTACCAAAATAACCGGCTACAATCGGCACTCTGCCAGCTACCTGTTTAATGGTAAAATCCAGTACTTCCCGGCATTCTTTAGTCGTCAGCGTAATAGCTTCGCCAGTGGTGCCAAGACAAACAATATAATCTACGCCGCCTTGCACGACATGCTCAATAATGCCTTCCAGCGCTGTATAATCAATGGCTTTATTATTGAAAGGTGTAATCAGTGCTACACCAGTACCGCTAAACTTGTGTCTTTTCATGTTGTCGGGCATTCGTTTTTGCCAAAATAGCTTCCATTTGTTGAATAAAAGTATGCAGATTGTTTGACCCGGAGATGTCAATCATCAATTCATAACTAAACGTATGATCCTCAACCGGTCCAACGCGCAAGTGTGCTTTCGATTGAGCACTCACGTATGCTGCCTGCGGCTTCGAAGTGACATCCAAATTAATTAACATATCAAAAGGCTGCTGTACAAATTCCTGTACTTGCTCACCAGTGGGGCGACCTGCCCAATCCAGATTTTTACGATTGAAGTATTTAAAGGTAAAATTTGGGTCTTCCAATTTACTATCAAAAAAGCCGAGCAATTTTATACGCGTCCCTTTTTTGCCGAGTTGATCGGCATATTGGAAAACGATTTCACGTTGATTCAAATCGGTCGCGTCGAACAAGATACCAATATACTGTGCCTTCTCAAAGCCGACAAATTTTCGATCTATCCGGTTTTGTTTGCTCAGTTGTTGTAAAGAGCGATTAAAAACACGTTCTTTGATATTGTGCAGAAAACTCATGTGCGTTTGTTGGATTGTAAAGGTACCCGCTTACTTTTTGTCCGTTGGTTCCGAACTTTCGGGGCCCAGCTCATACATGCCCATTTGGCTATATTTATTGATTCGGTTTTCGATCAATTCGTCCGGCGAAAATTCCTGTAGCTCGGCAATGGCTTTCTTCAACTGCTTTTTCAATAGTTTTGCTGCCTCTTCAGGATTGCTGTGTGCACCGCCAATTGGCTCCTTGATAATTCCGTCAATCAAACCAAATTCATACATATTATCTGCCGTCAGTTTGAGCGCTTCTGCCGCCTGTTCTTTATAATCCCAGCTATGCCAGAGAATAGACGAGCACGATTCCGGTGAAATCACCGAATACCAGGTATATTCCAGCATATAAACGCGGTCGCCCACCCCAATGCCGAGTGCGCCACCCGAAGCACCTTCTCCAATGATAACGCAGACCACAGGTACGCGCAACTGCGCCATTTCAAACAAATTGCGGGCAATTGCCTCAGCTTGTCCGCGCTCCTCTGCTTCTAAACCCGGATAAGCTCCTGGCGTATCAATTAAGGTAATAACCGGAAAACCAAACCGCTCAGCCATTTTCATCAAGCGCAAGGCTTTACGGTAGCCTTCGGGATTAGCCATACCAAAATTGCGGTATTGACGCATTTTAGTGTTGATCCCTTTCTGATGCCCAATTACCATTACGGTTTGTCCATCGAGGTTGGCTAAGCCTCCTACAATGGCTTTATCATCTTTTACATAACGATCACCGTGCAATTCAATAAATTTCTTGCACATCTGATTGACATAAAACAAGGTATAAGGGCGCTCCGGATGGCGGGAAATTTGCACTTTCTGCCAGCCAGTTAAATTCGTATATAGCTCCTTACGCTTATTTCTGATCTTTACGTCCAGCTCTTTCATCATCACGGAGACATCGATTTCTCCTTCTTCGCCCACTTGCTTCAGCTTATCGAGCTGTTCATAAAGATTTTCCAAGGGTTTCTCAAAATCTAAGAAAACCATATTGCCTTAGTTTAGGTCATAACTTGTTTGAAGGGTTTGCAGGGGTTATTCTAGAAACTTCTAACAAAGGTAGCAATAAGGTGAGAGTAAAGCTGCCAACTGTGCTTTTTTTTTAATTTTTTTTCCAAAAGTACTTGCGTGATAAAAAAATGTGCTCTACATTTGCACTCGCTTCTGGAAACAAAAGCACCCGTGCTAAAAGCCAGCACGGAACCTTCAGCAAAAAACATGTGTTGATTACAATTGTTAGTCTTCACAAGTTCGCTGTAAAAATATCTGGATCGGTAGTTCAGTCGGTTAGAATGCCGCCCTGTCACGGCGGAGGTCGCGGGTTCGAGTCCCGTCCGGTCCGCAAAGGGGTTCCAATAATTTGGAATCCCTTTTGTGTTTTTACTAAGCTCCTTTTTCTTTCTGTTTTAGGGTCTTCTTTATTTTTAATACTCGCTGAAACATCTGAGCATTTTGCTGAATCTTCTTTGAATTCTATTCAAATACAGTACTTTACGTTACTCCATTTGTTAAAAAAAATGTTAAAAATTTGCGTTGCAAAGGAATCTATCGTAATATTGCGATAAAATAATGCGATGGGCGCTTCAAAAGCAGATGTATTTTCTCCTGAAGATAACCGGCTCGCAAAGTACGCGAAGGCGTTGGCACACCCGGCACGAATTGCTATTTTGAAGCTGTTGCTTAAAAAACAAGCCTGTGTATGCGGTGACATTGTGGATGAATTGCCCTTATCGCAAAGCACAGTCTCACAACATTTGAAGGAATTGAAGCAGGCAGGATTAATTAGTGGCGACATCGAAGGCGTGCGGGTCTGTTACTGTATTGATGAACAGGAATGGCAAATAGCAAAAGAAATATTATCCAGTATTTTTGAAATACCCCAAAAATCAGGTGGCAGTTGCTGCTGATTTTTTTTGCCCTAATCCATCGCAATATTGCGATTAAATTTATCCAGAACACCTAAGCCCTGTTGTAAGAAAACCCGCACTATTGCGGACTTAACCACATTAAAAACACCTGACTATGGTACGCTTAATCAATGTAGCTCCTGATTGCTGCGGTGGTGATGACACTTGCTGCGGTGGCGGCGGATGCTGCTAATCTTCAATCGGTTGTGGGCAGGATTCGACTTGCCCCAGCCTGAAATCATCCGACTTTTAAATAATCTAAAAACCATTGACTAACCTAAAAAATTCATCCGATGAGATTTGTTTTCGTGCTTCTAATTGCCTTTTGGCAACTTCCTGCATTTGCACAAAGTATTCATACGCTGGAACCCATATCGGGACATTATAAAACGCTGCAAGCCTTGAGTGCCAAGCCTAATAAGGAACGCGCCCAGCTAGACACGCTTGCCTTTCCACCCGATAAATATGGCTGGTCTATTGTTTACAGCATGGTAACACCCTATTACCTTGCTGCGGAGCAGGTGGATTTTCTTAAATCCTGGCTTGCTGCACCGGCAAATAGTTCTGACCAGACCAGAGCGGAATTGGATTATCTGTTGAGCCTGCAAGCAAAACGAACACCTGCGCAAGTAGAGCGGGTCACGTTTCTCGGCGACATTGGCTATTGGTCGCACGTGGATTTACAAAAAAGTCATCCTGGCTATCAAAAGAACCTGCAAGATCTATTTTTTGAAGGATATGCAATTCTAGGAAAAAATTGTACGGCTGAAAATTACCCTAAAACTGCCCAACTATTGAAAGGGGTAATGCAGGATATGCGGATCATGGAATTCAGCGTTAAGTACCAAAATCTGAGGGCTCGACCTTACCATTTAGAACCCAAGTTGCAGCCACTCGCCATAATGGGATCGCCCGCTTTTGCCAGTGGTCATACCTTGTGGGCTTATATACAGGCTTATTTATGGAGCGAACTACTTCCAGATAAAAGACAACAATTTTTAGATCTAGCGGAAGAAATTCGCCAATCCCGCGAAATTATGGGAATCCATTACCCAAGTGATAATGAAGCCGCTCGCGTCCTGGCGCATAAAATGTTAGAATTAATGATGTATAATGCGCAGTTCCAACAAGATTACCAGGCTGCTGCCGCCGAGTGGCAAAGCAATAAAACCGCCGCTAAATAGACAATACAAAAAATATTAATCATGTATAGAATACTGAATTTTAACACCTAGAACAATATATAAATATTTGCTATACCACTTTTGTAAAAACCGCTACACCGGTTAGCCAAATGGCTGGGTTCCAAAGTTTTCTGGAGCCCTTTTGCTTTTTGTAATTAGAAATTAAAATTCATTTTTATTACCCATTATCTTCAAACCCCGGATACAGCGTCATCCCACCATCCACAAAAATGGTTTCACCATGAATATAGTCGGACTCATCCGAGGCAAGCCATACACAGACATTGCCAATATCCGGCGTTTCACCGACACGCCCGTATGGGATGAGTTGTAGCAATTTTTGCTCAGCTGCCGGGGTATGCCAGGCTGCACGATTAATCGGCGTTTTGATGGCACCGGGCGCAATGCTGTTTACCCGGATTTTTTGCTCGCCTAACTCTTGTGCAATAGAACGCATGAACAACATAACCCCACCTTTGGAAGCCGCATAGTTGACATGCCCTGCCCAGGGAATAATTTCGTGTACCGAGCTCATGCAAATGATTTTTCCCAATGCCCTGGACACTTCCGGGCGGGGTCCACGCCGCACAAATTCGCGGGCAGCTTCCTGGGCACAAATGAATTGCCCGGTCAAATTGACATCCAATACAAATTGCCAGTCTTCGAGAGACATCTCCAGAAAAGGTGCGTCTTTTTGCAAACCGGCATTATTCACCAGGATATCTACCGTACCAAAGGTAGCAATGGCTTCCTGAAACATTGCCTGCACTTCGGCTTGTTTGCTCACGTCCGCTTTGACGATAATGCCCTTACCTTCCTGGTGCTCAATTGTTTGGAGTGTCTCTTCTGCGCCTTTTATACTTCCATGATAATTAATTACCACATTCGCCCCCTCTCGCGCCAGTGCGATAGCACACGCCTGCCCAATACCCGAGCTGGCACCCGTTACAACTGCAGTTTGTCCTTTTAATCTTTGGAGTGATGCATTCATTGGATGTGAGATTGATATTGTAATAAAAAGGATTGTATTTAGGTAAAGCAATTGGTGCAAATGCGTTCACAAAAAAGGAATGTTAATATTTTTTTTATTTTAGTAAATAAATTGTTAACCTATATAACTATTGAATTTTATATTGAAAAACCTTCGTTTAGAAAAATAAATATTTGTTTACTCGGATTTCTTTAACTATCTTTATCACATTGTTTTGAGGCACATCCTACCTACCAATTTATTTCCCTCGTCAAAAAGCTTGTTTCCTATCCTTGCGCTACCGCAAGCAGAAACAGTTTGTATGCAAATTTTTAATCCCTAAAAAATTGACAGCACCATGAAACGCCTTTTCATAGTGACCATAACGTTGGTCTCTATTACCCTAACCCAAGCAAAAGAGCATAGTGATGCTCGTTTATCCGAAGCAACTGAACAATTAATTGACCGTAATTTACCGAACCTGGAATTCAAAGCTCCTGCGAGCTGCACTGCACAGATTAAGAAACTGATTATCAGAGACATCGTCAACGGCAAGCGCGATACCGAAGTGACTTTAGGACGTTCCTCTTTGTATTTCCCTATTTTTGAGCATTTTTTACGCAAGTACGATTTACCCGCAGAATTAAAATACATCCCCTATGTAGAAACAAGACTCAAACCGCGCGCCATTTCTCCTGTAGGTGCCACCGGGCTTTGGCAGTTTATGTCGTACACCGCCCAACGTTATCACCTGAGAACCAATTCATTAGTAGATGATCGCTATGATCCCATCCGCGCTACTGAAGCCGCTACTCGCTTTTTGCAAGACCTTTATGTAGAATTTGATGACTGGTTATTGGCATTGGCAGCCTACAATTGTGGTTCCGGCAGAGTGCAGCGAGCCATTCGGCTGAGCAAAAGTAGAGACTACTGGAAATTACGCCGCTATTTACCCGTGCAAACCCAACAGTACATCCCTCGATTCATTGCGGCTGCTTATATAGGTGAATTTCATAAGGAACATAACTTAAAACCAAAACATTATGTATTTAATTTTAAAAATATAAAAGTTTTAAAAATCCGACAAAATCAAAGTGTTCGGCTGAGCGACCTAGCCAAAGTGACCGATTTACCAATCACAACGGTTCGTATGCTCAATCCAGCCTATATAGAAGGGGTGGTGCCGGTTAATCAGCGTGGCAATTATCTTATCTTCCCAGCTGCTACGATTGCCAGAGTGCAGCGTTATCTTTCCAAAGTAAATGGACGCGGGGTACAGGAAATAAAACTAGTACCCATTATACCGATTGCCGAAGTCCCGGTGCAACCCTCATCGTCGTCAGGTAATACGATGTTGTACGTGCCTGCAGAGCGTGACTCGCAGCAAGTGTGGGCTTGGTGGGCATATGCCGAACGATTCTTCGATGAACACCGCTGGTTTGCAGCGCTGACATTAGAGGAACGACTTTCCTGAAAATTGTAAGAAGCTCAATCATAATATGTCCGGGAAAAGAGGTCGCCATGACTTTTTTTCCCTTTTACTTTGTAAAAGGATAAAATTCTGTTAAAAATATGGGAAATTTGAGGCAAACTCTTGCAAGGGTTTGGAAGAAAGATCGTTTATAACCATTAGAGTTGCGTCCATGTAAATAGTTGAAAATCAAAGTTGATTAAATTTGGGGTTAAAAAAGGAGCATGAGCCTAAATTATAAAGCCATAAAAGAGGATCGACAATGGCGAGCGACCAT
>JBKBWT010000082.1:0-7893 GCA_046314415.1 Saprospiraceae bacterium
CTCCCGAAGTCGAATTGACCCCCGTCTGAAACTTGGTTTAATTCATACTGGTACTCCCCTCAAATCGGCAATACCAATTTTTACGTATATAAAAAAACACACCTATATTCTTTGAAAAATCAAAATATTATATCATCTTGCCACTCTATTATTACGGATTCAATTACCAACACCAAAAGACTAAACCCGATGCCGTTCAAACCTCCACTCAGTAGCCGATATAGCAAAGCAACTTTATTGATTTGCCAATTGATCGTATTTTCTCATTCTTAGTTGTATAAGCAAATAGACATAGTCATTACATCCACTTTTAATTCCGGTTAATTGTATGAGTTTATTAAGTCGTAAAAACCAACACACTTCACACAAACCACAATCCGTAACTGCCAGCACAACTGGCACTTATTCCTATTTCATCAAAAGCGATATTTCCGGTATTCAGGATTTTATATTCAATGTGAAGTCGGAAAAAGCGGCAAGGGTACTAAATGCCCGATCTGCTTATATTCAGTTATACACTAGAATTGTAAAGGAATATTTGCTAAAAAAAATAGTAGGGTTAGGGACGGTTTGCTTCAAAGGATTCGAAATGGTATGGTTCTTTAGCCCAGTCCTTTCGGAGACTCGATGGGAATAGGAAATTTCCTATTCCAAAAGTACGTCATACATTAACAAAAATAAATTGCTACTATTTTTAATTTAAAACCCAATTCTATTTATGACTTTGATCGAAAAAGTACAATATGCCATTAGTAAAAATAAAGTAAAAGACGCTTTTGAACTCCTCAAGGCAGCGGCTAAAGCAACCAATGAGACTAATTTTTCAAATGCCTTAGCCATACATGAAAGACATTACACCGAATTAAAAACCAACCTACTTAAAGGAATAGAGACGGACAACGATAAAGTGCGTTTGAGTGTGATATGCGATAAACTACTTACTTTAGCCAGTAAAATTATGGAGGAACTACCTTCAACTCCGAATATAGCTGCCGAACAGCAAGTGCCGAACAGCAATAACCTACCTCAACAAGCCACGATAAGCAAAATCACCATCGGCAACAACACTGGGCAAATTAATTACATTGAAAATATGAATGCCCCCATTCAACAATACCAAACTTTCAATCAAACGGATAATCACACACACCAAACTGTTAATCAATCTTCTATAAATCAAGCCTACTCCTTATCACTACTTCAAATCTTAAAAAACGATGCAAGTGTTCAACATTATCTAAATGACCTTCAACCGGAGTTGCACACAACGGAACGAATACTTGAAACCAACCCAAGCGATGGGCGTACCCAATTTGCTAGTCTGTTGACCAACATTCTACAAAGATATACCACCGATCTGGAGACAAACAATGCCGGATTGTCAAAAAATACCTTACAATTGCTCCTCAACCAAGTCTCCAATTTAAAAACTTTGGCACTCTCTACCTCTAACGATCGAGCAGAAATCGGCACGCAACTACAAAGCATCGCTTATAGTATCCGTCGGAGAGAGACACAGGCAGATGATCTTACTGCTTTGTTGCATCTGGTTGGCTTATTCGAACAATGGAATAAAAACTTTATAAAATAACCCTTTATTATCATGTATCTATTAACTACCCTCTTATTAGAAGTTTCCTTTTGGCGGATGCTATTTGGAAATAATTCCCTTGTCGGTACTTTTATAATTTTGGTCATATTTGGTCTGCTGGGGGCTTCTGGTTATTTGTTTTGGCGGCATTTTACTCGTTTTCGCGGTGAAGAAATCAGCCTCCGGCGCGTGAGGGGAAATTTGTACGCTTGGAAGCAGCGGCAAAATCAGATGCAAGGCAAAAATTATCTGATGGATGAAGACCTCGAAGCCTTTCATTTAGCACCCATAGAAGAATTGCAAGCCGGCGTGAATCCAAATTCCATCATTTACGACCGCCTTACCACCCTGCGCGAAAATCAAGTGACCCGCAGCAGATTGAACGTAGGCGTGTTGCAAAATTTAGCTGAGCTAAAAGAAAGTAAAAATTGGACGGCAAATTTTTTAAAGTATGTAATGAATCTAGCCGTGTTGCTGGGCTTGTTGGGTACTTTTATCGGTCTGACCGGTATGGTAGGTGATATTTCTGACCAGCTTGAAAAAGGCGGCGATGTAAACACGATTCAGGATACGCTTCTGCAAGTAAAAACCGCTTTCTCCACCACGCTGGCGGGTTTGATTTGTACGGTGATTGTTTCAGCACTCAATTTTTATTTAGAACAAAAGAAAGCCACCTTCTTTGACCAACTAGAACAGTTTACGGTACAAGACCTGTTGCCGAGTACGTTCCCAGAGTTGGAAGAAAAAACCATGTTGGAAACGGTGGGCGATCAATTGGAAGATACCTTCAACAATCTAAATCAAACGATTGAAAACAACAATGCGTCCATCGGCGAGTTGAACGGGCTATACTCCAAATTTGACCGCATCGAAGATACACTGCGCCGTGTACTTACTGCTGGTGAAACTGCTGATATGCAAAGCGTGGTCAAAGAACTGAGCGCAGTAAATGCCTCCATGAAAGTGATGATTGAAAAATATCAGAACAAACAATTGTTGGAAGATTTCCGGGGCTTGACCGACCATCATAAAAAGTATGTAAACAGCCTGAATGGTATTTTAATGGAATCCAAATGGATACCGAACACGAAAGCATTTCTAATCGCTATTGCTGCCCTGTTATTTTTGATTGCTACTTTTATGGGTGTTCAAGCATTTAAATAAAATTTTAAAATAAAATCATGAAAAACAGAAGTAACAGCCACGAGTTTTCAGTGTGGCCACTTATGATTGATATGCTTTCTTCCATTTTTATTATTTACATCATTCAGAGTACCATCCTAAGCCCGGATGCTTTCGAGAAGTTGCGCATACAACAAAAAAGGCGGGTATTCGCTCAAGAAGTGGAAAGAATGTTAAGCACTCAAATTCAAGAAGGGCAGGTCGCTCTGGAATCTAAATTTGATTACTTGAAAATTACTTTTTCCGAATTGATATTATTTGAAGGAGGAGAGTACAATTTGAATCTAAAAGGCAGGCAAACCCTACGCTTGTTGGCTGCTTTGATTCCTAAAAAGGATGAGAAAAGTGATAAAGTGTATAAAATACAGGTGGAGGGGCATACCGATAAAGCACAATTGGTACGCAATGACTATCCAAGAAATAATTGGGAACTTTCCACTGCACGGGCATTAGAGGTGATAGATTTTTTTACAAAGAAGAACAATTGCCAGCCTAACCTATTCTCTGCCAATGGCTTCGGCGAGTTCAATCCGGTAGATGAGTCAAAACCAAGCCGGAACAGGCGTGTAGAAATGAAAGTATATTTTTCTGAAGAAGCAAGCAAAAAGTAGTAGATGGAAACGGTAAATGTATTAAAAAATCTAATGCGCAAAATGCGGGTCGGGCTGGTATCGGCAGAGGATGTGCGGCAGGGCTTTGATCAGGTATTGGAAAAATCCATGGCTTTTTCTATGGAGATGGAACTCTACAAAGTGGAATTTAGACAATATTATTGGGAGACTTACATTTATTATGAAAATGCCATTATAGAAGCTAAAAAAGCAGCTGAACAAAGTAAGCGACAAGGGTTTGAAACGGCAATGGTGTGGATAAGCAAAGCCAAGACGCTTCGTAAAAAAATCAATAAACAGATTGAAGCACTTCAATTATTACAGCAGGCACGCGAGCAGTTTAAGCGCTTGGAAATGGACTTAAATTCACTCTGGTTGCAGCAAATGCCCTCTGTCGTGTTGTTAAAAAAATCCATCGAAGATGCGGACACACTTCTACGCGAAGATAAATTACTAGAAGCCAACGCCATTATTCGTTCCTGCATCACTGACATTCAGGTGTTTGACCAACCGGGCGCCTTGGCGCAGGAGCAAGCAGTGCAGACCGACCGTTTGGAAACCCTCAAAGTCGTCTGCAATAATACTATTCGGTGGGCGCAATTCTGTCCGGTGCAGCCGCAGCTGGAAGTAGAAGGAAAAATCAGCATTCTATTGGAAGAACTCCTTCAAGCCGGACAAATTAAACTGGCGCGCCGACTCATAGATGACTTAGAGTTTTATTTAAAAGGAAGGATATTATTTCAACAGCTATTACAAGATGGCTCACTGGATTGGGAAGCGCTTAGTGAAAAAGTTGCTACTGCTATGCGACAAGAAGGCTGGGAAGGTGGCATCAATTGTTTGTTATTACATCAAACATTACAATTTCGACAGAGTTTGCTCGTCGAAACAACATAAATTATTATTATACTTACAATTACAAAATTAATTATGAGTAACATCACATTATCTGAAGGAATTGTAAAAAAATGCGGCGAATCTTTGGAACCATTGCGAGGATATGATTTAGTGGTGCTAGAAGATCGAAATTACGAAGTGATTCCAGAGGGTAGAAAAAGAGAAAAAAAGCCTTGGAATCCTTTGGCTAAAAAAAAGCCGCTAGAAGTATTTGCCATTAATAATGATGATAAACACTTTGTCACCTATAAAAATCCAGTGATTCACAGCGACGGTATCCATAGTTTCTCGGTGACGATCACGCTGAATTTCAAAGTAAGCCAAATCCAGGAAGACCAAATCAATTTAATCAGAAAATTGGACAGAGACCCCTTGCAGCTCGTAAAAAATGAAGCCGCTCGCATTATTCATGGCTACCTGCGCAACACCGATTGGGAAAAACTCGCCAATGATGCCCAACGCCAAATGGTACGCCGCAAAGCGCTGGAAGATTTGATTGCGGTAGGTAGAGGCGAAGCAAGAACCATATTTGATGCCATCCAAGACCATGCGCAGCAGTATGGACTGGCAATCAACGAAATTGCTTTTGATATTGACATTCCGCAAGTACACATCAAGGACCGCGTGGTAGAAGATGAGATGCAAATGGAGGAAAGAAAGAAAATAGCAGAAATAGACCGCAATGCACGCATAGAAGGACACGGGCAGTATGCAAGAATACAGAGTAAGCTCAACGAACACGAACTAAAAGATATAGATAAGCAGCAGGAGATGAAAGAAAGAGACATAGAAAAGATGCAACAACTCAAAGAAGCTGCCATTGACGCCGGTGGGCTTTATATTAACAAAGTAGCTCAAAATATTTCAGAAAGCAGCCGCTCGATGGACGATTTGTTGCGGGACTTAAATAAGGTAATGGCAATTAAAGATCAACTCGCCGGTGGTACTGCTACTCAAGTTACACTGGGAGCAGGAAGCGGTGCGGTAGGCGGTTATTTAAGCAGTGGTGCAGAAGATAACTTCGTCAGCCATTTTTATGAGGTAATGGTAATCATTAAAAAAGCTAATCTGGAAAAATCGATGCAACGTAGCTTGCTGTCGGCATTGTTTCACTTTATTGGAAGCCTACTTGGCAACGAGCCAGTGGGACAGAAGGAAATATACGTTACACAGTTAGAACAACTACAATTACCCAAAGACCTTCGAAATTATTTTACCGCAAAAATGGAGTCTTTAAATAATATCATAAAAAATGACAATTTATTATGAGTGGACAAGCATCCAATGTTCCTTTATCGGAAGAACCCACAAAACCCGAACAGAGTACCCTTTCAGAACCGCAAGTGGACACTAATAATGTCGATAAACCAAGTAGTTCAGACAAAACTTTAGGAAAAGTAGAAAAAAATGAGGGATCCATCACGATAGTAGAGAGTCAAACAATTAATAATATCAAACGAGAAGTACGGGATGACGATTCGAAGATGTCATCCAACCGATTTTCTTTACAAAATTTAAAAAATCTATCTGATGCGGAATTGACGAGTGTGAGTGATAAGGCGGCGGTTTTAATAAAAGAGGATAAAATTTCAGAAATTATAAAAAAACTTAAAGAATACCATCTTCTTTTTCTAATTGAGGGCGAGACTGGAGGAAGTAGAGAGGTTGCTGTACAGCTTATAGGAAGAATGAGTTTACCTGGAAAAAAATATATTTGCGAGATATTAAGTCAAAATGTGCGAATAGATTGGATAGGTGACTTTGAAAAACTTGAAAACAGTGCCGTCATTTTTAAATCGGCTACAAAGGGCGACAATGTTGATATCCTTGAATTAATTAATAAAATTGAGCGTTCCGGTAATTCAGGGGTGGATTTACCACTCTTTCAATGTTTAAAAGACCAGAAAAATTTCTTTATTTTTATTTTGGATTATGAAAAGATAAAGTTAAATGCCGAAATCCTGAAATGTCCTTTCACACTGAAAATGCCGCCGATTGCGATGGAAGACCTGAGGGAGTTCTTCCAAGATAGTCTGAAACGATTTGAATTTGGAAGCCTTGAAGCGCCGCAGCAGAATTTTGTCGAGCATTTTCCTGAAGAATGGAAGAATGAATTTGTGAATAGCTTGCATCACATTGATAAAATAGACGCTTTTGTGACTCAGCTATACGAAGCATTTTTATACAAACAAAAGATACCCAGTTATGAGGAGCTAAAAGAACTTTCACAGCAAACCAATAATATCAGTTATTGGCTGATGGAGGTGGTTGGGAAAGATTTGCAAAGTTGGAATTTTGTGCTTGCGCTTACCTTGCTGCATAGCTTCCCGGGCAGCAGCATCAGCGGCATTTCGCTGGCGCAATTTGAATCGTTTCGCCAAGCACTATCCGATTTTCAAAAAAAGCAATTTATTCAAAAGCTGCGGGAGTGGCCCGGGCTGTATCCTGAAATGGACTTACTGAAACAAACCCGAATCAAAAAATACCGGGATGCAACTGACAGCACTTACCAAATCGGGTTTATACAGGAGGATTTTGCAGAAAAAATATGGGTGATTCTTTTAGAAGACCTCACTATTAACGTCAGCCAGCTCCTTCCTTTTTTGTTTGATTTAACGGAGAATAATCCTGCTTTAGCTCCCACGGCAGCAAGTATATTGGGTAGAGTAAGTGTGATGGACAGTCGCATTACCCGTAAATGCCTTGAAAGTTGGAGTGACACTTTACCTGCAGAAAGTTTGCTACACTATTTTTTGGTAGGAGTATTAGCCACTACGCATTCCAATCATATCAGTTTTTGTGAAAAATATGTAGATAATTTGTTGAATAGTAAAGATAATAACCGATTATGGAATGCCATTAAAGCGTACACTTGGATGGGGCTTTACAAATTACCAAAGACTATGGTAGCTTTGAAAACAGTCGTTGAAACAAAACTTATGCCTATATTTGAACAAGTACAGAAAATAATACGTGACACCAGTTGGGAAATTGGTACATTGTTTGTAGGGTTTTCTATTTCTCATCAGATGCTTGAAAAATTGATTGAAGACAAAGTAGGAGAAAAGGAAGAAGTACTAAACTATGAGCGAACACGCCTAAGAATCTGCTATGGTATCCTCTTTTTGTGTGAAAATTTAGATCTATCTTCTGTATTGGCAGCCCTGCATCAATGGTGGCAAAGTGATAAAAAAACGGTTCGATTGATTGCTGTGCAAATGTTGCTGCACGAGGACGGCATATTCAACAATTTAAATTATACGATCTCTTACCGAAATAACATGAATTCAGATTGGGAAGACTGGCACAAAATAATTTTAGATCTTTCAGTGGGCGATGCTGCGTTAGATTCATTCATCACTTTTTTAAAAGAGGTGGTAGAAACCTTTCCCGATTTTCGGGCAAGCCAAGGACGCTATTACGAAAGACAGTTGATCGGATACTTAGAAGATTGGATTACCGCCAGCCTCGACAATGACAACGCTACTAAAGTCGTACTGGATTTATACGGTAGAATGTTGGAAATCAAAGAATTGAATGCACCGATGGAACAACAGCTACGCGAATGGACAGATATCCATTCAACTAATCTACGACTCAAAACATTTGCTA
>JBKBWT010000082.1:7904-18273 GCA_046314415.1 Saprospiraceae bacterium
TCCGTAACGCCAGACATGAAAAAGAGTCCGCTCAGAAAGAGTTAGGCACGATGTCTCTAAAGACATTACTTAGTTGAAGAATAACTATAACCTCTATTAGGAGTACAAATGGGGCATCAAGGTGTAATAGCCAGAATTTGATCTTACAATTTGGATGATTTAAGAAGTAATAATTCACATTCTCTTTCCTAAACTCTCCATCTGGTTGCTTAAGAGAGTTTAGGAAAGAGAATGCTCACTTTTCATTGTCAGATTGAAGGCTAACTAAATATTAGTGACTGAAAATATTGTTGTGACTTGTGACTACTTCAGCTAAATTCAACTTATGAGGAACAAGAAAAGCCTTGTAAGTCAGTTACTTACAAGGCTTTAAGGAAAGCGATAGTAGCCCCGCCAGGGATCGAACCTGGATCTTAGGTTCCGGAAACCTACATACTATCCATTGTACTACGGAGCCAGTGACATTGAAAATTGTCCATCGACAATTCTTGATTAAAATTGGACTGCGAAGTTACAACAAGCCTTGCGATTTCACAACAAAGCCGCGTATTTAAATTTCGTCTCCAAACAAAGACTTTTCGTCTGATAAATTCGTTTACTTCCCATTCTGGTCACATCTTGACAACTGATTTTTTCCTAAAAACGTTCAAATGAGTTTTATCAAAAATTTCCTGATCACCTGTGCGGGGGTGGATAAAAATGTGTTGAAGGAGTGCCCGACGGACGAGAATAAGTACGTGGGCATCGGGGGAACGATTCTATTTACCGGCTTGCTGGCGTTTTTTTCGGCAAGTTATGCGGTATATACGGTGTTTGATAATTGGCTGCTGGCAATGTTTTTCGGTATGGTGTGGGGATTGATGATTTTTAATCTCGACCGCTACATCGTATCGAGTATGAAAAGCCGGGGCTCGTGGTGGCGCGATTTTTTGGTGGCGTTTCCGCGTTTGCTCCTGGCGGTACTGCTGGCAGTGGTCATCTCTAAACCATTGGAATTGAAGATTTTCGAAAAGGAAATCAATGCCGAACTTGAAATCATGAAGCAGGAGGTGTTTCGCCGGCAGGAATCCGAACTGGCGCTGCGCTATACCGCGAGTATTGATACCTTGAAGCAGGATATAGCGGCGTTACAACAAGAAGTTGCCCTAAAAACGGCGGTGCGCGATTCGCTGGCAGCAGCGGCGCTGGCGGAAGCCGATGGTACGGGTGGCTCGAAGATTCGCAACATGGGTCCGATTTACCGGGCGAAACAGGAAGCGGCGAGCCGCGCCCAGACAGAACTTGATGCCACCATTGCGCGGGTGACGCCCACCATAGCCGAGTTAACGCAGCAAATTACCACCTTGCAGCAACAAATGGCAGCAGAAGTTGCCCAAATGGACCGTAAAAACTTCGGGGGCATGGCGGCGCGTATGGAAGCGCTCGACCGGCTGGGGCAGGAGAGTCGGGCTATTTTTCTGGCGAGCTGGTTTATTATGTTGTTGTTTATTGCCATTGAAACGGCGCCAATCTTTACAAAATTGATTGCCTTGCGCAGCCCGTATGACTATCGCCTGCATGAGTACGAGCATGTGTATGAAATGCAGCATTATGAAAATGTGGCATTGCTGCGGAATCAAAAACGCAATCAGGTGAAGTTTGATACCGAAACCGGTATTTACCGTACGCAGAAAGAAATTGAAGCTGAGCAGGAACTGACCGATCATTACCTGGCGGAGAAAAAAGCTGCGCTCAAATCCAATCCGGCGGTCAACTGGCAGCGTCCCTTACTCGAAAGTTAATCAAAAAAATTATCATATAATTTGCGCATATTTTTGAAAGGTTTATCTGCTGAAACAGGTAAACCTTTCTTTTTACTTGCTGTTTACTAAAGACTGTAAACTTTACTCTTCTACCTGAAAACCGCAGCTTTATCAAAGACGCATCCGTATTTTCCCTGGAAGCATTCGAAAAAAATATTATTAAGTTTTAGTACACTGTGCACAAAATTATTTTATAAAAACTGCCTTGGCTTACTCATCCCAGCGGTATCCCTTTGGGAAAAGGGTGTTCACGCGCGGGCAGATCGTCCCTTGAGGGAAGGATAATCAAAAAACCTATTTCACAGTGTATTTTAGTTGTAGAATAACAAAATAAAAGATTTTTCAGAAAACTGAAATTTTTAATGTTTCCCGCCAAACCAGATGGATGTATATACCCGTAGTTCTACTTAATAAAGGTCTTAGTCATGCAAGAAATCAAGGAATTGATTCAAATCTTACGCACCAGTAATTCCTTATTAGACACCACCAAACCGGAAAGTGAAGGGGGGAAGCTATCCGCATTGTATGACCTGATCGTCTCGCAAACCATCCAAAATGACGAAGAAGCCGCTGAATTATTATATGGCGAAAGTAAGGATAACGCAGGCTATAAAAAGCTGCGCGGCAAGCTCAAAAATCGCCTGATAGATGCCGTATTAAACCTTGATCTGGGTCAATTTGCCCATACGCAACGCCAGAAAGCCCAGTGTCAATGTTATAAAGATTGGGCAGCCGTCAAGATACTTGTGAGCAAAAATGCAAATGTAGCCGGTATTTCGCTATGTAAGCGCTTGCTGAAAAGAGCGAAAAAATACGATTTCACCGAATTAGTCATGGAAACGGCTTCGCTCCTGCGGGTTTATTATGGAACCTTGGGCGGTGATATTCAAAAGTTTGACCATTATAATGATTTGTTCAAGCAATATCGGGCGATTTGGGAGCAGGAGAATCTGGCGGAGGAGCTTTACACCGAATTGGTCATCCGATATGTAAAAAGCAAAGCCAGTCAGCCGGAAATATATGATAAAGCCCGGCAATATTATAACCGGATCGCCGCGGCGATGTCGGCATATACGTCGTATCGCTTGCATTTGAGCGGGAATCTGCTGCGCATGATCATTCCCACCAGCGTCAATAATTATCAGGAAGCCAGCCAGTTATGTGATGAGATCATTCATTTTTTTGAAAAAAAAGCCTACATCGCTACCATTCCACTCCAGATTTTCTGGTACCAAAAGATCGTTTGCTGCATTCAGCTGCGGCAGTTTGCGGCGGGCAAAAACGCTATTGCGAGGTGTTTGAATTATATGGAAGAAGGTACTTACAATTGGTTTAGTATCAAACAGTTGAATGTATTACTGGCTTTTCACATTAAAGATTACCAACAAGCATATGAAGACTTCACGCATTTAGTAAATCATCCACGTTATCTCAGCCTCCCGGAGCATTTTGGCGAAACAACGCGTATTTATGGGGCTTATCTTTATTATCTTTCGGCTATTCGCAAAATAGAACTCTCCGAGAAAGATCGCTATTTCCAAAACTTTCGTATTAATAAATTTATAAATGACACACCGATTTTTTCCAAAGACAAGCGGGGAATGCATATCCCGATATTAATTATTCAGATTTTATTATTAATCCTGGAGCGTAAATATGGGGCAGTGATTGATAAAATTGAAGCGGTCGAAAAGTACTGTACGCGTTACCTGCGCAAAGATGATACGTTTCGGAGTAATTGTTTTATCAAAATGTTGTTGTATATACCACTTGCCAATTTTCATCGTGCCAGTGTAGAACGGAAAACGCAGGGATTATTGGCGCGCTTGCAGCAAGTGCCCATCGAACTGGCGCAGCAAGCACACGAAGTGGAAATTATACCTTATGAAGATTTGTGGGAGTTTGCATTGGATTCTTTGCAACCCACTTTTTACACGCCACGGTCGGCGTCAGCTACCGCCAAATAAGGGGCATTGGCAAATTTTTACCGGCAATTATCGGGTATATTAGATTAAATATAACCATAATTTATACACATCGCATACAATCTTCCCGAATCGGCATATCATAGTGCATATGATATGTAATGCCTCGTTATTATTATAATATGATGTGAAATATTAATTGAAACAAGTTTTATTTTGTTTCAAAGCCATTGTATTTACTTTTTAAAGCAAATACCAGCCATTGTATTGTAAAAACCAAGCTGAAATGATATAGATTTTTAATTTTTTTTATGCTGCGTGGAATAGGTAAAAGTCGCTACAATTGAAAAAATGGGGTAATTTAGATTGGTTTAAATAATTGATTTTTAGATTATTATATAAATAAATAAAAATTAGACGCTTGAATTTTTAGGGTATCTCAGACGGGAATTTTGTCCGTGCAAGAGGAAAGAACCTTTACTAACTTGCCGTCATATTTAATAACTTACAAATTTGCACATTATGAATATTGTAGTCATGTTACTCTGGTTGGGTGCAACTATTTTGTCAGACGATTTTAATACGCAATCTCAGACGACAAAAGTTAACAATGGTGTTATCGTCGTGGACATCATTGGCGCATAGCTTTTAGCCCCAAACATTTAGACGCTGAGCAGCATAGGGGAGCCGCGAAAGCTCCCCTCGCTTCGATGCCTTTTTATTTTAGCATACTAGTAATAACGACTCACAAAAGCAACTACACACATAGTAAAGCGGCACTCCGCCGATGTACTGAATTATATTTTTAGATGTATGACATATGCTTTTGAATAAAAGTCTTTTACAGATTTACGCTATCTACAATATTATAACAGATATCAAATAATTAAGGGGAGTTTACATGAGGCAGCGAAAAATCTGCCGGACTGACATTATAATACCATGTAATGTCATGTCATGGCGTAGCTATATAATTATATTATCATATCTCGTGAAAACTAATTAAGAATGGCAACACATACTTATGATTGGCAAACTCGATTTTATTTACTTTTAATCATATTTTTGGTCTCTTTGTATAATATCCAAGCGCAGGATTGTAATAATCCCATCAGTGGCAAGGATGCCGTAGTGGACGAAATCAGCACCGGTTTGGCTTGTTTATTATGTGGGAATGCGGCTACGCAAAATGTGATAGACGGCGACCTCACCAATTACGTGGAAGTAAGTAACCTGGCGGCATTGCCCGGCGCAGCCTCGCTGATTTCGGTGAAAGATATCCGGCAAAATTATGCCGGAGGAAGGCGCACCGGATTTGTCATTGAGCCGGTAAGTGGCTTGCTATCGGCTGGTGTATTAAATAATTTTCAAATACGCACTTATTTAGATAATGTATTACAAGAAACCGTTACTTATGGCGGGGGCTTATTAAATGTGGGTATTCTGGGCGGACAAGGCAGCAAAACCAGACTGGATTTTGTGACTACCCTGCCTTTTGATGAGATAGAACTATTGGTAACCGGGGCAGTGTCGGCGCTTAATACTGTACGTATTTATTATGCTTACGAAGAAATGGCAAACGGTTGTGATTACAATTGTATCACCACTTTGACCACGAATAATTATGCTTCAGCTTCGGCTAGTACCAATGCGTTGGGAGGTTTCTCGAATGTCGGAAATGTAACGAATACCAATACCAATGATTTTGCCGCCCGCACTTTTCTCCTGCTGGGCAGCGCTTTTGTAGATATTAATATCGGACAGGATATTCCTGGCGGTTATGATGTGGGCTTTGCCATCGAACAGGATGGACTGTTGGGTATTTTATCGTTAGATTTGCTGTCTAATATTACCATTACTACTTATGATAATGGGGCTGTGCAACAGAGTATTAGTGCGAATTCCAGCCTGGTTAATGTAGGCGTATTAAGTGGTGGGGTTAATCTGGTGAGTTTTAAAACCGCCTAGGCGAATGATTTTGATCGGGTAAGAATTACTTTTGATATTCCCGTGAGTTTATTGGGTACTTACCGGGTGTATTATGGATTTGTGCGTGCCGATGATGATAATGATGGCTTCCCGAATTGTGTAGATAAATGTAATGGAAATGATAATTTAGATGCCGATGGTGATGGTACGCCCGATGCATGCGACCCCGTGTGTACGGTGAATGCGGGTCTGGATATTTCGATCTGCCCACCGGCTAAAACCGCTCAATTAGTCGCCGCTGCGAATGGACAAACCTGGTCGGCACTTGCCGGCAATCCTTCGGCTGCCAGCATTAATAACAGCGGGCAAGTAAGCGGACTCAGTAACGAAGGTACTTATTTATTTGTGCTGACGCAGGGTAGTTGTAGTGATACGGTCGCTGTCGAATATGTAGAATCAGCGATTGATTACACTTGTAATGATCCCATTTCGGGGTACGGCACCCGTATCAGCGACGGTGGATTGGTAAATGGAGTTTGCTTATTATGTAATAATCCGCAAGCAGTTAATATTACCGACGGAGATCTTAATAATTTTATAGAATATAATGCTTTATTAAGTTTATTAGCTACTACTTCGCTGGTAGCGGTAGAAGATACCACCCAGACTTATCCGGCAGGTACCCGCACGGGTTTTGTGGTGTCGGTCGGTGGCGGTTTGCTCGATGCCGCAGCACTGAGTGCATTTCAGATTCGAACTTACCTCAATGGTACTTTACAGGAAACGGCTACTACTGCGAATAATTTACTGACTGCCAATGTTTTAGCTGGGTCTGGAAATCGGCAGCGCATCAGTTTTGTAACCACGCAGCCATTTGACGAGGTGGAATTATTAGCTGGCAATGTACTGGGTTTACTGTCGAGCATTCAAGTTTATTATGCTTTTGAAGAAAATGCTGCCAACTGCCCCAATACTTCAAGCGATGTAAGCTGTCTGGAAATATTGAGTGGAAGTTCGACTTATTGTGGAATGATCGAATATGTACGTACCGGCTTTACCGGTGCCGCCTGCGCTTTGTGCGAATTGGAAAGTTTAGGCAATCTCATTGACGACAATGTAAATAATGCTGCTACCTTGACCCTCACGGTTGGCGCTTTGACCAATGCTTCCGTTGCGGTTTCTACCCGACAAACCATTCCGGCTGGTTATGAAGCTGGTTTTGCCATAGCGGGCGGCGCACAGCTATTGGACGCAGCGGTATTGGGCGGCTTACGCCTTACCACCTATTTGAATGGAACCCAGCAGGAAACACTACTGGCGACCAATCCACTCATCAGTGCAACTTTATTGGGCGATGCGGCGGGCACAGGTTTGCTGCGTTTTCGTACCACGCTTCCTTTTGATGAAATACAATTGACTGTACAAGCACCTGTTAGCGCTAATGTATTGTCAAATCTGAATATTTACTATGCATTTGTACGCAGGGATACCGATAATGATGGAACGCCCGACTGTTATGATAAATGTTGTAGTGGTAGCGATAATCTTGACCTGGATGGTAATGGTGTACCTGATGCCTGCGATGCTTATGCCGATGCCGTAGATGATGTAGCAAATGCCGCGACAAACGTAGCTACGAATATCAATGTACTTGCTAATGATAACTTTGGTGCCGATGGACCTGGCTCTATTGCAATTGCTTTTCCCCCCTCCAATGGTATGGCAGTGGTCAATAATAACGGGACGCCTGCCGACCCCTCCGACGACTACATAATTTACACATCTGCTCCTGGTTTCACTGGCACGGATGTCCTCAAATATCGCATCTGCGACAGCAATGGCTCCTGCGATGAGGCAACCGTGACGGTGAATGTAAACAACCCGGCTCCACTGGCACAAAATGATATAAATAATACCCTTATTAATACCCCGGTAAATGGAAATGTAATTACCAATGACTCCGACCCCAACGGGTCTAACCTCACCGTTACAACCACACCGGTAAGCGGACCCACGAATGGGATGCTGAGTTTAAATAGTAATGGCACTTATAATTACATTCCAAATAATAATTTTGAAGGCACCGATCAGTTTACATATCAAGTTTGTAATGCACAGAATTTTTGTACAAATGCGACCGTAACCATCAATGTATTTGATAATCCTCCCGGAAATGATGCGCCGGTTGCACATCCTGATATTGCCCAAACCCTTGTCAATACTGCGGTGAACGGCAATGTATTAAGTAATGATATTGATCCTGATAAAGATGTATTAACCGTTAATACCGTACCGCTTACCCCGCCTGCTAACGGTATATTGTCACTCAATGCCGATGGCACTTTTACGTACACACCTAATAATAATTTTGTCGGTACCGACCAATTTACTTATACGGTTTGCGACCCAAGTAATGCCTGCGACCAGGCGACCGTTGTAATAACTATTTATCCTGATGCAAATGGATTAACCAATGATCCACCGTTTGCGCAGGACGACGCCTTCCAAAATTACACAAACACCCCTTTGAATGGTAATGTATTAAGCAATGATGATGACCCCAACAACGACGCGCTTACCGTAACTACTACTCCGGTGACCAGCCCCACCAATGGTATGCTGACTTTGAATAATAATGGCACCTTTAATTACATGCCAAACCCGGATTTTGTCGGTACCGACCAATTTACCTATCAGGTCTGCGACCCAAGCAATGCCTGCGATGTAGCCACGGTTTATATTACCGTATCCGCTACCGATGCTGCCCCCATTGCCCAGGATGATATTAATAATACGCTAATTAATACTCCGGTAAATGGCAATGTAATAACCAATGATAGGGATCCGAATGGGCTGAATTTAACGGTAACAACCACTCCGGTGACTTCCCCAGCCAATGGTCTGCTTGTGCTGAATAGCAATGGTACCTATACTTATACGCCCAATAATAATTTTATCGGCACCGATCAATTTACCTATCAAGTGTGTGATGCGGAGGGACTTTGTGATATTGCTACGGTAAGAATTAATGTTTTTAATAATAATGCCGGTAATAATACGCCGGAAGCACATCCTGATTATGCCGGAACATTCACCAATACCCCCGTCAATGGTAATGTATTGAATAATGACATTGATCCTGATGGTAATCCATTGACTGTCAATACAATACCGATCGATCAGCCCGACAATGGTACCGTATCATTAAACGCCAATGGTACCTTTACTTACACGCCTAATAATAATTTTACCGGTACCGATCAATTTATTTACCAGGTTTGTGATAATGCGAATGCTTGTGATCAGGCTACCGTATTTATTACGGTTAATGCCGATAATAATGGAAATGCCAACAATCCTCCGCTCGCGCAGGATGATGCGTATCATACTTTTGTAAATACTTTTGTAAATGGGAATGTTTTGAATAATGACAGCGACCCGAATGGCAATCCGATTAGCGCTTCGCTGGTAACCGTGCCGGTCAATGGTAATATTGTACTAAATAATAATGGTTCGTTTATTTATGTGCCGAATAATAATTTTACCGGTACTGACCAATTTATTTACCAAACCTGTGATCCCAGTAATGTCTGCGACCAGGCGACGGTTTATATTACTACCAGCAATGATCCGGGTAATCCTGATTTGACCCCAATTATTAATGCGGTTCCTTCCTCGTTTACCGGCATAGGCAATCTCAACATCACCGTTAGAGTAAGAGAACTGCTGGGCAGAGCCACCACTGGACTCATCACGGTGCGCATTCCCAAGGACAACCGCCTTACTTTTACCTATAATCCGGCATTGACCACCGTTGGCTTTAATCAGGTAAATAATGCGGTCTGGAGTTATGATGGTTCCAATCCTTTATTTCACTTATTTACTACAAATGTAACTATCTCAGCATCAGGCGCTTCGTCATTCGGTTTTATTGCCAGTTATGACCCGCAAGGTTCTTCCGGCGTCTCCACCATTACCGCTACGATCGCTGCCGGCAGTGGTGCTGAAATCAATACCGGTAATAATATAGATGCTACCTCTATGACTTATTTCAAAAATCAGTAATTGAAATAATTTCATGTAAATAAAAACCGGAATTTTTATACAAAATAGTCATATGTCATGAAAAATATCTTATTCTTTATATGCCTTATCATAATATTGCAAAACAAAAGTGCTGCACAAGCCTATAATCCTCAGATTAATGCAGGCGATATTGATCCGGCACCATTGGCACCCGGTCAAAATGGGAGTTTTCAATTTCTTTTTGCGATGACAACCGATGATGATGCGCCATTGGTAAATGGCGATGCCTTGACGATTACCATTTGTATGAATAATATTGCTCCGGCGACACCAGGCAATGAAATAGCCGACATTAGTGGCACGTACGCTTCGCGTTTTAATTGGGTGTATAGCGCTGTTTTGAATTGTTATCAGGGCACCCAAAATCAAACCCTGCCCGCCGCCACCGGAGGAACCATTATTTTTAATTTTCGGCAGATCAATCAGGTAGCCTGTAGCATTGGTGATCAAATGGGATTTCAGGCTAATATTGAACCGGCTGGCTATATGAATGGTACAAACTCAACGGTAGATGATCAGGAAAGTGCTTTCACTTGCGTGGATGCTGCTTTGCCCATCGAATTGTTGGAATTTGATACACGTGCCATTGACAATGAAAAAGTGCTGCTCACCTGGCGCACCGCTACC
>JBKBWT010000083.1:0-2026 GCA_046314415.1 Saprospiraceae bacterium
GCGATTATGAAGGCGCTAAGACCTTACTCCAAAAAGCACTCGCTTCAGCAGAGCTAAACTTTGGCGAACACCATCCTACAACGGCAGTGTGTTATTCCAATCTGGCATTAGTGCTCCAAGACCTGGGCGATTATGAAGGCGCTAAGACCTTACTCCAAAAAGCACTCGCCTCAGCAGAGCTAAACTTTGGCGAACACCATCCCTCAACGGCTCGGAGGTATTCCAATTTGGCATTAGTGCTCAAAGACCTGGGCGATTATGAAGGCGCTAAGACCTTACTCCAAAAAGCACTCGCCTCAGCAGAGCTAAACTTTGGCGAACACCATCCCTCAACGGCAGTGAGTTATTCCAATTTGGCAACCGTTTATTATTATTTACAAGATTTTGAGCAGGCAATTGTCTTATTAGAAAAAGCTTATTATGTCTATAAAAATCATTTAGGAGATCAGCATCCACAAACTAAAATCATCAAAGAAAATCTGGATTTTGTACAACAAAAACTAAATCAAACTTAATGGAACCCATCTCTACCTTTTTAGCGCTGGCGGCAGGTTATATCCTGAAAGGCGCGGCGCAAAGCAAAGCCGCCGATACCGCCAAAGAAGAATTCCTCAGCAGCTTTTGGCAATGGATTCGTCCACTGTTCATCCAAGACGTCCCCGAAGTAGAAACGCATCCCGACGCTCCGGCTACGGAAGAAAAAGTAACAGCGAAGCTAGTGGATTTGGTTAAAGACGAAGGCTTTTTTCAGGAATTGGCTAAACAAGTCAGTGCCCTGCAACAGGCGGGTGTAAAAGAGAAAAACATCGTGCGCAAAGACATCCTCCGCGTCAAAAAAATCAAAATTGGCGATAAAGAATACGATCCCAATGAAAGCTACACGCGTAAAAACATCGTAGAAGGCAGCGTGCAGGATGCCGATGAATTTATTCTCGGCGATGGGCATTAACACAAACGTGTTCTAGCGCTTCAATTGTTACAAATCAAACATGACTAAACAGATAGCCCACTATACAACAATAGCAACGCGGACAACGCGGAATACGCGGATAAACACAGAAAAAACCAGCCGCGATCATCCGTGTTGTTCGCGTTGTTCGCGTTCCAATTAATGTAATACGGGCGGTGTAGCAGCTTACTACTGATGGATGTGCGCTTATGAATTGCTTATACTTTATTAAATTTTATAAATCCTCTTGACAATATTCCATTTTCCCCTTATATTTGTAACATTCTTACCCAAACAAACAGGTAAAAAACGGCTGATGGTACCAGCATTCGTTGTTTTGCCTGCCAACAATTTTATCTATTAAAATCAATCAATCAATAACACAAAAACTATGAACTCGTATTTGCCTTTGACCGGCAGGCTTGCCGGTATTCGGGCATCTGGTTATTGATTTCTTAACTCCAAAATTTTTATATTTATGAAATCAAAAAGCGAGACTGGACACGCTAAGAATGTGTCCAATTTTGAGCAATTGTTGGCGTTTGTAAATGGGTTTGGCGAGGGCTATAAGCCGAGTAAATTCAGGATTCAGCCCCAGGCTTTACAGGAATTACTCTTGCAGGCACGCAATGACCTGGATGCCGTCACGCAGCAGTTGAATAGTCACAAGACTGCCGTCAATTCTAGGATCAATACGTTTAAAGACCTGCCGACTTTAGCGTCACGTATTGTGAATGCCGTGGCGGCAAGCGATGCTTCCGACGAGACGAAAGCAAATGCCAAAAGTATTTTGCGTAAACTCAAAGGTATTACGATCACCAAAAAGGATGAAATTTCAGCGCTGAAAGAAGATGCTACTATGGAGCCGGTAACGGAGCCGATGAGCGACGAAACGACGGAAACGCCCGCCCCAAGCCCGGATAATACGGCTGAAAACGACGAAAACAAAGCAACACGCAAGCGTTCTAGCGCACAAACTTCGCGGGACATGCAGATTGAAAACTTTAAGCTTTTGTTTGCACTGATACAGAACGAGTCAAATTATCAACCGAATGAAGAAGACCTGAAAGTGGAAAC
>JBKBWT010000083.1:2036-16254 GCA_046314415.1 Saprospiraceae bacterium
GTATCTGAATACCTTGCGTTATACCAACTCCATCGTCATCAATGCGATCGTGAGCCTGAGCAACGCTCGCCTGCAACGCAACGCCACGCTCTACGGTAAAAAAATGGGTATTTGTGACATTGCCCAGGATGTAAAACTATATACGAAGTCCGCTTTTGGTACGAGTAGCCCACAGTACAAGCAAATCAGCAAACTTCGGTTTACGAGACATTGATGCATTGCATTTGAAAGTGCCTTGTTGTCTGTTAACGCCATTCGTAGGATTGCTTTTGGCGGATGCTTACTAGTAAAAGACGATCGGTTTTTCGTATCAGACAAAAGGCACTTTACACCTCGCGTTATTCCATTTATAATAGCCTTCCATAGTCGCATAATTTGGATAATGCAGCCTATATAAGCCTTTAATCAGTATAAGATTGTTATTGGTTAATTGATAAAAGACGTTGGTCAATATATAGAATCAATAAGCATGGGCGTAATAGGCGTTGGTCAACTAGTAATAGGCGTTGGTCAAAATAGGATTGTTGTTGGTTACTTGATAAATGGTGTTGGTCAAAATAGGATAGGCTTTGGTCAAAATATATAAAGCCTTGGTCAGTATATAATAAGCATTCGTTCACTAATATATCGCGTTGGTCAAAATAGATTAAGCGCTGGTCAATTTATAAAAAGCTTTGGTAAATATATATTAACCATAATGCAGATAATAAAGCGCTTTGGTCAATCTGTATAACCCGGCGGTAAATATAGAAAAGTCATTCATCTCGCTATAAATCCTGTTGGTGCTGCTATAAAAGCCCTTACTCAGTTTATATAAGCCAATCGTTGCGGCGTAAATAAGCTACGCTTTCCTATAGTAGTCTATGTTCACTTCGTAAATTGCTTTCGTCAATAAGTAAGATGCATTCACTATTTATAGTATTGCTTAAAACAAGTAATAAATGGCATTGATCTTTAAGTAAATGTTAATCGCCAAATCGTATTAAACCTAGTTTTATATTTATCTTTATATCTTATAAAAAGAAAAGATATGCCTATATCGCATTACGACGCCCTCATTATTGGTGCAGGGCAAGCGGGTCCTGCATTAGCCGTAGATTTTGCTAAAAAAGGTTTTAAGACTGTATTGGTAGAAAAAAGTCATTTTGGAGGTACTTGTGTCAACAATGGTTGTACGCCTACCAAAGCCATGATTGCCAGTGCGCGGGCAATTCATCTGGCAAGGCGCGGTGCAGAATATGGTTTTACCTTAGCAAGAGACCTTCAGGTAGATATGGCGCGTATTAAAGCCCGTAAAGATGAATTGGTAAAAGCCTCCCGGCACAGTCTGCGAGAATGGTTGAAAAATACATATCATATCACGCTCTATCGGGGTCATGCCCGGTTTACAGATCACAATACTGTACAAGTAAATGAGGACATTATAAGCGCCGATCGCATCTTTTTAAACGTAGGCGCTCGTCCGGCAATTCCCGGCGGATTTGAATCAGCCGAATATTTGACCAATGAATCCATTATTGACCTTGATTTTGTACCTCCGCATTTGATTATTGTGGGCGGCAGTTATGTTGGATTAGAATTCGCGCAAATGTTTCGGCGTTTTGGCAGTGCCGTTACGGTTGTTGAAAAGCAAGAGCGTATTATTAGCAAAGAAGACCCGGATGTGTCGGCAGCAGTGCAGGAAATTTTAAAAAAAGAAGGCATTCGCTTTCGTTTAAAAGCGCATTGCCTGGGCGGGAAAGGCAAGTCGGGGCATATTACGGTCGATGTAGATTGTGAATCGGGCGATCCGCAGGAAACCGGTACTCACTTGTTACTAGCAACGGGCAGAACGCCCAATACAGATGACTTAGGGATTGATAAAGCCGGCATTCAATTAAATGAAAAAGGCTATATTCAAGTAGATGATGCTTTGCAAACTTCGGTAGCAGGCATTTGGGCATTGGGTAAATGCAATGGCAAAGGTGCTTTTACGCATACGGCGTATAATGATTATGAAATTGTGTCGGCAAATCTTCTTGACAATGGGAATAAAAAAGTAACTGAGCGTATTTTAAGCTATGCGCTTTATACGGATCCGCCTCTGGCGCGCATTGGCAAGACGGAGCAGCAAGTAAGAGCGGAAAAAATTCATGCATTAATGGCAACTTATCCGATGTCGAGCATTGCACGCGCTAAAGAAAAAGGAGAGACCGAAGGATTTATCAAGATTTTGGTAGATGCGGACGCAGAGCAGATTATTGGCGCCAGTATTTTGGGCATAGAAGGCGATGAGGTCATTCATTCTTTGTTAGATATGATGTATGCGCAGCAATCTTATAAAGTAATTCAGCGTACGGTGCCGATTCATCCTACGGTGTCGGAATTATTGCCTACTATTTTGCAGAAATTAGCGCCATTGCCATAAAATATAAATAAACATTGTGGCATATTTTTAAAATATGCCACAATGAATGAAAATATAGTTTTTATTTTTCACCCGGTTTATAGGTACGTTCCGCATATTGCTGGATTTCTTCCAGATAAAAACGCACATCTTTAAATTCGCCATTGGCGTACATGCGTGCCTGATCGTTGAAATGCTTGGAATTTGGATTGCCACTCTGTCCACCTGCCAGGATGGAGCGTGCTTTCACGCGCTCACCAAATTCTACTACCGCTACAAAGCTATTGCCATAGCTGCCATAGCGTCTTTTGGTATTGGAATAAGCTCTTGCGCCAAAAGAAGCCAGTGAGCCCCAGGCGGCAGAGGCAAATTTTACCGGTAAACTGGGTTGTTCATCATCGAAAGTGGAATTGATACCACCATGTAAGCGCTGAAAACGATTGACTTCGCCCCAGGTCATTTGCCAGGTGCCAAAATCCCGGTTGAGTTCTTCTATGGTTTCTGTTAAAAGCTTAAGCTTCTCAGCAGAAGTGGTATTCTTTACTGCAAAAGTCGCAAACGCCACGTCGTCGAGCCGTTGGTCTGCCGGTACACGCGGACGTGCCAGTCGTTGTAGCTTTTCGCTCCAGTAAACCGCTAAAGTGGTGGCAATAGAATTGACGCCGAATCGCATATCCCAGTTTTTCAATTCAAATAAAGCTTGTTTCACGTCGCGATTATTGGATTTTTCTTGTGCCTGAGCCGCCAGCAAAGCGGGAATAGTCTCGGTAAAACCTGGAAGATAAGAGTCGTACGCCGCAGCAAGTAAAGTGTCCAGATCAAAAGCTTTATGCTTACTCAAAACTTGCACTGCGTGAATACCCCGAAAGTTCTCGCCGTCAGGAGCCATGTAAGTTGGATACTTATCTCGCTTTGGACTATCGGTAGCACCCGCTGCGGTAAATGGGGTTGAATTGCAGTTTTGAATCCAACCGTTTTTAGGGTTGAGTAATTGTACAATGTCTTTCACTGTATGCAAACCCTTCCAATCAGTTGCCGGATTGCTGCCATCTACGGGTTCATTCCAATCAAAAGAAGGATTGCGCTTGGGCATAAAATTGCCATGCCAGTAAGCAATATTGCCTTTGCGATCGGCAAAAACCGTATTGTTCGAAGAATTGGTTCGTAGTTGAGATACTTTATTAAAACTTTTATAATCCGTAGCTTTAGTACGCAGGTAAGATTGCATGAGCGCCTTCAAAGGTTCATTCATCATGCTGACACTGAGCCATTTACCATCCTGTTCGGCAATAATAGGTCCGTGGTGCGTGTAGTAAGCCGTAAAGTTTTTAGTAGCCAACGTATCACCCAGCTTATACTTCAAAGTAATATTTTTAGTTGTCACGGGTAACCATTTATTACCGTGTTTATACACGTAGTTACCATCGCGTTTTTCTACTGTTTCCAAATAATGATCGATTACATCTGCATCACTCGATGTATGCATCCAACCACAATTTTCATTGAAACCCTGATAAATAAAAAATTGTCCCCAGGTAACGGCACCGTAGGCATTAAGTCCTTCTTCGCTGATGGTATGAATCTCCGGGCGGAAATAAAAAGACGTATGCGGATTGATTAATAATAGAGCTTTCCCAGAGATACTCTTAGATGGCGCTATAGCAAAGCCATTAGAGCCTGTAGGTTCTTTTAGCCATTCAGGTTCTTCTTCAATGAAGGAAGTAGCATTGTTTTTGTCATAAAAACTTTTTAATCCATTCAGTGATACGGAAGCAATATCACCGCCAATACTGCCTTCGCTAAAAGTAAGTGGCATCCAGGGTTGAAAACGCGTAAGTAATTGCGGCTTTACTTCAGGGTGGGTATAGAGATAATAGTTAATGCCGTCAGCAAAAGCCTGTAATAAATCCTTGAGCCACTGCGGGCTTTTTTGATAATAGGCAATGGCTTGCGTAGTATCTACAAACAACAATTGACGGAGGTCGCTGTACAATGCATTTTCGCCTTCTACTTCTGCTTTACGACCAGTGGAAGTCAGATAATTGTATTCTACTCGTGGAAAATCATCTTCGCATTGGGCATACAACATACCAAAGACTGCATCGGCATCTGTTTTGCCATAAATATGCGGAATGCCATAATTATCGCGGATAATGGTGATACGTTGTGCCTGTTGCTGCCAGCGGGCAATCTCCTGCGGCGTAAAAGACTGCGCAAAGGTCGCAGGAATAAAGAATAAAATCAAAATATGAGCAATTAGCCATTTCATGTTCGTGCGTATTTTGTTGAATAAGGTAGCAGGAAAGATAGCAGAAAAGGAAAGAATGACCAAAACTCTGGCATTTTTCGTGTAAAAAAGCGGTATTTTTTCGGAATATAGCGCATCCTTTTTGAATATGATCATAAAATAAACCATGCAGGATTTAGTACAACTTAAAAAAGCCGCTTTTGCGCAGTGTAAAAACGCTATTCAAAGTCGTGTTCAAACACTGCAATCGGTATTGCAGTCACTAGAAGAATCAAGAAATAATGAGTCTAAAAGTAGCGTAGGAGATAAATATGAAACGGCTCGTACCATGTTGCAATTGGAAGAAGAAAAGAATAAAACCCAACTAGCGGAAGCGTTAGCAGCGCAAAGGATTGTAGATGCTATTCAAGTAGAGCAAGTAAAAAACCAGGTAGAAAACGGAAGTTTGGTTGTAACCAATGCAGGTACTTATTTTATTGCGATAGCCGTCGGTAAAATGGCAATAGATGGTAATTTGGTGTATGGTATTTCCTTAGATGCGCCAATCGGTCAGCTAATGAAATATAAAAAAGTGAGAGACATTTGTAATTTTAACGGAAAGCTGATAAAAATTGAGGCAATTGTTTAAATAGTAGCTTACTTTCTTTTATTTAGGTAGCCAATCTTCTTATAAAAAGCCATTCTATCCTATATACTTTCTTTTAAATGCCAATAATTTTTAAAAAATAACTTAAAAATTAACCTTGGTATATTGGGTTTTCTTAACTTAGTGTCAATAAGACACAATGAGCATACATCTGGTATTTTTTGGGTCTTGGTTATTGTATTTCTATTCATGAGACAAATACTAAAACCTTTACGTATGAATTTTAGTAAAACTTTTCTATTGCCAATGCTCTTATCGACGTGCTTTATAGCCACGAGTATCGGGCAAAACTTTACTACTGAAAATAAAGGCGATTATACATTAGTGCATAATCAAAAAGGACAAACCTTAGGTTACGCTCCAAAATCCGGGGTTACAATCATAACGGTTGACGGCTTGGCATTTAAAGACTTAAATAAGAATGGAAAACTGGATGTGTACGAAGATTGGCGTTTACCGGTGGAGCAACGCGCGCAGGATTTAGCTAAAAAAATGTCGGTAGAACAGATAGCGGGGCTAATGCTCTACAGTGGGCACCAATCAATTCCCGCAGGTTCCGGTAGATTCGGCGTTTCGACGTATAACGGCAAACCTTTTGCGGAAAGTGGCGCTAAATCGAGCGATTTATCCGATGCACAAAAGAAGTTTTTGACGGAAGATAACCTTCGCCACGTGTTAATTACCACTGTTGAAAGCCCAGTTGTTGCTGCGATGTGGAATAATAACGCACAGGCACTGGTAGAAGGCATAGGGCTGGGTATTCCAATTAATTCGAGTTCGGATCCTCGGCACGGCTATGATTCTTATGCGGAATTTAATGCAGGAGCAGCCGGTAAAATTTCTAAATGGCCCGGAACGCTGGGTATTGCGGCTACCTTTGATCCGGCAATTATGAAACAATTTGGTGAGGTAGCCGCTAAAGAATATCGGGCATTGGGTATTGCTACCGCACTTTCGCCACAGATTGACTTAGGAACCGAGCCCCGCTGGAATCGTTTTGACGGTACCATGGGAGAAGACCCTAAGCTGGCAACAGATATGGCAAGGGCGTATGTAGATGGTTTTCAGACTTCTACAGGAAAAGCTGCCATTCAGAATGGTTGGGGTTACAACAGTGTAAATGCAATGGTGAAGCATTGGCCCGGCGGCGGACCGGAAGAAGGTGGTCGGGATGGACACTATGGTTATGGTGCGTATGCGGTTTATCCCGGTAATAATTTAAAAGATCATTTACAACCTTTTACAGAAGGCGCATTCAAACTAAATGGAGGTACTAAAATGGCGTCAGCAGTGATGCCTTATTATACAATTTCTTATAATCAGGATACAAAAAACGGAGAAAATGTAGGGAATGCGTATAATAAGTATATCATTACTGACTTGTTGCGTAATAAATACGGTTATGACGGGGTCATTTGTACCGATTGGCTGGTAACAGGCGATGTGGCTGCAGTAGATGCTTTTCAGGGCAAGAGTTGGGGCATGGAGCAGAAGAGTATAGCCGAGCGGCATTATAAAGTAATTGAAGCCGGTTGTGATCAATTTGGCGGCAACAATGTAATGGCACCGGTCATTGAAGCTTATCAAATGGGCGTGAAAGAACACGGCGAAACGTACATGCGGCAACGTTTTGAGCAATCAGCAGTGCGTTTACTGCGCAATATATTCCGCGTAGGCTTGTTTGAAAATCCTTATCTTGATCCGGCAGAAACCGATAAAGTTGTTGGAAATGAAGCATTTATGAAAGCGGGATTTGATGCGCAGGTTAAATCCATTGTAATGCTAAAGAATCAAGACAAAACGCTTCCATTGAAAAAGCAACTCAAAGTGTATATTCCGCAACGCTATTCTCCGCCTAGTAAAGATTGGTTTGGTAGAGAAACACCGGAGAAATGGGATTATCCATTTAGCCTGGAAGTGATTAAAAAGTCTTTTGAGATTGTAGAAACGCCCGAGGCAGCTGACTTTGCGCTGGTAGGAATTGAAAGTCCGAAAAGTGGGGTAGGTTATAATAAAGAAGACCTTACCGCAGGTGGCAATGGTTACGTGCCAATTAGCTTGCAATATAGCGAATACACCGCCGAACATGCCCGTGCGACGAGTATAGCCGGGGGAAGCCCTCTGGAAACTTTTACTAATCGGAGTTATAAAGGTAAAAAAGTGACTGCATCGAATGTGTATGCCCTGAAAATGGTCAATGATACCAAAGCAAAAATGCCAAATAAGCCGGTTGTGGTGGTAATTGACGCCTCAAATCCCATGGTGATGTCGGAAATAGAAAAGAGCGCCAGTGCTATTTTATTACATGCCGGTGTACAGACCCAAGCGTTTTTGGATATTATCACCGGTGCAGCGGAACCTTCGGGCTTATTGCCGTTTCAATTGCCAGCGGATATGAAAACCGTGGAAACGCAAAAAGAAGATGTGCCGCGCGATATGCAATGTTATAAAGATTCGCAAGGAAATGTCTATGATTTTGCGTTTGGATTGAACTGGAAGGGTGTTATTAAAGATAAACGGGTTAGTAAATATAAAAAATAAGTAGTATATTATATTTGTAACGTAATGAAACGACATTAGTCTTGGAAGATATCCTGGCTAATGTCGTTTTTTTATAATTTACTTTATAAAAAGCATCGTAAGCGCGGGTATGCATTCACAAATAATTAAATATTAAAACAACTTCAGCTGCCCGTCTTTAAATTGCTCGTGTAAATCAAGATTATACGGCGGATAGATTTTATCTTTAAAATATAATTTCTTTGCTAATTTGAATTGTTGGTAAATAATCTCAGCAATATTGCCTTCGCCGCGCATGCGCGTACCAAAACGACTATCATTGAGCTTGCCACCGTGGCAATCCCGAATGCGATTCAACACGCGCTCCGCACGGTCGGGCATGGCTTTATGAATCCAGTCTGTAAATATAGCTGCAATGTCCCCATTGAGGCGTACTATTTCATAGCCAATCGAAAGCGCGCCCAGCGTTGCCACTTTTTCCGCCATTGGTAGAATCTCATGGTCATTTAATCCTGGAATAATCGGCGCCAGCATTACATTTACCGGAATTTGATGTGCTGCTAAAGTCTGAATGGTTTTCAGGCGACTTTGTGCCGAAGCGGTGCGGGGTTCGAGCAGTCGGCGTACATCTTCATCCAGCGTGGTAAGCGAAATGGAAACGTGTACCAGGTTTTCAGAAGCCAGATTTTTTATAATATCTAAATCGCGTAAGATCAAGCTATTCTTTGTAATAATGCCCACCGGATGCCGGTATTTCCAAAGCACTTCCAGTATCTGGCGGGTGATGCCGAATTCCCGTTCGGCGGGTTGATAACAATCGGTATTGCCGGCAAACATCAGTGGAGTGGCTTTCCAGGAAGGTTTTTTGATTTGCTCTTCCAATAATTTAGCCGCTGTTTTTTTTACCAAAATCTTTTGTTCAAAATCCAGCCCTGCACTATAGCCCCAATACGGATGCGTGTTGCGGGCATAGCAGTAAATACAACCATGTTCGCAGCCCTGATACGGATTAAGGGAAAAGCCTTGCCCCACATCGGGGCTATCTACTTTATTCAGGATGGTTTTAGGATGAACTTCAATAAATTCCGTTTTAATCTGGGCGCCTTCTTCCCATTCCTCCGGCGGAATCGGATTACTCTCATATATGAGCTTATGATATGGATTAGCCGGATTAATCTGCGCTCCTCGCCCTTTTAAAAATGGCTCTTTATGTTCCAAGTTTTTGGTATAACGTTTATAAAGCTTCAAATTTAAAACAAAAAGTTTATAAATTCAAGTTTTGGTACATCATTCTTATTTTCGATATTGCATCCCAATCAACAGGTCAACCACTCAATTCTGCAACTTTTATGAAACGCAAAGATTTTTTTAAAGGCTTGGCAATCAGCACAATAGCAGCGCCTTTTGCAATCCGGGCACTCACCGGCAAAAGCCTGGCACAAAACAACGGCACTGCAAGCGTGATTTCCGATAAAAAATATCGCTGGAAAATGGTAACGACCTGGCCCCCAGGCTTTCCGGTGATTGGTGAATCTTGCCAGTTGTTTGCCGATTTGGTCAAAAACATGTCGGGTGGACGCATGGAAATTCGGGTATTTGGCGGTGGCGAATTGGTGCCGGCGCTGGAAACCTTCGATGCCGTATCTAACGGCACTGCCGAAGTAGGCAATGGTGCTGGTTATTATTGGGCAGGGAAAAGCCCGGCGGCGCAGTTTTTTGCATCGGTGCCGTTTGGAATGAACGCACAGCAAGTAACCTCGTGGATTGTGGCGGGCGGCGGCATTCAATTGTGGGAAGAGTTGTACCGTGATTTTAATCTTGTGCCGATGTTAGGCGGTAACACCGGGGTGCAAATGGGGGGGTGGTTCAATCGGGAGATCAACAGCATCAACGATTTGAAGGGTTTGAAAATGCGTATTCCTGGCTTGGGCGGTGATGTGCTCGCGAAAGCCGGAGGATCGCCGGTTTTACTGGCTGGCGGCGAAATTTATACCAGTCTCGAGTTGGGAGTCATTGATGCAACGGAGTGGCTAAGCCCGTTTCACGATTATTTAATGGGTTTCCAGGATATTGCAAAATATTATTATACACCCGGCTGGCAGGAGCCAGGCACAGCGTTGGAATATATTTTTAATAAAAAAGCTTTTGATGCGTTACCCAATGATTTACAAGGTATTCTACGTTCAGCAGCTATGCACGCACATGTTTGGATGTTTGCACAAATGGAAGCCCGAAATGCAGAAACATTGACTAAATTGCTGGCGGAAGGTGTCAATATCCGTACTTTCCCGGCGGAAGTGCTGCGTCAACTGCGGAGTTACACCAATGAAGTGATCGAGGGGATGACCGAAAAAGATGTGTTTACTAAAAAGGTGTATGCGTCGTACGATGGTTTTCGCAAGAAAGCGACCAACTGGGCGGCGATTTCAGAAAAGCAATATTATAATAATTTGGAAATTTAAATGCAAATATTGTTAATTGTTATATTTATTCATATACAAAAACTTGATTAATAAAGTTTATTAGATTGTATTTATTTGATATATTATAAGTACAGGTATCTTTATTTTATAAAACCCAATGCAATACCGGGAAATAAAGCTACCAGTAATAAAAACACCAATTGTATAATTACAAATGGTACAATGCCTCTATATAGTTGCTGGGTCGTGATCTCGGGTGGAGCGACGCCTTTCAAGTAAAATAAAGAAAAACCAAAGGGCGGCGTGAGAAAGGAAGTCTGTAAATTAATGGCTAATAAAATACCAATCCATAATAAATCCACGCCCATTTGTTGAAAAATGGGTGCTACCACCGGAACAATAATGAAGATAATTTCAATAAAATCAATAAAAAAACCAGCGATAAACACGACCAGCATCACCAGAAAAAGAAACACCGCCGGAGATAAATTAGCATTGCGCACCATATCCGCCAGATAAACATCTCCGCCTAAATCTCTGAAAACCAGGGAGAAAGTAGTGGCACCCAGCAGGATAATAAAAACCATGCAGGTAAGGTGAGTCGTTTCTCGCATCACGGTATTCAATACTTTTATATTGAATTTTCGCTCGGTAAGAGTAAGAATCGTTGCTCCCAAAGCACCCACCGCAGCGGCTTGAGTCGGCGTGGCCCAGCCTTGAAAAATGGAGCCCAATACCGCGATAATCAAGATCAATGGCATCACAAATGCCCGAATCATGCGCCCGGCAAAGCCCTTTTGTTTAAAGGCCCGCACTTCCTCGGCAGGCATGGGTGGCATAGTATTTGGACGTAAAATTGCTAATATTCCAATATAAAGAATATAAGCTAATACTAATAAAATTCCCGGAATAAAAGCCGCCTTAAATAAATCTCCAACGGGTCGGTTGAGTACACTTCCCAGTAAAACCAAGACAATCGAGGGGGGAATAATTTGCCCGAGTGTACCTGCCGAAGCAATTACGCCGGTTGCCACTTCTGCCTTATACCCGCGCTTGAGCATGGTCGGTAAGCTGATCAAGCCCATAGTCACGACCGTAGCACCCACAATACCGGTAGAAGCCGCGAGTAGTGCGCCCACCAAGATAACCGAAATAGCCAGCCCGCCCCGCATTTGCCCAAACAAAATGCCCATGGTTTCCAACAAACTTTCCGCCAGCCCTGAGCGCTCCAACATGATACCCATGTAAATAAATAGCGGTACAGCAATTAATACATAATTGGTCATAACTCCCATAATACGCGAAGGCAGTGCGGAGAATGCCACCGGATCAAGAAAACACAGGGCATATAATATGGATAATCCTCCTAATGTAAAGGCAACGGGATAGCCATATAATATTAAAATAAAAATGCTTATAAATAAAAGAATGGCAATGATTTCCATAAATGTAGGATTGGCGGTTTATAAAGTTTCACGGGTGTCATCCAGCTTATTCTGACTGGGGTTTTCACCTTTTTGATAAATATGGAATGATTTTATTAATTCGGAGATGCCTTGTAATAATAATAGAAAAATACCTAATATGATGGCTGATTTAATGAAGTAACGCGCCGGTAAGCCGCCGGGATCGGGCGACCCCTCGTTGATCCTAAAAGATTCGAGTGCATAATAATAGGCGAAATAAATCAAAATAATACACCAGGGAATTAAAAACAACAAATTGCCAATGAGGTCGGTCAGCGCTTTATCACGTGCCGAGAATTTGGTATAGAATAAATCTACTCGTACATGCCGGTCGTGTTTATAGGCATAACCCGCGCCCAACAAAAAGATAAGCGAAAAAAGATGCCATTCCAATTCGGTAATCCAGTTGGCAGATTGATTGAACAGCCCAATAAAAACCTCATAGCATACTAACAGCACGAGGATCGTAGTAAGCCAGGCGACGCCTTTGCCGATGCGCTCGTTGAGCGCATCAATGGAGTTTGCTAATTTTGTCAAACTTTTCATCATTGTTGAAAAGCATTATTTTGTGTGGCGGGAAAATTACAAAAGATTTGTAGAATGGTTCTAAAAGCAGGACAACAAAAAACGGTAACCTGCTGGCTACCGTTTGGATAAAAACTATGGGAATACTAATAAATTGTATGTAACTGATAATCAATAGAAAATCTTACAACGTGCCACTATCATATTCGTGCAAATCGAGGAATTCAATGATTTGAATAATTTTCTCAGCGTAATTTGGATCGGTAGCATAACCTGCTTTTTTCAAGCCATGCGCCCAATTCCGATAGTTTTTGCCATGTTTGGTCAGGTGCTTGTAGCGTGCGCTCGCCAGCAATTTCGAGTGTTCGCGATAGCTTTCCCAGGCAGAATCAAATACGCGGAACATATCAAAAATACTATCATCTGAATAGTTGCGACAAGTGCAGGAGCGACATTTAGAACGGCATTTAATACCAAAATGATTATTAGATTCTGTGGAAAGGCGGCTCTCACCAACATTGGATTCAAGCAGTCCTTGTGCCAGGGTGATACTTGCCGGGATATTAAATGCTTGCATTTCCCGAATTGCTACCGGTGCAAATCGTTGCACATAATTTTTGGCTAACTCAATTTTAGCATCTACAATAGCCTGGTCAATGCCTTTGCGTTTGGCATAATTGGGGCTGAGTATGGGCGTCAGATTAGACATGGTATTACCAATGGGCACACCATTTTTGGTATCTTTAGGTATAGCTTTCTTAATTGGCGTTGCAACATTCACGGCTTTTTCATTAGGCGTTTCTATAGAATGAAGCGCCGTGGGCATGGCAAGCGCATTACCCATAGTGGAAGCTGCGTCGAGCGTAGCTCCGGTAACCGACTCGACCAGATCAAGCCCGGCAGAACTCAAGCCTATTTGTATGCTGATGTCTCTTTTTAGTAGCACATACACTGCCAGTGAGAGCAATAAGGCTTGAAACCAATAGCGTTGGAGTAAAATTCCCGTCTGCATAATTCGAACTTTTTGTTTGAGATTGGTTTGACAAAAATAACTATTTGTTTTGAAATACACAACCTTTTTAAAACAAATAGTTTTGTTTTGGGATTTTTTTCAAGCGAGCTACTACACAATCAGAGAAGTGTGTAATTTTAGCGCTGATGTATGAACTTAGTGTAAAAAATACACTACTTTTGTAGCCTAACTAAATTCACAATGATTGTAGTAGTTGATAGCGGCGCTACCAAAGCAGATTGGAAGGTAGTTGACGGTACGGAAAGTCAAATCATCCATTCGATGGGACTGAGTCCGGTTTTTCATACGGAGGATTTTATGTACCAGGAGATTTCCAAAGCTTTTGCCGGCAAAATTCCTACCCAAAAGGTAGAGCATGTTTACTATTATGGTACCGGCTGCTGGGACGGCGGCAGAAAGGGCATCGTGGAGCTTGCGCTGCGGCGCGTGTTTGCCAACGCGGAAATTCTGGTAGAACATGATCTGTTGGGCGCTGCACGGGCTGCTTGCGGACGCGAGCCGGGCATTGCCTGTATTTTGGGCACAGGATCAAATTCATGTTTGTTTGATGGTGAAAATATAACGGATAATGTAACAAATCTCGGTTACATGTTGGGTGACGAAGGCAGTGGCGTTGCTTTAGGCAAAATGCTCATTAAAGCTTATTTTTACCGGGAAATGCCACGTGACTTGATGCCTGCCTTTGAAATATTTCATCCGGGAGGGCGCCCTGCTATTTTAGACAAAGTATATGGGAAGGAAACACCGAATGTATATTTGGCTTCTTTCATGCCATTTTATGCGCAGCATCGGGATCATTTTTTTATCCAAATGCTACTGCATGATGCATTCGCTGAATTTATTGACCGTCATGCCCGTAAATACAGTGGACATTTGTCAATTCCGGTGAATTTTGTAGGTTCGGTAGCTTTTCATTTCCAAAATATTCTTAGAATTGTGCTGGAAGAAAGAGCAATGCGTCCGGGTAATTT
>JBKBWT010000083.1:16264-18241 GCA_046314415.1 Saprospiraceae bacterium
TTGTGCAAAAGCCCATTGACAGCCTGGCGAATTTCCATTCTTCTCCAAGTTTGTTGGTTAACTAAATAAGATTTAAGCATATTGCCATGAGCAAGGACATTAAACGTATCGCCGTTTTAACTTCTGGTGGCGATGCCCCAGGTATGAATGCTGCTATTCGTGCAGTGGTACGCACCGCTTCTTATAATAATCTGCATGTATATGGCGTAGAACGCGGTTATGAGGGCATGATCGACGGAAGTCTGCGCCGTTTGGAACCCCGCGATGTGGGAAATATCATTCATCGGGGAGGTACCATGCTGCGTACTGCCCGGAGCGAACGTTTCCGCACGCCGGAGGGCAGGAAACTCGCGTATGAATCGTTAATGGCTTATGATATTGATGGTTGTATTGCCATTGGTGGTGATGGGACTTTCACCGGTGCGAATATCTTTTCAAAAGAACACGATATTCCTTTCATCGGAATTCCGGGTACCATTGATAATGATTTATACGGTACGGATTATACCATTGGTTTTGATACTGCCGTGAATACGGCGGTTGAGGCTGTTGATAAAATACGGGATACGGCAGACTCGCACAACCGCCTGTTTTTTGTGGAAGTGATGGGGCGCCATGCTGGCTTTATCGCGCTGAATACGGGCATTAGCAGTGGTGCCGAAAGTGTATTGATTCCTGAAACAGAATGTTCGCTTGACACCTTGGTAGATACCCTGCGCAAAGGTTACAAAAGGAATAAATTATTTAGCCTAGTCATTGTAGCCGAAGGGAATAAACTCGGCAGTGCCAGCCAAATCGCGGAAATGATTAAAGAACGCTTTAATTATTATGATACGAAAGTAACCATCATCGGTCACTTACAACGCGGCGGTTCGCCCACCTGTGCCGACCGGGTATTGGCAAGTCGGCTTGGTTTTGCAGCAGTTGAGGCTCTTTTGCAAGGTAAAAGAAACGTTATGGTAGGTATTATGAATGAAAGAGTACATTATACCTCTTTTGAAGAAGCCATTAATACACCAAAAACAGTAGATTCAGACTTGCTGCGGATTTCCGATATCCTGGCGATTTGAGTACGTACTAACTTTAGCGGCAATCACCAGCGCCAATGGCACCAGAAAATGGGGCATTCGGTATATGCTTTCGTGTAAGTGCTGCAATAGGATGGTGTCAATGGAAATACCTAATTGAAACGGCGCAAGCACACGGGCAAAAGTTGTAACAAGTCCCCAGAATGCCAGGTACCAAAGCGCCACTCTGCTTATTTTTGCTGGTAAAAACAGTAAAATGCTACCCACAAAATCAAGTATCCCTACTATTTGCAGGAAAAGCAGGGCTCCCGCTTCATTGATGTTTAAAATGACCATGCTCATTTCTAAAAATTCACCGGGACGCGGGTAGTAACCGATTGCATACAAGCCATGACACACAAAAGTCAGTGCAATGGCAATTTTCATCCAAATTAAAAACTGCGGACCGACTGCCTGTCGGCGGTACAGCCAAATCAAAAACAGCGGACTGCTCCATTGCAGGGTATATTCTAAAAATTGCCCGATATGATAAAATTTATCTTTACAATATAATAAGGCGAGCATTATTAAGCTCACTGCCCCAATCCATAATATAATAACGGCGATTTTTTTCCATTTATTAATAAAAATAGCTGCCAATGCTGCTACAATATAATAACCGCCCGTGGCTCGAATAAAGTTTTGAATGCCCCGGTCAATCGGCATACTGGTGACATAATCTTCCCATTGCCAGCCAAAAATACCTTGAACAATTGGTCTCATCCAGTCTTCATCCCACAACAACACCCGATACGGCGCATCCCAGTACAAATGTTGCCATGCTCTGCCCAGGAAAACGGCAACTACGGCTATTTGCAAGAGCAAAAACAATCTTTTGAACCAGAATTCCTGCATCCGTTTTTTATTTTTACAAACGTAAAAATCGAAAATATTATGAGTTTTGCATTGA
>JBKBWT010000084.1:0-5818 GCA_046314415.1 Saprospiraceae bacterium
CGATTGAACGAATCGCTTAATAAGTCACGCAGAATACTGGAGGTTTTATCCAGTTCGCTCATCAATTTGAGCGGGGCACGCGCTTTGGGCAATTGCTTGAAAATCTCCTCCCACTTGGAAGTCATAATTGAAAGCTCTTCCGTCAGATCAGCCGCCTTTTTGCCTTCCGCCGCGGTCCGAACAATGACGCCAAAATTTTTGGGTTTGATACTTTCAATCAGATTTTGCAGCCGCTTGCGCTCTTCGGCATTGGCAATTTTTTTGGAAACCGCCACCACATCGTTAAAAGGAGTAAGTACCAGGTAACGACCTGGAATAGTAATTTCACAACTAAGGCGAGGACCTTTAGTCGAGATCGGCTCCTTTAAAATCTGTACCAGCAGGTTCTCGCGCTTGCCCAGTACCTGATCAATTTTACCGGTCTTGACAATTTCCGGCTCAAGCTTGAAACTGTCCAGCTTGTGTGTCATAATACTGCCGGTCATGGCGTTATTAGTGTACTTCACCAATGAGCGCAACTTAGGACCCAGATCAGTGTAATGGAGAAACGCATCTTTTTTGTGACCAATGTCCACAAAAGCGGCATTAAGCCCTGGCATAAGTCGTTTGATCTTGCCCAGAAAAATGTCTCCGACAGAGAAGTTGTTGTTGGTTTTTTGGTAATGAAGTTCAACGAGTTTTGAATCTTCTAACAGGGCAATTTCGACTTCGGTAGGCGTCGCATTGATAATCAATTCTTTTTCCACGTAATATATTTTTTGGGCGACACCGGAATGACCAGAAGCAAGTAGTACTTTGCCAAAATACGAAAACCGCTCCGCTAAGCGCAGCAGCTTGTTGAAAGCAATCGCAGGCGAGTTGTCACAACAAGAACAACAAACAATGGGGATACAGTATCAGCACGCAGAGTGTCCTCGTGTTTTTGGGTACAAGCATTGAACCAGCCCTGAGGTAACAACTGGTAATTTTTTCTTGAGAAAAAAGGGATGAAACAGACTTTGACCATTTTGTGGGGTACCGTATGCCTTGGCAATACGGGCGATTGGTAAAGTTGTTTTATCCTAACTTGTTAGTCAAAGTAGTAGTGCAGGAGGGGTTAGGGAATAATTTGAAAGTCTCTTATGAGTTTTTCATCGTAAAACGGCTCCTGCGCACTGCTACTTTTCAATAGATCAACTGTATCCCTTTCTCTTACTGAATTTACATGCAAAATACACTCCCGATCAACCCCAATGTCAATCTGTATGGTTATTTATCGGTTCTTTTTCTTGTGACGATTCTTGCGAAGTCTTTTTTTACGTTTGTGCGTAGCAATTTTGTGTCTTTTACGCTTTTTTCCACACGGCATATCAACTATCTTTTAAAAATGAATTAAAAAAATTTATAAATCACTGCGTATTTGCAGCGGCACATTGGTCGGCAAAAGATTTTGCTTTTGCGGCATCGCCCAATTGTTCATAAACTTGTGCCAGCATACAAATGGTGTTGACATTCTGGGGTTCAATGGCAACAGCTTCCTCTAGGCGCTCTTTTGCCCGGTCAAATTGTCCGGTCTTTATTGCCAGCCTAGCCAAACTATTCAATATCAATACATTATTAGGCTGCTGTTGGTTCAATTCTCTTAGCATCAGAATGCCTTTCATCGGCTCATCTTTAGGCGGCATTTCTGTATAAGTCAGCGCCAGATTCACCCGATGTGCCACGTTATCAGGACTAATAGAAATGGCATTTTCAAAAGCCTGTACCGCTCTCCCCATGCAATAATTACGTACCGCTTCGTCCGTAGTCATTTGCAGACAGATGGAAAACGTAGTACCGGTAATAGACCAACTCTGCTCATCATTGAGCACTTCAGCTACTTGTTGCGCGTAAGTACCAGCAATCGCAGGCTGCCCTAGTTGGTACCAGGCTCCAGAAAGTTGCTTCAATACCTCTGCTCTGGACGAATCGGAATTAGCAGTCTCCAATGCTTCTTCCAAAGCGGCGACTGTAGCAGCCTGAGAAGCATCAAGCCCAGGTTTGGCAGTGAGTAACAACTCCGACAAATCTGTGCTTTCTACCTTGAGCGCCCTCGTCTTTTCCAGGGCTTTCTGGGTAGCGGGTTTGGTGTCGCATCCAAAATAAAGGATTAAAAATAGTACAACGGCTGAACCGAGCACTATCCATTGCATTTTGTTCATGAATACGACTTTATAAGTATTTTGAATAATGAATGCATAACAGGAAGCAACCTCTCCCCATTTAAACCCTAAACATTCATTATTCAAAATTGATTTTAATCCACATCTTCGTCTTCTACCTCCGGCATGCTAGTCACGTGGTCCTTCACATGCTCTACGAATACTTTTGCAGGTTTAAAGGCAGGAATGAAGTGCTCTGGAATTTCGATGGCAACATTCTTCTTAATGTGGCGACCGATTTTCTTTGCTCTCCGCTTGATGACAAAGCTGCCAAAGCCTCTAATGTACACGTTTTCTCCCTGCGCCAACGAATTCTTTACTTCCTTGAAAAAAGTTTCCAACGTTACCAACACATCTACTTTCGGCACTCCGGTCTTTTCAGAAATTGCTGTCACTAAATCAGCTTTTCTCATCTTATTAATTGGTTTATAGTGAGTTATAAAAGCTTTTCGCTCGCTCAAGCGAACGAGTGGCAAATTTCGGAATTTTATCCATTTCTCAAAAGTAAAAAATAGTTTTTATTACATTTTTTTTCTTTAACAGTCAGCCGATTATGCATATTTTTACATGTGATTGACATGTTTGGTGCTCTCGTGATCTTTTCCAACGCCTGTATCTTGGTTTTTGAAAAAATGCCTTTATTATTTGGCATTTTGGTACGAATTGCATTTCTGCTATTTTTTCTTACACTATTATCTATCTTTGCAAAGCTTTTAACCAGGGTGAAGATTGAGGAAAAAGATTCAGCGATTGCAATAATTTCACCTAGCCCTGCAGGTAGAAGAAAGTGCTGCTTTCACCCCTTGACCTAAATCCTCGATCCTTACAATAAAAATAAATTGCTGCATGTTACATTCCATGACGGGCTATGGCAGGGAGTCATTGCCATATAAAGACAAAATCGTTACCGTAGAAATTCGCTCACTCAATAGCAAATTCACGGACTTGCGTCTGAAAATGCCTCAAAATTTCAAAGAAAAAGAAACCGAGCTGCGCCGCATTGTACTGGAACGGGTAGAACGGGGTAAATTGGACTTGCTTATTGAGGTCAAGTCGCACCAAGGTGACGATGAATATGGCTTGAATACTGCATTATTCAAAAAATACTACCGCGAACTCAGTAAGTTATCCGAAGAGCTTGGTATGCCAAAAGGCGATCTGCTCCCGGCTATCCTGCGCCTGCCAAATGTAGTTGCTACCGATGCTGATGAAATCGAGGAAGAAGAATGGGAAGCCGTCCTGAAAACCTTGCATATTGCCATGGGAAATTTTGAAAAATTCCGGATTGCAGAGGGCAAAGCAATGGAGGACGACATGCGCCTGCGCGTAAACTGCATCCGCGACTATCTCAGCCGCCTCGATCCACACGAGAGTGAACGGGTGACACGCCTCCGGCAGCGACTGTATCAAAATTTGGAAGAATACCTGGGCAAGGAAAAGATTGACGAAAACCGCTTTGAACAGGAAATCATTTTTTATTTGGAAAAGATCGACATTACGGAAGAAAAGGTGCGACTGGAGCAGCACTGCATTTATTTTTTAGAAGAACTGGATAAGCAATATGCGCAAAAGGGGCGGAAATTAAGCTTTATCAGCCAGGAAATGGGACGTGAAATCAATACGCTCGGGGCGAAGGCTTACTCTTCTGAAATTCAGAAATTGGTAGTCGGCATGAAAGACGAGTTGGAAAAAATTAAGGAACAAGTTGCCAACTCCGTTTAGTGACCATGAAAAATTAAAATGAAAGCATGAAACCATTACGTGTTCCCCTTATGGTTGACTTTTTCATTCCTTCATTTTTCATTTTTTCATTCATTCTATGAGTAAGCTAATTATTCTCACCGCTCCATCGGGTGCCGGTAAGACGACTATTGCCCGGCATTTGCTGGCTACTTTTGATCAGCTGGCGTTTTCGGTATCGGCTACTACCCGCCAACAAAGGGCTCATGAAGTAAATGGGAAGGATTATTACTTTGTGACACCGGAAAGATTCCGTCAGTTGATTGCTGAGGAGGCCTTTGTAGAATGGGAAGAAGTGTACGCCAATCAATTTTATGGTACCTTGCGCAGTGAAATCGAGCGGCTTTGGGCAGCCGGCAAGCACGTCGTTTTTGATGTGGATGTAAAAGGTGCTTTGAATTTAAAACGCCAATATCCCAAGGAGGCACTGACTATCTTTGTGAAGCCGCCCTCTGCCGAAATTTTATTTCGACGACTCTATGAACGCAACACCGAAAGCGAGGAAAGCTTACAGCGCCGCATTGCCAAAGCCGCCGAAGAGTTAAAGTATGAAAACAATTTTGATATTGTGCTGGTTAATGATAAATTAGAGGATGCTTTGCAAAACGCAAGCCTTATTGTACAACAGTTCATCAGCGAGTGACTATGGAAACCCTCATCACAAGAGGTATTAAAGTAAGTGTAGAAACGCAGTACCAACCGGCTTACTCCCGCCCTTTGGAGATGAAGTATGTATTTTCCTATCATATTACCATTGAAAATATGAGTGAAGAAACGGTGCAATTACTGCGCCGGCATTGGTATATTTTCGATTCCAATGGTGTAATTCGTGAAGTGGAAGGGGAAGGTGTGATTGGCAAGCAGCCTATTCTTCATCCCGGTGAATCCCATGAGTACGCTTCCTGGAGTCCACTCATGACGGAAATGGGTAAAATGTATGGCTTTTATCTGTTCGTTCGGCAATCTGATGATGAACAATTTAAGGTGCAAATTCCTGAATTTCAATTACTTGCGCCTTTCAAATTAAATTAATTTACAATCTTTACCTCAATCTCGATCTCAACCTTATTCTCAACCTCAACCTTAGCCTCATTCCTCACCTAGTACTATTCAAAATCAACTGCCGGTAAAAACGGATGGTATTTTTATAATTTTCGATACTCACGCGCTCATTTTGCCCATGAATCCTCGATAAATCTGCATTCGCAACTTGCACTGGCAAAAAACGGTATATATTGTCCGATACTTCCCGATAATGGCGACTATCGGTTGCACCAATTACCAAAGCGGGCGCAACAATTGCCTGCGGAAATACTTCGCGAATCGACTTTTGAATAACGGAAAACCCAAATGTATTAGTAGCTGAGACTGGCGAAGGATTTTCGCCAAAAGAGGCTTTATCTGGTTCGACTTTGACCCGCCCATCCCCAATAGTGCGACGCACCTGTTCGATCACGGTTTCTACCGTTTCGCCAGGTAGAATGCGAAAGTTGACCTTGGCTTCAGCAGTGGAAGGCAGTACATTGTCTTTGACACCGGCACGAATGATAGTAGGCGCAGTCGTAGTACGGATAAGGGCGCTAGACGTAGGTGCCTGACTAAATTGCCATTTTAACAAGTCCTCGGTGAGCCACATATTCGCAAAGACAATTTTGAACGGTAGAGGCATTTCCGGTCCCACGTGATCGAGCAATCCCCGTGCGGCTCCATCAATTCTTGCCGGGAACGGATTGGCTTCCAACTTGGTAATGGCATCGCTCAAAATGCCAATAGCTGTTTGTTTTGGCGGCATAGAGGAGTGTCCACCTTCATCCAGCGCAGCGGTTAAATGCAAAGTCACATAGCCTTTTTCGGCTACACCCACCATGGCTAGCGGAGGCGCTAATCCTGGCAGGGCT
>JBKBWT010000084.1:5828-18191 GCA_046314415.1 Saprospiraceae bacterium
CATTTTCTAAAATAATGGTGCCTTCATCCAGCACATATTCAAAATGAATATTTTGTTGCTGGAACCAATGGGCAATAGCTTGAGCGCCATGCAAGCCGCTGATTTCTTCATCATGTCCAAACGCCAGATAAATGGTACGTTCTGGCAAATAGCCTTCTGCCAGTAATTGTTCCACCGATTCTAATAATCCCAGTACACTGATTTTATCATCCAGGGTACCCCTGCCCCAAACAAAACCATTTTGCACCGCTCCACTAAACGGCGGCAACTCCCATTGGGTACTGTCTTCAATGGGCACCACGTCCATATGTCCCATAAGGAGCACCGGCGCTAGATTAGAATTACTGCCTTGCCATCTGAATATCAGGCTGTAACGATTGATATAATTTTTATCTAATAATGAATCAACTTTCGGGAATGCCTTTTGTATAAAAGTATCTAATTGTAAAAATGCCGAGGTATCAATCTGTTCGGTCGTTGAAATAGTCGGAATTTGAATGGCTTGTGCCAGGCGTTGTACGGCTGCATCGGCTACGGGTACCGGCGGCACCGGTTGAACTGCAATTTGTCTGGACTGGAAAGTAAGGGTTTTTACCGTCATAATTCCCACCAATATCACAATCCCGAAAATGAACAACCTTACTAAGGTGCGAAGCAGTTTTCTCATAATATTATTGCCTATACTGCATCTTCCGTTTAATAAAGCGGACGATTCAACAAATTCATTAAATATTCGCCGTAGCCACTTTTCATGTATTTGTGCGCAAGTTTTTCGAGTTGTACGGCGTCAATAAAGCCCATTTCGTAAGCCACTTCTTCAATACAACCGATTTTTAAACCTTGCCGGTCCTCAATCACTTCAATGAATTGCCCCGCCTGCATGAGCGATTTGTGAGTCCCTGTATCAAGCCACGCCACGCCGCGCCCCAATACGCCCACTTTGAGCTTACCCATTTCCAAATAAGTTTTATTCACATCGGTGATTTCATATTCTCCCCGTGCGCTGGGCTTCAGGTTTTTAGCAATGTCAACGACTTGATTATCATAAAAATATAAACCCGGCACCGCAAAATTTGATTTTGGTTCCTGTGGTTTTTCTTCAATGGAAATGGCATTAAAATCTCCATCAAATTCTACCACGCCGTAACGTTCAGGGTCGGCAACCTGATACGCAAAAATCACGCCACCATCCGGATTGACGCTGGCTTGTAATAATTCTTTCAAACCGGCACCATAAAAAATATTATCTCCCAGGATCAAAGCCGCTGGATCATTGCCGATAAATACTTCACCCAGCACAAATGCTTGTGCCAATCCATTGGGTTCGGCTTGGGGAACATAGTAAAAGTTGCAACCAATGGCACTGCCGTCTCCGAGTAATTGTTGGAAATGCGGTAAATCATGCGGTGTAGAAATGACCAGAATATCCCGAATACCCGCCGACATGAGCGTAGAAAGCGGGTAATAAATCATGGGCTTATCGTAAACGGGCATCAATTGCTTGCTCACTGCCAGGGTGAGGGGGTACAGGCGTGTGCCCAGACCACCGGCAAGAATAATTCCTTTCATCGGGTCTTCGTCTTTTGTGCCCGAAAGTTAGATATTTATCCGTAAAGAACTGCCGTCGCCGGTTTTTTCCGTCGAATTTAATAAGCGGCGTACCCGTAATACCAACTCAATTAGTTTAAACGGTTTGGTTACAAAATCATCGGCACCCTGCTGAATTGCCTGCCACAATTCTTCTTCATCTTCCAACGGTGATACAATAATGATGGGCATTTGAGCTTTCTTTTCCTTGATGCGATGCACTAATTGGAGGCTCTCGGCGGGGTTGTTTTCTGTATCCAAGATAATTAAATCGGGCTGGTAATCTTCCAGTTTTTTAGAAACATCCTTCAGCGTGGTTTGCTTCATATCAAAGCCATATTTTCGCAAGCGAAATTCAATGGCAGAAAGCAGTACGGCATCGGCTTCACAAACTAAAACTTTCATCTTCTTGATTTTAGGGTTATTTAACGGTATAATATTAAGTGTAATCTTTTATTAATCAATGCTTTTAGGTGGGTGGGCTTATGCCCTAGGTAAAAATACAAAATTTGCACCACCATCCATCAAGACAAATAAACACAGGTATTCGCGCGGGTCTTTGTAAACTTCCCGAAAATGATCTACTTTGCTCATTTCAATCAAACGCTTGGTAGCCAACTCTTCCAACGTAGAGGCTTGTACTGACCAGCCAATCTGCGGCTCGGCGCGCTGCAACAACGGAATACCCAATTCTAATTCCTCAAATTTGTGTACTACAAAAATCGGATATTTTGAAATATCCTGGTCGAGTATGGTTTCGGCAGCATCGCCCAAGAGTTTAAAATAAGGCTTTAACTCTGTTTGTAATTGATTATAAGAGGCTTCTGCATTCATTTTACCTTAATCTATAATTAATACCAACGAAATTTTGTTCAAAATGTAAAAAAATTTGAAAGTTTTAGCAAAAAGTCTTAACTTTCGGCTCTGAAAATACCGATTGTATTTTTCTTTACGTAGAGCTGAGAGTAAAACCGTCTTCTGAGAAATTCTTTTCTCTTCTTTTTGGCTATCCTATCAAAAATTTTCCAACAAGCTATTACGCTCGAAGATGTTTTAGGTCAGTAATGACCATACGCAGGAGTGAGTGCGGTCGGCACAATGGGGGGTTAGAAGCCGATGACGTCGCTCACTCCATTTTTATTTATACGCTGGTGAAAGCTAACAATTCACCGCGATTTTCTCTACCCGCTGGGCATGTCTGCCACCTTCAAATTCCGTTTGAATAAACGTTTCCACCATTTGTAATGCTGCCGCTTCCGAGATAAAACGCACCGGTAAGGCAATTATATTAGCATTGTTATGCTGACGTGCCAGCGCGGCAATTGCCTCCGTCCAGCACAGCGCTGCCCGAATACCCTGATGTTTATTGGCAGTAATGGCTACGCCGTTGCCACTTCCACACAGGAGAATGCCTAAATCCGCTTTGCCCTGTTCCAACTGCTCACATACCGGATGCACGAAGTCGGGATAATCTACGGAGTCGGTAGAATGCGTACCAAAATCTTGCACGACCATTCCTTTTTCTAGTAACTTATTAATAATCAAATCTTTATATGGAAAGCCGGCGTGATCGCAGCCAATGGCGATTTGATTGACCGTCATAAGTTTTATTTTTATTACTAAACCAAGATAACCAATCTGCTTTTATCCTTCTGATAAAAAATATAGCCTCAGGTGAAGAGCACCCAAGGCTATATTTTTATGGTGCCATTATTGGCATTGCTATTGCGTAGGCGGCTGTACCGTTTCCGGTGCCGTTATTTGATACGGTTTGAATCTGGTTTCTAGCTCCTGCGCAAAAGCTGTATCATTATTTTGTCGAGCCATATTCAGCATATCTTCCATGACGCGGTACGTGAGACCGTAGTCATCGCGGAAGCTGCTCTCGATCACGCTTGGATCGATGGAAGCATAGAATTTCAGGCTTTGTTCCACCCGTTTAGCCAGTATTTCCATTTTAGGTTTGGCTTTATCATAAGCTTTCCCCTGGAAATAAACATCCAGCATATACATCGTACGATAATCATACGGGAAATTCATATCAGGGAATGCCTCAAAATACTTTTCCGTCAGCTGAACGGCGCGGGTGGTATCACCTTGCTGCAACAGTTGCATGGCGGCACGACGTACGACCAATTGCGTACTTTGAACACTCGGCGTATAACTGCGATCCACGTACAACTCATATTTATCAAAATTGCCCCACTTGAATTTATTCATCACATTCTCGTAAACGGCGTTAGCATCTACCCGACCACTACCGATGATGCCATACGTCGGATCCGTTTGACCTTTAACCGGCGTAACCCGCAGACTCAAACCTTCCAGTTTAAGGAAATCCTGCAAGCCAAAGAGTTTTTCCTGACGGCAGGTAACCGCAAAGTACACCGGGCGTTCAAACATGTTCGAAACAATCACATCCAGCACCGCCAGATCATCTTTCAACAAATAATCGCGGTCAAAACGCAATGGAATACGGTCCGGCACATTGGCGGTATCTGCTTCACTGATCACTTTATTTGCCAATAACTGCGCACGATCTACCGGAATATACACTTGCTTGGTAAAGAAGTAGCTTTCAAAATTCTTACCAGAGCGAGCCGGAATCGGATGATCTTCACCGATGAACTTCAGGAAGTCTTGTACCGTCATATCCGGGTCGGCAGCATCAGGTCCATTGGCATCTGCATAAGGAATCTGGTTACGGCGGCTACCACGCATCGCGTCTTTGGAAAGGGTCAATTTAAGGGCTGGAGACTCATTCACTTTGCGGCGCAACAGGTCAATGTACCAATCTACCGCAATCAAGCTGAGGTTGACTACCCGAACATCCGTGCGAATGCCTTCTACTTCCTGCGCATACCACAGCGGATACGTATCGTTGTCACCATACGTGAAAATAATGGCATTTTTCTCACAGGAATTCAGGAAGTTAGACGCATAATCACGCGAGGCTTTATGCAGACTGCGGTCATTATCGTCAAAATTTTGTGTACCCATCAGAACCGGCGCTGACAATACCAGAATAGAAGCCAGGGCGGCTGCCACCGGACTGCTCAGTTTTACGCGGGTTCTAAAAGTATCAAACAAGGCTGGCACTGCCATACCAATCCAAATGGCAAAGGTGAAGAAGGAACCCACCAATACGTAGTCGCGCTCGCGCGGCTCATTCGGTGGCTGATTGGAATAAATAATAATGCCTATACCGGTGATCACAAACATCGCCAGTAATGCCAGGGCATCATTGGTGCGGCGCTGGAAATGGAACAACAACCCGACAATGCCAAAGAGGAATGGCAGCAGGTAATACTTGTTCCGGGCTTTATCCTTTTTGATGGTATCTGGAAGCTCGCTCTGATTATACAAACGCGTTTCATCCACCGGGGCGATGCCGGAAATCCAATGTCCATTGGCTTTATCCCAAGGATAAAAACCTTGCTCTCCATTTTGCCGACCGGCAAAGTTCCACATAAAATAACGCCAGTACATCCAGCCCAACTGATAGCGGAAGAGGAAATTTAGGTTGTCCCACTGCGTCATTTCTCCAGCCGGTAGCGGCTTATTAATATCCACCTGGTTGCGATCAGAACGCCAACTATTCATCCACATTTTATACAACTGCGGACGGCTCGACGAATAGTCGCCCATACGTGGGAATAGCATTTTATCACTTTCGTCATAGACATAATCGAGTTTCGTATCGGTCACTTCGTAACGATCACCCACTCTGCCGTAACGATCGGTAGATTTAGAATCAACCGGTTGCCCTTCAAAATCAGGACCCCGGAACAACGGACGCTCCCCATACTGCTCGCGGTTAAGGTACGGAATCAGGCGCATCGCATCACTCGGTGCGTTCATATTAATAGGTGTAGCTGCATTCGCCCGCAGCACTACGACGCCGATGGTCGAAAAGCTGATAATCACCAACGCAACCCCAACCGTTACCAACTGAATCAGCGGTTTGTAATCTTCGCGCAAGGACGCAATGCCAAAAATGGCACCGGCAATCAACAAGCGGAAAAATACCCGAGAGAAAGAAAGTTCCGGGTCGGTACCAAACGACACCAAAGTATAAAGTAACACCACGCCACCCAGCAAATACATCGGCGTTTTAGTTTTGAACATCCCCTGGGCATACATCAATGGTATGATGATAACTGCCGCGATACCAATCAAGGTTGGAATCAAACCAGAGTGGAAGGGCAGTCCTAATCCATTCACCATCATCAGTTCAAAATTCGACCACAGAATCGGAATGCCTACGATGATGAGTCTTTGCACAATGACAATAATTAATAAGCCTACCAGCGCCGCTGCTGCCATCCCCAGGAAGGTATGATTGCGGTATTTTTTGAAGTAATAAAACAATGCCAGTGCCGGGAAGGTCAACAAACTCAACAAGTGTACTCCCATGGATAACCCTGCGGCATACACCGCAAACAACAACCAGCGATCGTGTTGGGGATTATTGGGTAATGCGTACCATTTTACCACAGCCCACAGCGTCAGCGCCGTGAAGAACGTGGACATGGCATACACCTCGCCTTCTACTGCCGAAAACCAAATAGACGTTGCAAAAGCCGTTGCCAACCCTGCTACTACGCCACCGCCTGCGCTTGCCAGTGCTTCACCACTCGTCATTTCTGCATCTCTGCCAACCAGCGACAGTTTACTCAGCGCTATAGTGGTCCACGCTACAAATGCCGCCGCAAACGCCGAACAGATGCCCGACATAACATTCACCGCAAAGGCTATATTTTCTGGGTTGTCCGAGAACAAATCTGCCACCCAGGTAAACAATCGTCCAATGATGAGGAACAGCGGAGCGCCGGGCGGGTGCACAACTTGCAATTTGTACGCTCCCAAAATAAATTCGCCACAATCCCAAAGGCTGCCGGTGCGCTCTGCGGTCAGATAATACACCACAAACGCAATCGCAAAGACAATCCAACCGGCTATTCGGGCAATATGCTTATTAGAAATCATCTTATAAAGGGTTTTTCAATCTTTTTTAATGCAGCGCAAAGCAGGTATCGGGTAGAAGAACATCACTTGAGCACCTGTCTCCAAGTCGCTTGATCTTGAGGTCTCTTGGTCTCCTGGTCACTGAGTCTCCCGGTTTTCCGACCCTCCGTCGCTCACGCTCCGATTTTGAACTGCAAAAGTAGGAAATTATTGCTTAGTGCAAGTTAGGAATTTGAAATCCATTCTTATAAACCCTTCGAGGGGCTTTCTGCCAATAGATCAAAGGCTCGTGTAAAGGAGAAAAAAGCAGTTCCGAACTTCAACGTTGTAGTTCACAACATCAAGGAAGTAGTTACCCAACTAAAAGGTTGAAGTCCAGAACTTGAACTCTTTAGTTCAGAACTACAAAAAAGTAGTTGTCTAACTAAAAAGTTTTAGTTCCAAACTTCAAAGGCGTAGTTCAAAACATCAACATGTTAGTTTGGAACTTGAAGCGAGTAGTTGTCTAACTAAAAAGTTGTAGTTTCGAACATCAAGGAAGTAGTTGCTCAACTAAAAGGCTTTAGTTCAGGACTTTAAAGAAGTAGTTCGGAACATGAATGTTTTAGTTCCGAACATCAAGGAAATAGTTCAAAACATCAACGCTTTAGTTCGCAACTTGAAGATAGCAGTCTGGAACATCAAGCTTTTAGTTCCGAACTTGAAAGCTTTAGTTCTGAACAACAAGGAAGTAGTTCCGAACTACAAAAATGTATTGTTAGAAATCTTTCCAGCGCTTTGTGAGACCTGGCGGGTATATTGCAGGTGGCGCAGCGTAGTTTTGTTTGATAAAAACCCCGTAAATTGTCAAAAAAGCTTAAACAAAATGCTAGTGTTGCTGTTGTTTCGGTGTTGAAAAAATGAGCAGTGCAAGAGAACTGAGATAATAAGCAAACAAAAATACATTCATACAAGAATACCATCGAAATGGCTAAGAAAGTAATTGTAATTGGTGCTGGTTTTGCGGGCTTGGCAGCCGCTACGAGCCTGGCGCAGGCGGGCTACGAGGTCACCATTTTAGAAAAAAATGAAATGCCCGGCGGGCGTGCGCGCACCTTTTCCACCGATGGCTTCCTGTTTGACATGGGACCCAGCTGGTACTGGATGCCCGATGTGTTTGAACAATATTTCGCGAAGTTTGGCAAGAAGCCTTCAGATTATTATCAGTTGGTACGCCTCGACCCTTCCTACAGCATTTTTTTTGGTAAGGACGAGGTGATGCAAGTGCCTGCCAACATGCAGGAACTGGAGGCTATGTTTGAGCATTATGAGCCGGGCAGCAGTGCCAATTTGCGCCAATTTCTGGCAGAAGCCGAGTACAAATACACTGTTGGCATGCGCGAATTTGTACACAAACCGAGCTTGTCCGTGCTGGAATTTGCCGACTGGCGCATTGTAGCGAGCTTGTTCCGCCTACAGATGTTTCAATCTATTTCTTCACATATTCGAAAATTGTTTAAGAACGAAAAACTCATTCAGTTTCTGGAATTTCCGGTGCTGTTTCTTGGGGCTACGCCCGAAAAGACCCCGGCAATGTACAGTTTGATGAATTATGCCGATATGGCGCTGGGCACCTGGTATCCGATAGGCGGGATGTTTAAGATTATTGAGGGCATGGTGAAACTGGCAGAGGAAATGGGCGTGAAAATTTTGTTGAACGAAGTAGTGAAAAACATCTATGTGCCCAATGGACACGCCACCAAGGTTGTTACTCAGAACGGCGAATTTGCGGCAGACATCGTGGTAGGCGGCGCTGATTACCATCATGTAGAACAGCAACTGTTGAATGCGCAAAATCGGGATTATACCGAAAGCTATTGGGACAAGCGGGTGATGGCACCTTCGTCGCTGCTGTTTTATTTAGGCATTGATAAAAAAGTGACGAACATCTTTCATCACAATTTATTTTTTGATGAAGACTTCACCCAGCACGCGGTGGAAATCTACGAAAACCCGCAGTGGCCCAGCAAGCCCTTGTTTTATGTATGTGCGCCTTCACTGACCGATCCGAGTGTAGCGCCCGAAGGTTGCGAAAATTTGTTTATCTTGATCCCCGTTGCCCCTGACCTGGAAGACACTGAGGCGATGCGTGAGCATTATTTCAAGGTGGTAATGGATCGTTTTGAAAACCTAACCGGGCAAAACATTCGTAACCATATAATATATAAGCGTTCTTTTGCGCACCGCGATTTCAAAAATGACTATCATGCGTATAAAGGCAATGCCTACGGTTTAGCCAATACCTTGCTTCAGACCGCCTTTTTAAAACCGCGATTGCGCAGCAAAAAAGTCAAAAACTTATTTTACACAGGTCAATTAACCACCCCTGGACCAGGTATGCCACCTTCGCTCATCTCCGGGCAGGTGGTCGCCAATGAAATTATAAAAACGATAAAACCTTAACTTAGAGGCTGGGAGGATAGGAGTGTAGGATGAAAACGCTATAATCCTCCTATATTCCCATCCTCCCATCTTCCAACAAATTAGCAATGACGCAACTGCAATTGTACAATCAGACTTGCATGGAGTGTAGCCAATTGATTACCAAGCGCTACAGTACTTCCTTTTCGATGGGGATTCGCGTATTCGACAAGCGTTTCCGTGCGCCCATTTACGCCATTTATGGTTTTGTGCGCTTCGCCGACGAAATAGTGGATACGTTTCACAACTATCCAAAAGCACAATTGCTCGAGCGTTTCCGGCAGGACACTTATCGCGCCATTGAAGAACGCATCAGCTTAAACCCAGTTTTACAATCCTTTCAACAAACGGTACACCAGTACCAAATTGAAATGGAATTAATTGATGCCTTTCTGGATAGCATGGAAATGGATTTACACCATTATGAATATGAAGACAGTTTATACAAAAAATATATCTACGGCTCGGCAGAAGTAGTGGGCTTGATGTGCCTGCGGGTATTTGCCGAGGGCAACGATATTTTATACCATCGCTTGCGCGAACCTGCGCGTAGCCTGGGTGCGGCTTTTCAGAAAATTAACTTCCTGCGCGACATGCGTAGTGACTTCGACGAGCGGGGGCGTATTTATTTCCCTGGCGTAGATTTTACCCAATTCACCCCAGAAGATAAAATTCTGATCGAAGCGGATATCAAGAAAGATTTTGACGACGCTCTGGTGGGTATTGAGCAATTGCCCAAAGGCGCTCGGTTTGGCGTGTACCTGGCTTATGTGTATTACACAAATTTGTTTAAAAAGATTAAAAGTGCGCCGGCGCATCAGGTCACCAAAGAACGCATCCGAGTAAAAGATAGCAAAAAGATTTACCTGCTGTTCAGTTCGGCTTTACGCAATAGTCTCAACATTTTATAATGAAATCACGCTCCGCTATTTTTAAAATCATAATTATCGTTTCAACAGTCGGAGCGGTACTACTGCAATGGGCAACGGATACCGTTAGACCCAATAATTTCATCTGGGAGGTATATCAAACGCGGCTGTTGCCTTTCTTGGAAACGCGCTACTTGTATTTCTACCTGCACCTGTTTGCGTTGAGTTGTGTGCTGCCCATGAGTTTTGAGCGGAAAATTCATTATTACAAATACTGGAAAGCCCTGTTTCCGGCATTGCTCATTGTAGCAGTGGTGTTCCTGGCTTGGGATAGCTACAAGACTTATGCCGGTGTGTGGGGCTTCAATCCTGAACACTACACATTTTTAGTTGGCAACTTGCCTATTGAGGAATGGTTCTTCTTCATTACGTTTCCATTTGCCAGCATTTTCATTTATGAGAGTCTCAATTATTACATTAAAAAAGACCCCCTGGTAAAAGCAGAGCCTTACATCACGCCGCTGCTGATTGTCTTGTTTACGACCGTGGGCCTTGTGTATTGGTCGCACGCTTATACGGCTACTACCTTTATTGTTTGTGGCGGATTTTTACTATACCATTATATATATGTCACGCCGCGCTATCGCAGTCGCTTCTATGCGGGCTTGTTAGTAGGCTACCTTCCGTTTATTTTGGTCAATGGCGCGCTTACGGGAACTTTCACGGAGCAACCGGTGGTTGTATATAATCCTGAGGAGTACCTGGGCATTCGGTTCTTGTCCATTCCGTTGGATGATTTTGCGTACAATTTTATTCTGGAATTTTCTGTCATTACACTCTACGAATTTTTTAAAGTAAAAATGCGGCTGGCGGGAACTACAACTTTGACCGAGGGGTTATAATACTTGCAACGTATTTTTAGAAAACGCAAAAAAAATTAAAACGGGAATTTGTAATAACCCGTTACTTTGTTGTAGCTTTGCGTCGATCAGAAAAAGTGCTGATTGATTCTTTTGAAGAAGTTAGAAAAGTGGGGAACTAAAGTACAACTTCTTTATGTTATACTCCTTGCAATTGATAAGTCCAAATCTCGAATCTACGAGAACTTTTCAGTGCACGTCCAAGTCTGGAGATTACCACAAAAAAAATCAAAAAATAATTTGAATTTTGGGAACTATCAGAAGTTTCCAGTGGTTATAATCTTTGCGACTGGCAAGAAATAATCTTGCAAATCCATCGAGCAACCAATTATCGCATGATAGCCTCTATCCGCTGCGACGCTTGAATTAGGAATTTCCCTAAAATTTTTACCGTCAATTTTTTTTGACAAAAATAATTGAAACGTCTCTTGCAAATGTGCATCGTTTCATTTTATCTTTGCCGCCGCTTTCAAAGAGAAGGTGCAAATGAGCACCTGACACACGAAAGTAAGATCGCAAGTTGAAAATTCTTGAAAGGCTATTTTTTACTGCAAAACCAAATTTTATTCTAAAAGCGTTTTGATTTGTCTTAAGGTTTAAAATGAAATTTGGCTAGGTAAAAATAAATTTAAAAAATATTTTCAAAAAAGCTTGCACGAAATTAAAACCTGAATTATCTTTGCAATCCTTTTTGGGGAGAAGGGGTAGAGGGGAGAGAAGCGGATTCAGCGCAAGGGAGCTGAGACCAGGTTCGAGACCTGGGGATCTGACAAAAGGGAACGGATTGAGAGTTCGCCGAAAGAGATCGGCGAGGAAGCTTTCGACAAATAGGAGTTCCAAAAGAGTTCATTGACACTAATGGGGAAGACAGAAGGTAAGGAAAAAAGAAAAGAAGAAACGCAGCGAGACTCTTGAATAAGAATTTGAGAGGAATCAGGCTCGACCTAGAGTAATAGAATCAGCGCGCGATGAAGGTTTCGTAAGAGACCGGAGTGCGAAAAAGCTTTACTATGGAGAGTTTGATCCTGGCTCAGGATGAACGCTAGCGGGAGGCTTAATACATGCAAGTCGAGCGCCCCGCAAGGGGAGCGGCGCACGGGTGAGTAACACGTACGCAATCTGCCTCATGCTGGGGGATAGCCCCGGGAAACTGGGAGTAATCCGCCATAGTATCTAAGTTCGGCATCGGATATAGATTAAAGTTAAAGCGGCATGAGATGAGCGTGCGTCTGATTAGCTAGTTGGTGGGGTAAAGGCTCACCAAGGCGACGATCAGTAAGGGGCGTGAGAGCGTGGCCCCTCACACGGGTACTGAGACACGGACCCGACTCCTACGGGAGGCAGCAGTAAGGAATATTGGACAATGGGCGGAAGCCTGATCCAGCCATCCCGCGTGCAGGATGAAGGCCCTCTGGGTCGTAAACTGCTTTAGACTGGGAAGAAACCACTTGGTGAGCCAGGTGTTGACGGTACCAGTAGAATAAGCACCGGCTAACTCCGTGCCAGCAGCCGCGGTAATACGGAGGGTGCAAGCGTTATCCGGAATCACTGGGTTTAAA
>JBKBWT010000085.1:0-18122 GCA_046314415.1 Saprospiraceae bacterium
CCTGGATTACGCAGCATACCATTTTTCAAGCTATCGGATTTTCAAAGAACTAGTGGCGATATCTTTTTGTCGCTTAATTTTATCACTTCTTTATGTCGTACATCAGATCCCTTTGGCACAACTCCGTACTTTAATCAAAGTGTTTACCTTGTTTGTAAATGCCTAGCACTTTTAAATCGTGCGTAATCGGTCGAATCGCTTCAATCGCCTGTTGATACGTCAGATCACCATCCATTACAAAATCGAGGAAAAACAGGTATTCCCAGGGTTTGCCGATGATCGGGGCGGATTCGATTTTAGTCAAATTCGCATTATACGCAGCCAGCACCGCCAATACTTTGTGCAAGCTGCCAATGGTATGATCCACCGCAAAACAGAGCGATACTTTATCAGAATTGGTTGGTAGTTTGCTGCGATTGATAGGTTGCAGGAGCAGAAAACGGGTATAATTTTGTTTGTTGGTCTCAATGCTGTGGGCGAGGATTTCCATATCGTACATCTCGGCGGCTAACTCACTGGCAATTGCACCAATACCCTTTAAATTATTCTCTAAAATGTTTTTAGCACTCAGGGCAGTATCCTCGGTTTCCACCAGACGAATATGCGGATATTTCCTAAAGTATTCCCGGCATTGTTCAATCGCAACGGGATGAGAATGAACCTCTTGTAAATTTTCAATTTTCTCTCCCGGCAGTGCCATCAGGTTTTGTTGAATGCGCAAATAGACTTCGCCGATGATGCGCAATTTGGATTCGTTGATGAGCCGATAATTGAATAAAATCGAACCGGCGATGGTATTTTCAATTGCCATGATGCCGAGGTCGGCTTCTTCCTGTTGTTCCACTTTGTCAATCAGCTCGCGAAAGGTGATGGCGGGTACGATTTCGAGGGGTTGCCCGTTAAAGATTTTTCGGGCGGCAATTTCGTGGAATGCCCCGGCGCCGCCCTGGATACAAACGCGCGTGGGCGGCAGGGAATGCGTCGGGATGTCTTGCTCGGTCGTCGTAGATGGTAACATAGGTTCATTTTTTACAGGCTGAAGCCTGGGTTACAAAGAGCAGTCTAAAGGCTGCGCACTAGGTTTACTGTTTTCCAGGCTGAAGCCTGGGTGACGAAAGGCAGCGTAAACGCTGCGCTACAAAAAAAGCCCCGTTTTTGGCGGAGCTTTCTGGTTGATTTATATTATAAAGAACCAAAATCAGTCTGCTCCTTTATGCGGTGCATAAAAGTAAAACCAGTAAAAATAAAAGCGTTGGCGGTTAGGTAGCATCACATATAATTTGGTTTGGGTAAAACGAAAAAAGCCCCGTTTTACGGAGCTTCCTCATTTTATTTTTCAGTTGTTGAACAACAAAATTTGGTCGCCCCTTATGGTTTGCCATAAAAGTAAAAACCAAAATAGTAAAAAGTCGAATTGTTCAACCCCAGATTCATTGTCGTTTATTTGAATTAGTTGCAAATGTAACGATCTCCTATTTGCGAAGCAAGCGTAAGAAGGTTATTTTTTTACAAAAAATCAATTTTATGTAAAAAATATTTAGTACAAACATTTGTTCGCACCGCTAATGAAGCCCGCTACTTTTCCATAATAGGCGCTTCCAGTTTACCCTGATTGGCTAAGACCCGACGCATGTACGCATTGTAAGAAGCCACCATAGCAGATAAGTCTTTAAATTTTAATTTTTTACGCTCAATACTTTCGATTAATGGGTCGCAATCCGCCAAATAAGTTTTTAGTACGGTTTCCCAATTTTTAGACGATACTTCGATGGCATCTTCGCTGTAGCTGGCAAGGTAGTACACCGACATCTGGTGGGGCATAGAAGTATTCTTAGGTAGTGCAGGATTGACAGTTGATTGTGCCGGCTCTTTATCCAAAAACAATTTATAATAGCCATCTACCAGGCGCTGCATGGGTTTGCGTTTGCCGGTCTCGGGGTGCTTGATAAATTGATAGGGAACGGATGTACCATCATTTTGTAAGAGCAAATATTCATAGATTGTTTCTGGTTGCAATTCAATACGTTGATCATCAGCACTTTGCAAAACCAAATGTTGATGATTCGCTTTTATAAAAATACCGGTAAGGGTGTCAGCATTAGTGGTTACGACCCAACAAGGTAATTTTTGCGCTTGCAAATTGAAAAATACCAGCGTAGTGAACACAACTAACAAGATTGTTGTCTTTTTCATCAGTGTTTTCATTTTCAGCTGTTAAGAAAAATTTCTCCAACAGCAAGGTGTAACGATTGAGTTCTGTAAGTTGATTAACGTTCTTTTTAAGAAAAACATACAAAAAACGGAAATTCAATTTAAAATAAAATTAAATTCTATTTAAAGTTGAATTATCCAATTTTTACGAACAATTCCAGCAAAGAAAAGTTCTCCCAACAATCCAATATCTTGACTGTTTTATCGAATATGAGTGAACGCATCCAATGGGTGATTGAGCGGCTGGAAAAATCATATGGGCGGCAAACGAGTTATTCGCGACACGATCCGATGAAGCAGCTGATTCTCACAATCCTTTCACAACGAACAACTTACGCCGACGAACGTAAGGCATTTGACCAAATGATTGAACGTTTTGGCAATTGGGAAAATATTGCGTTTGTGCCGGTAGAAGAATTGACAAAAGCGATTGCACCTTCTAATTATCCTGAAATAAAAGCGCCTCGTATTCAGGAAGTTATCAAAACAATCATTGCTGAACGTGGAAAACCGGAATTGGATTTTTTGGCAGAATTGTCAACGGAAGAAGCGGTAAAATGGCTACGAAAATTGCCAGGCGTAGGTCCGAAAACCACCACTTTCTTATTGCTTTTTGTTTTCAAACGCCCGGTGTTGCCGGTGGATACGCATGTGTATCGCGTGTCGCAGCGCGTGGGGCTAATCGGTTCAAAAGTAACGCAGGAAAAAGCGCACGAGGTGTTATTGAAAATGTTACCGCCGATTCCAGATGAATTGTTAAATTTTCATAAACTGTTATTCAAACACGGTCAGCAGGTTTGTACCTGGAATCACCTGAAGTGTACGCAGTGTGTATTAAAGGATATTTGCGATTTTGGAAGAAGCGTTTTAAAAATTGAGACGCCCATGCCGGTAGAAAATACGCAGGAGTAAGCAGATAAGTGTGGCACACCTTTGAGATGCGCCACACTCAGGTTATTAAATTGCCGGATCAGCCGGCGTATTCGGATTCGTATCTCTTTCGCGAACCGGATACGGATAAAAGTTTCGATTGCGCTCAGAATTGGCATCATTTGGACCTGGGCGACCAAAACGACGGCTATCTTCGAGCTTCAAACCCGTCATGTACAATTCAATGGCGCGGTTTTTATAAATTTCCTGTAAAATAGCAGCTTGGGTCAGCTCACCACTATACGCAGGCAGATTGGCATTGACCATATAAATATCGTTATTCTTGGTCAAGACTTTGTTCAATTCAGCCACCGCCTCATTCAACTGATTCAAACGAGCATATGCTTCGGCTTTAATTAAAATAATTTCACCTGGCAGATAAACTGGAATTACATCCGTGTCGCTTTTGAAAAAGCCTTGCACACGCACGCCGGTGGCAGGGTTTGCGCCAAGATAAAATGTAATGCGTCCGTCGCCAGTAGTTGGAGCCAAAGCGCCGGTTAACCCAAAGTTATTCAAGCCATTATACACGTTATTCGTCACCAGAGAGGTACGGAAAATCGGGTTTTGGTTAGAATTACCGATTTCATAGCGCCATACCGAACGGCTCGCCAGATCGACTCTATTGGCGGCTTCCAATGCCTTTTGTGAATTTCCTGCCATCGTGTAATAACGCGCCAGTAAAGCCTGAATGGCGTTGGTCATATTAATATCTGTACCAACTTTTGAGTTGAAATAAGCAGAAATAGGCGTTTTCGCTAAAGCGGCTGCCGCATCTTCGAGTAATTTAATGGCTTCTGCCAATGCTTCTGCCCTTGGTTTGAAATTGGCATTTTTACCATCCAGAAAATCATTGCCTTCAATAACTTCCGTTGGCACCTGCTCCCAAAACTGCGCCATCGTGCCGATTGCCAAAGCCTTGAAATAATGACCATACACTTGAATACCGGTAGCTGTACCGGCTTCGCTTGCTACATTGGCATTATCAATCAGCAATTGGGAATAGGCTTTCACCAAATTGAGACTGGTCCAGATATTGTTTACAAAAGTATTGGCATTACCCAAAGTTTGACGTCCTGCTTCCAGCGCTGCCAATTCACCATTACCAGTATTAATTACATATAACTCTCTGGTAGTTAACCCATTGGCTGAAACAATATTATATAATGCTCCAGTCGCCCCCACGGAATATTCCCGCTTAATCCCTACAATCAAACCCAGCAGACCATCTACGTTTTTGATAACCGATTCTTTGGTAGCGGCATTCGGATTGATGTATTCTTTTTCGCAGCTTGCCAGCAACACGATGAAAGGCAGCAATGCGATTATGATTATTTTTTTCATTATCAATAATTAAAATGTTATAAATTGTTTTATTATTTCACAGCCTCTTTTTAATGAAGCCATGAAACGACTTAAAACTTAGCCCCGATGCGGAATTGCACTGTAACCGGAATAGGCACGTTACCAAAATCATCACCACGTACACGGTCGGTCTGACCGGCAGAGTTTGTTTCCGGGTCATAGCCTTGATAATCATCAAAAGAAATCAGGTTGCGACCAATCAAACCCAGGTTGACATTCTGGAAGGCACGACCAATTTTACCCAGATCGTAGCTCAGCGCCACTTCACGCAATTTTACAAACGAGCCATCTTCTACGTGTTCTTCCTGAATGCGCTGACCGGTAACCCCGCCAGCAATAGATCCGACATAACCACGTGGTAATTCTCCTCTGATTTCCTTTTCGGCAATGGCACCCTGACCAACGTTATTCTGAGTAATGCGGTTCCAGTTATATACGTCAAAACCATACATTGCATCAAACTGAACGCGGAAGCTGAGTTTTTTATAACGCAAATCGGAGACAATCGAACCAAACCATTCGGGGTTCGGGTCACCAATGATTTTGCGCAATTCAGTGCCTGTTGGTTGTCCGTTGGCATCGCGCACCGGCACGTAGTAGCTACCGCCATGCAATTCGATGCGGTCACGCAGTGCACCTTCCGGCAATTTCGTAGGGTCATATTGGCTGGCAAGAATCACCAAGCCGCGCTCAGGTTGAGCCAGGCCGCCACTCGTTAATAATAACTCACCGTTGTTATTACGCGCATAATAGCGTCCAAAGAACACGCCAAATTGCTCACCATTCAATGCCGCCTGCGTACCGTCGCTACCGCGCAGGAACAAAGCACCATCAATGCCACTTACTTCATTGCGGTTGCGGTTCCAGAGGAAATTCAAACTCCAATCTACATTGCTGGTTCTTACTGGTGACAATTGCAACATTACTTCCAAACCATTATTGGTCATACCGCCCACGTTGGTTACAATAGTGGTACCACCTGCGGTTGCCGGCAGCGGACGGTCGAGCAACAGATCAGTGATATCCTGATTATAATAGGTTACATTTAAGCCCACGCGGTTATTAAAGAAAGCAAAGTCGGCCCCTACTTCAAATTCTGTCATCCGTTCGGGTTTCACATCGGGGTTAGCCAATTGCCGTGAAGGCGTAATTGCCGCAAAACCAGTGAGTTGTCCCAATAAATAATTATTAAAACGATCATAAGTTCCGATACCGGTCAGGTTACCGGCTTGACCGTAGCTGGCACGTACTTTAGCAATATTAATAGTTTTACCCAGATTGCCATTTTTCCAATATTCGGACAATACCCAGCTCATACTCGCTTTCGGGAAGAAATTCGTCTGATTATCAGCAGAATAAACCGAAGAACCATCTACCCGCCCGGCAAGGGTCAGGAATATCTGATCTTTAAAGCCAAAGGTTTCTTGCAGGAAGTACCCCCAAACACTGCGTTCAGCAATGCTTTGAGCGGGTGCTGCAAAGAGGTTGGCAGCTGCCGAAAGCGTGCGTACAAAAGGCGCCAGGTCACGACCTTCCGCCGAGGTAAAATGCGAACGATTGTATTGAATTTGGTAACCAGCCGTTGTAGTTGAGCTGATGGCGCTTGACAACTGCGTCTGATAATTGGCAGTAAAGTCGTGGTTCAGCAAAGTTACGTTGCTCGTAGCATTTCCGACATAACCATCGGGGAAGAAATCAGCGGAAACGCCGGCATATGGCACACGCGGACGGAATTCATTCCCTACCAATGAGTAATTATCAACACCCAATATTGCATTGACTGTCAATCCTTTAACTGGATACAAGCTCAACTGAATATCGCCAATCGTACGGTTGGTGCGCTGGGTAATGTCAAACGTTTCGATCACCGAAAGCGGATTCATCCGCACCAATTCAACCTGTCTTAAATTGCCATTGGCATCGCGTGCATCCAAATCCCATACGTTGTCCATGATAAACATGGTACTAATCGGGCTGAAGAAGTTATTACCGTTGGGTAAGTCCTGGCTCAAGCTGTAGTTGTAAGCGATACCAACCGATAAATTCGCCCAGTCTGCCAGCGATTGGTTTAAACGCAAGCGACCGGTGTATTTTGTAAAATTGGTATTTTTTATAATACCATCATTATTAAAATAACCGAAGGAGGCAAAATAATTGGTCTTTTCATTGCCACCCGAAATGGAAAGATAATTGTCCGTACCATACGCATCATCAAAGACATAGTCCTGATAATCATAGCGTTGTACTGCATACTTACTGGTAATCAGTGTCCGGTTGCCTGGAACTTTCACAAACGTACCGCCCAATGAGGTAATTTGCGCATCAGTCAAGCCCAAAGTTAAAAGCGTGGTCAAACGATCCTGCGTAGTTTCCAGGCGATCATTTCCTCTGATACCAAAGCGTTCTCCGATTTCAGTCATGAAAACCCGCTTGCGCAAAGTACTATACATTGCCGAGGTACTCAATTCGACGGTAGGTCTGCCACTTTTTCCACGCTTGGTGAAAATTTGCACGACCCCGTTGGAGGCACGCGAACCATAAATAGCCGCTGCTGAGGCACCATTCAGTACTTCAATCCGCTCAATATCCGCCGGGTTAATATCAATCAAACGGTTTTGACCAGCTTGAAAGCCCGTCACCATTGCATCTGAACGGCGGTTGATCACGTTTTGTGAAGAGTTGTCCACGATAACACCATCTACAATATAAAGTGGATCCGATGAGCCATTAATTGAGCTCGGCCCACGCAAGCGAATAGAAATACCCCCCGCCGGGTTACCATCGTTTTGCGTAATTTGCGCACCCATTACTTTACCACTCAATGCTGCCAAAGTATTGGTCGTTGCAGTATTTTGCAGTTTTTCACCGCCAATTACACTGATGTTATTCCCCAACTGCTTACGGGTAGCGGTGGGTGAGTTACCCGTCACAATTACCTGGTCAAGCTCCAAAATGTCGGTTTGCAGTGTAATGTCCTCATTAAAAGTCGAGTTCCCCTGGCTAATGCTAAGCGATTTAGTAGCAGTCGTGTAGCCAATGTAGCTTACTTGCAGGGTGTAAGTTCCTTCGGTTACGTCTCCAGTCAGTTGATAAAATCCTCGTTCATCGGTAATTGTACCCAGACGTGGCTCGCTAAGCAACACCGTCACACCAGTTAAAGGTTCACCATCATCGCCGGTCACTGTACCTTGAACGGTAAAGCTGACGCGTTGGGCTAGGGCAAAAGAGGTGAGCGATACAAAGAGTAGTAACGCTGCCAACCTCTGATAAATGTTCAAATTCGTCATAAAAATGTCGGCTAAAGTGAAGTAAATAATAAATTTATTTTTCAAATATTTTTACTAAAATCGCAATTATGATAGCAATTTGGGATTACCAGTGAATAGAGTTATTATATTTTATGTAAAATCGTCGGATTATTAAGGTCAAAATGGTGAATAAAGCAGGATAATAATTTTTTATTATATTATATAGGAATGTGTTTTTTTTATAAAAACTTATATCTAAGTTTTACCTCCGTCTGTCGGAGTAATTGGCTTCTACCGGCAGACGGAGACGTATTATTAAATTAAAAATAGTGTCGCTTGAAAGCCTCAATGGCTTCATATTCGGGCAAACCTAACTGATCGTACAAACGAGCGGTTCCGCGATTACGCTGCTCGGCACGCTCCCAGAATTCGCGCGAATCGTGCCCGGGAAATAAGGGACGGTCTTTTTGAGACTGATGTTTGAAAATGGCACGACGCTTGCGCAATAACTCATCGGGGCTGAGCGGCACCGCCATATCAATATTCTCAATTTCCCATTCCTGCCAGGCACCTCGGTATAGCCAAAGCCAGCAATCGTCAATCCAGGTATCCCCCTCTTTTTTGCAGCGATCCAATGCCTGGAAAATCGCTTGTAAACAAACCCGGTGGGTGCCGTGCGGATCAGATAAGTCGCCTGCGGCAAAGACTTGATGCGGTTTTACCTTGCGCAACAAATCAACAATAACCTTTATATCTGCCTCACTGAGCGGCTTTTTCTTGACAAGCCCGGTTTCATAAAACGGCATGTCCAGGAAGTGCATATTTTCATCTTTAATGCCTACATACCGACAACCTGCCTTGGCTTCACCGCGTCGGATCAAACCTTTGATTTTCTGCACCTCTTTGGCATCGACTTCACCTGGTTTTTTCTCGTTTATTTTTTCGCGCACCGTCGTAAAAAGCGCCTCCGTTACTTCCTGATGCAAACCAAATGATTCATGAAAATCATTGACAAAATCGGCAAAACGCACCACATCGTCATCAAAAACAGCAATATTACCGGAAGTTTGGTAGGCAACATGCACGTCGTGCCCTTGATCGTGAAGGCGAATAAAGGTGCCCCCCATGGAAATGACGTCATCATCGGGGTGCGGACTGAAAATAATCACTCTTTTATGCGCCGGCTCAGCCCGCTCTGGTCGGGTTTTATCATCGGCATTGGGTTTACCACCAGGCCAGCCCGTTATGGTGTGTTGTAATTCGTTGAAAACTTTTATATTAATATTATAGGCGGTATCATATTCGGTTATCAAATCCACCATGCCATTATCCGCATAATCGCGGTTAGTCAATTTGAGAATAGGCTTTTCCAGCTTTAAACTCAACCAGGTCACTGCTTTACGAATAAGAAAATTCGTCCATTCGACCTGCCCGACGAGCCATGGCATTTTATAACGGGTAATTTGTGCAGCCGAAGCTTCGTCGAGAATAATAGTGGTATTGGGATGTTTTTGCAGATAAGTAGCTGGTACACTGTCGGTTATCTGTCCTTCTACGGTACGGTTGATAATGGGCGCTTTGCCTTCGCCCCAAGCCATCAGAATAACCCGTTTGGCTTCCATAATGGTACCAACCCCCATCGTAATGGCTTTGCGCGGTACATTCTCCTCCCCAAAAAAATCGCTGGCGGCATCGGTAATAGTAATGTGGTCGAGCGTGATAAGCCGCGTACGCGACTCCGGACCCGAGCCTGGCTCATTGAAACCGATATGCCCGGTACGCCCAATACCCAGAATTTGCAGGTCAAGCCCACCCACCGATCGAATTTTTTCTTCGTAAGCTTTACAATAAGCATCTACCTGGCTACGCGGAACAGTGCCATCAGGAATGTTTACATTTTCCCACAGTATATCCACATGGTCAAACAGATTTTCTTTCATGAAGCGTACATAGCTTTGGAGCTGGTCGGGCTGCATCGGGTAGTACTCGTCGAGATTAAATGTAATAACATTCCGGAAGCTTAAGCCCTCCTGTTGGTGCATGCGTACCAGTTCGGCATACAAAGTAGTAGGCGTAGAGCCCGTCGCCAAACCCAAGACGCAGTGTTCACCGGCGTCGGCTTTGGCAGTAATCAGATTGGCAACCTCGCGGGCTACTGCTTTGGAAGCATCGCTGGAAGTAGGATAAACCAGAACCGGGATTTTTTCGGTGTAATGTTGTTGCTGCATTTGAATGAGTATCTTTTTTAATAGGTATTTCTTTTTCGGCAAAGTGAATTTCTGCAAACAAAAATGCAATATTTTGCGAGTTTCTGCAATATTTTTCTTTTTTTTGTTTGTAAAATTCGACTATTTTGCAACAAGCTGCGGAATTACTATGCTAAAAGAGGAAAGACAGTCACTCATCCTGCGGGAAGTCAACATCCATAATAAGGTATTATTATCGGATTTGAGTGAGAAATTTCAAGTATCAGAAGACACGGTGCGTCGGGATTTGCAAGACCTTGCAAACTTGGATAAGATCATCAAAGTGCGCGGTGGTGCGATGTCAAAATCGTACGCAGCTTATTCTTACCACGAGCAAGACATTTATTCGTATCAGGAAAAAATCGTCATTGCCCAAAAAGCCATTCAATTGTTACAGGATGGAATGCTGGTAGTCATCAGTGGCGGCTCTACTAATCTGGAAATTGCCCGGTTGGTACCTCCCGATCTGAAAATTACTTTTCTAACCCTAAGTCTCACCACTGCCCTGCAATTGCTGGAGCATCCCACTTCAGAGACTATTTTTCTGGGTGGGCAGTTATCAAAATCTGCGAAGATCAGTGTAGGTGGTGAAGTAATCGCACGGCTTGGCGAAGTACGCCCCGACCTTTGTTTTATGGGTACCAATGGCATCGACGCAGTAGCGGGCATCACCGAATCAGATTGGGAGGTAGTAGCAGTCAAAAAAGCCATGATGCAAGCGTCTAGTAAAGTAATTATCAGTGCAATCTCTGAGAAACTCAACTCAGTACAAAAGCTAAAAGTTTGTGATATGAACCAGGTGGATGTGCTCATTACCGAACTACCGCCAGAACATGAAGCCCTCCTCGCCTACCGCGATCTAGGGGTAAAAATTCTTTAAACAAGCTTTATGCTGCCAATTGGTTCTTGCCAGGCACTTGGAAAAAAGTGTCCAGGCTTTTTTTTGCCTGCCAAGAAGCGTTTAAACCCCTTTGTCCGTTCTATGCTGTAGATTGCATACTGTTTTACGATCTCAGTCAGTTTGTATTTTGTAAAAATCAGTTGAGGTTTATTTTTTGTAAGCCAAAAGTTGTTTTACTAAGTTTTCAATCTATATTTGCATTTGTAGCGCTTGTTATTGCAGACTTTACCCGAACATTTCTAAACTAAGCTCTAATTATTACATAACGAATTGATTTATTTATATAATATTGTAAGCTCAGTCAAGAAATCTCCCAAAAAAATTGTTATTATAACGAATTAATTTACAACCATGTAACATTTGGCTATTATACGCCTGCTAAATTTATTTAGCGGCTGATAATATATTTTTAAGTCACCATGTAAAATTCTCTAAGTATGAAAAAACTCTTACTAGTGTGCGCCTGCACGCTATTGGGCGTAGCTATGCTATTAGCCCAACGTACCATCCGAGGTACGATTACTGACCAGGCAGGTGAACCTCTTATCGGTGCCTCTGTACTCGCCAAAGGAACAACAATCGGTACAGTGACGGATATAGATGGTACTTACTCTCTCGCGCTGCCGGAAGGTGCTTCCATACTCGTTGTTAGTTACACTGGTTTTACCTCACAAGAAGTTACGATTGGCGCTTCTGATGTCATTGATATCTCTCTACAGCAGGGTATCACATTGGAAGAAGCCGTTGTAACCGCTTTGGGTATTCAGCGTTCGGAAAAATCGGTACCTTATTCGGTGCAAACGGTGGACTCGGAGAAACTGAATACCATTCGCCAAACCAACCTGAACAATGCCTTGGCGGGCAAAGTAGCAGGGGTGCAAATCCGGAGCCAGGCTTCGATGGCACTCGGACGCGATGCCAGTGTGCGTATTCGGGGTGCCGGTTCTTTGAATGACAAGAACCCACTATACGTAGTAGATGGTACGCCAACGAGTTCTGCGGATATTAACCTCGACGACGTTGAGAATATTTCCGTATTGAAAGGACCGAGTGCTACCGCCTTATACGGTCAGCGCGGTGACGCCGGGGTAATCATCATTACTACTAAAAAGGGTTCAAAAAGACAAGGATTGGGTATTGAAGTGAACCAAAGCACCTTCGTTGACAAGGTATATGTGTTGCCAAAATATCAGAATGCCTACGCCGGTGGCGGTGCAGCTGATTTGATCCGTTTTACCTGGGAACCAGGTCTGCCAGAAGAATGGAAGGTACTGGACGGTAAATACTACCATGACTACTCCGATGACGCCAGCTGGGGTCCAAGAATTGTAGGTCAGGAATACATTCCCTGGTATGCATGGTACCCAGATTCTCCTTACTTCGGTAAAACCGAACCATTGACCGCTCATCCTGATAATATCCGTGATTTTTACGAAACGGGTGTAACCAACAACACCAACGTTAACCTATCGCAAGCTGGTACGGGTTACAATGTACGGGTATCTTTGACCAAGCAGGGAGTAGAAGGTTTGTTGCCTAACTCAAACCTCAACCGTCATGTGGTTGCTACGCAGGCTTCTTTCGATTTGGGTAAATATTTCACGGTAGGCGCTAATATCAACTATGTTACCCAGCGTGTAAGAGGTGAATTCGTGGATGGTTACGCCAATCAGTCTTCTGGTTCATTCAATCAGTGGTTCCACCGTCATGTGGACATGGAAAGAATGCGGGAATTAAAAGACCTGAAATCGCCACAAGGCTACGCCGCAAGCTGGAACCACAACAACCCAGGTCAGTATTTTACCAGCCCGCTTAAATTCTACGGTGGTAACTACTGGTATAATTTCTTTACTTACTTTGATAATGTTGAGAACATCAACAACCGCGAACGTTTGTTTGGTGACGTTAATTTAACGTTCAAGTTGAATGACAAATTCAGAGTGGCTGGTTTCTTGCGTAGAAATCAACGCAATGAAAATTTTGAAAATAAAACGTACTACCTGCTGGAATCCAGTGCTACACAGACCGGTACCAGAAACTACTATGGTACAGGGCAAGTCCTGGATCGGGAAGACAACTACGAAGTGTTAGCAACTTATAGCGACCGCTTCGGTTTGCTCAGCGTAGAAATGAATGCCGGTGGCAACATTCGTCGGGATTCCTATCGTTCAACCGGTGGTCAATCTGCTGACGGTCTGACGGTGCCGGATTTATTTACCCTGGCGAACTCTCGCAAGCAGCCGTTCTCACCCTTCAATGATGGTACCTTCAATAACCTCGTCGATTATCGCCGGAATAAGCAAGTGAACAGTTTGTATGCTCGCGGTTCTTTCGGCTTTAATGAAATGCTTTACCTGGAAGCATCCGTGAGAAATGATTGGAGTTCTGCTTTGCCCAAAAATGCCAACTCTTACCTCTATCCTTCTTTCGGTTTGAGTTTTGTATTTAGTGAATTAATAGGCAACTCGCTTCCCTTCCTCTCTTATGGTAAAGTGAGAGGTAGCTGGGCACAGGTCGGTTCCGACTTGGATCCGTATCGCCTGACCTTGAATTATTCACTTGGCACTGACCAGTGGAATGGTAATTCTACAATGGCTACACCAAACACCCTGGTGGATCCGAATATTAAGCCCGCTTTGTCAGCAGCTTATGAGGGCGGTGTGGACTTACGCTTCTTCCAGAATCGCGTTGGCTTAGCCTTTACTTACTTCGATGAAACCAAGACTGACGAAATCCTGAACGTGCAGGTTGCCGGTGCCAGTGGTTTTACCAATAAACTCATCAACGCTGGTAAAATTGAAAGAAATGGTATCGAATTAGCAATAGATGTTACGCCAGTTAGTACCAATGATCTGAACTGGACGATGGGTATCAACTTTGCGCGTAACAACTCTAAAATTGTGGAACTGGCCGAAGGCGTTGATGCCATTGTACAACAAACCGGTACGTTTGGTACTTCTTTTGGTATCCAATTGGTACACGCAGTTGGCGAACAATGGGGGCAGTTGAGAGGTGGTGCAATCAAGCGCATCAATGGTCAGCCGGTATTAGATGCCAGCGGATTCTTCGTAGCCGAGCCGAACAGCTACCTGGGTGGTGTATTACCTGATTTCACTGGTGGTTTCTTCAACTCATTGACTTACAAAAACTTTGTTTTCAACTTCAACCTCGATTTCTCGAAGGGTGGTGAATATTACTCCCTGTCGAATGCCTGGGGTAAATACTCTGGTCTGGTGGCTGAAACTGCAGGCGTAAACGACAAAGGCAACCCAGTGCGTGACCCGGTAGCTGACGGCGGTGGGGTGCGCGTAGTTGGCGTCGATGAAGAAGGCAAGCCGGTGGACACTTATGTAGAAGCATTCGATTACTTCCACCAGTTTGTTAACCACAATATTGCAGAAAACAGCGTTTTTGACCTTTCTTTTATCAAATTACGTGAAGTAAGCATTGGCTACACCATTCCGGTACAAAAGACGAACTTAGGCAAGTGGCTACAAACGGCAACCATCTCGGTGGTAGCCCGTAACCCTTGGTTGATCTATGCAGCAAACCGCGACTTCGATCCATCTGAAATGGGTCAGTCTTATGGTGAAAATGGCCAGTTCCCTGGCTCTCGTTCACTTGGTTTCAATTTAAAACTTGGTTTCTAAAAACATCTCATTTTTAAGATTATGAAAAGATTATTCAATCATATAGGACTTTATATCGCAAGCTTTACCCTTGTATTTGCGGTAAGCAGCTGCGATCCGGGCGATTTCGGGGACTTAAATGACAACCCCAACGCTACTACCGTGCCGGTTACTTCGGCGTTGTTGACGAATGCCATTTCGGGTATTGGGGCACCAGCTGCCAACACTACCACCGGCTCTTACGCCCAGTATTTTTCTGAAACGCAGTATCCTGGTGTGTCCCTGTACACTGCCAACGTGGTTGCCTGGGACGGTGTTTATGCTGGAGTATTGTACGATTTGCAAAACATCATTGACAACAATACCAATCCGGAGACTGCACCGCTCGTTGCCATCAATGGTTCCAACAATAACCAATTGGCAGTAGCCCGTATCCTCAAGGCATTTCGTTATATGTACCTGACGGATCAGTACGGCGATATTCCTTATTCTGCTGCGCTGAAAGGCGATGCACAGCCGATATATGACACACAGGAAGCCATCTACACCGATCTTTTCAAAGAATTGAAAGAAGCGGTTGCGCAGTTTGACAGTGGTTTACCCGCCAAAGGTGATATTTTATTCAACGGTAATATTACACAGTGGAAAAAGTTCGCCAATTCGTTGCGCCTGATCCTGGCACTCCGCGTATCTGATGCTAAACCTGACATCGGCAAAGCAGAATTTACCTCTGCCTTGGCGGCTAATGGCGGTGTGATCGAAAGCAATGCCGATAATGCCCAGCTGAACTTCCCGGGTGGCGCTTTCAAGAACCCTTGGTTTGCACTGTACGATGGTCGTAGTGACTGGGCAATCAGCGATGTGGTAGTTGGCGTACTGAAAGACCTTGGCGACTCACGCTTGCAGGCTTTTGGTCAACCCAATAGCAGCAACGATGTGGTACCGGTTCCTTACGGTGTACCACGCGAAGACGTTATTGCTTATACCAACGCTCACCCGGATTACGGGCTGGTACTCAATGCCGTACACCGAACGATCACCGCACCACAGTTCCTGCTCACTGCCGCTCATGTGTTTCTGGCACGTGCCGAAGCTGCCCAGCGCGGTTGGACCAGTGAAAATGTGAATGCTATGTACGAAGCTGGTATCAAAGCATCCTTTGAACAATGGGGTGTTTTCAACGGTGGAGCTTATGAAGCCTACATCACGAATCCTAAAGTGAGCCTGGCTTCTGGCGATGCCCTCGCCAAAATCGGCGTACAACGCTGGTTGGCATTCTACCCGGATGGCACTCAGGGCTGGAGCGAATGGAGAAGAACCGGTTTCCCGAATCTCAAACCAACTCCGTTTGCCTTGAACACCAGCAAGCAAATTCCGAGAAGATACGTCTATCCAGCTACGGAGCCTAACCTGAATGGCGTTAACTTCCAGGCTGCAGTGACCCGATTGGGTGGAGATTCCGCCGACACTAAAGTGTGGTGGGATAAATAAAAACTTATTTTAAAATTCTAAAATTGAATCATCATATGAAAGCTTTGAGATTATTCTTAATGCTTCTGGCAGTTGCCTCGCTCAGCTTTGTGTTCACCTCTTGCGAAGAAGAGGCTGAGAATGAAGTGGATGGCGTAGGTGCCAATTTCGTCCGCCTACCGGACGCCCTTGCTACACCGGTCATCGTTGGTATTGAATTAAAACCAGGTACGGTGAGCATTCCGCTGGCAGAGATTCTGCGCGATGCTAATTCGCAAAACTCGTTGAATCAACCGGTTACGGTCAATTTGAAAATTGATCAGACCCTCATTGATGCTTACAACGCCGACAAAGATGATGCCGACAAGGTGGAGTTACTACCTTCCAGCCTCTATCAGGCAGATCCTTTGGATGTCAACATGGCAGCGGGTGACTTCAGCAAGTTTTTCAACATCAAGATCGATCCCAGCAAGTTGGATCCAGCTAAAAAATATGCTTTGGGACTTTCCATCTCTGGTGCGAGCAATGCCTACAAAATTCGCAACGGCTTAGGCGGTGCCTTGTACACCTTCGTTATCAAAAATGAATACGATGGCAAGTACCAGGCAACGGGGGTTTTCCACCACCCGACGGCTGGCGACCGCGACATTGACGAGGAAAAGATTCTGGTCACGGTAAATAGCAACACCGTTATTACCAATCTGGGCGATTTGGGTGGTGCAGGCTATCAGATGTTCCTCACGGTCAATGCAGATAATACCGTCACCATTGCACCTTCCGGAGCTACGCCGAATATCGATCAAAGCTGGGGTGAAAACTATTACGACCCGGCTACCAAGTCGTTCCACCTGCATTATTCGTACAACACGGCTGCGCCGCGTATCATCGAAGAAACGATTGCTAGAAAGTAAGTAGCGTCATAATTCAACGCAGAAGAGGTTGTCGGTTTGCCGACAGCCTCTTTTTTTTGCGATACACTAAGGAAATTGCCTTTACCGCATCCGCATTTTAGTTCCAAACATCAAGGTTTTAGTTCGGAACTAATCAATTGTAGTTCAAAACTTCAAAGTAGTAGTTACCTAACTAAAATGTTGATGTTCCAAACTTGAAGACTTTAGTTCAGAACTAATGAGTCATAGTTTAGAACTTCAAGAAAGTAGTTGCTTAACTAAAGCGTTGATGTTCGGAACTTCAAAATTGTAGTTTAGAACTAATTAGTCGTAGTTCAGAACTTCAAGGTAGTAGTTATCCAACTAAAACGTTGATGTTCAGAACTTGAAAACTTTAGTTCAAAACTAATAACTTGTAGTTCAAAACTTAAAAGAAGTAGTTACTCAACTAAAACGTTGATGTTCAGAACTTCAAAATTGTAGTTCAGAACTAATTAGTCGTAGTTCAGAACTTAAAGCAAGTAGTTATCTAACTAAAACGTTGATGTTCGAAACTTAAAGGCTTTTGTTCAGAACTAATTGCTTGTAGTTCAGAACTTGAACACTTTAGTTCAGAACATCAAGGAAGTAGTTCGGAACTACAAAAATGTATTGTTAGAAAAGCCTTGATCCGTGCAGCGCTGCCGTTTTCAGGCAATAAGTAGAGCCGGAGCTGTAACTTCCGCTAAATTTCACGTTGTATTCTGTGGAATCGAAGGCAGGAACTGAATTCGATACTCGATTTTGTTTTGATTTTTCAATCGCAGTTGGGAACTTTGCCAAAGCCAGCTCGTCGCCGACCAGCGGGCATTTTGAAACCGTATCCAAAAACCTAACCTTAAAAAACAGCAACTATGAGTATGGAAAAAGAACAACAATTGCGCAATTACGCACGCCTCATGACGGGCTTGTTCATTGCAGCAGTCATCGTCATTATTATCTTACTGTTCAATCGCAACAGCGTTTCTAACAACCTGGAGGCGACCAGTGTAGAACGCGACTCGCTGCTGATTGCCCGCACCAATCTGGAACAGGAACTGGATAGCCTCAGTGCCGCTTTTCAAATGGCGTTGACCGAAAATGACAGCCTGCGCGGCTCTATGTCGGAAATGGAAAAGCTGGTGGTGGAAAAGGAGGCGCTGGTACAGAAAATTCGTGCACAATCCAACAATTCTACGGCAGCTATTCGCCGG
>JBKBWT010000086.1:0-18060 GCA_046314415.1 Saprospiraceae bacterium
GGAAAGTGGCATTCATACGTAAAGCAGTGAGAAAGCGCAAGTTATAAGCATTATGTTGCTGGAATAACCAACCAAAATCCACCGCATCCACCTCTACGGCGTGCATATTCGACCGACCCACCGGAGGCATCATCATAAAAGAAACGCCATGTGGTGAAATAATAATACGGCGCACATCATTTACAATGGCGGGTGTGATATACATCATGGGAATCAAGCCCTTTGCCTCCGGCTCCCGATAATCGGCAATGGATTTATCCATAATATGCTCGGTATTTTCATTCAATTGTTTTTCAAACATATAACCCCGGTCTTTTTGATAGCGGTAATTACCGGATTTAAATGTTGCCCAGGGTAAGAATAAGTCATTGGAAACCAAGGTGAAAGCCACAGAGTTTAATAAATCTTTTGATACGTTCTCAATATGCCGATCTGCGTACAAATTCACGGTATCACTTTGTTGCTGCCGCAAATACAATTCCCGCATGTAAGCCGCACCAAACATCCCGCCGGAAGCGCCGGTAATCAACATCGAATGGTCAAGTAGTTTTCCATTGGTCAGACTATCAGCCGTTTGTAACGTTTGTACGGTCCAGGTGGCTGCCCGCAATCCGCCGCCGCTCACGCACAGGAGCACCATTTTCGGCTTTCTGCCGGGACGTTTTACCTTGCGTTTCCAATTTTCTAATATCTTGATAGTGTTGGCTTTATCAATTGCCAGCGTATCACTCTTTACCAGACTTTCTAATCGGGGATAGGAATAGGTTGCGCGCGGCACTTCATAATTCAGCCCATATGCCCGATTATTAAAATGTAAAAATTCAAAACTGGTAATAAAATTAATAGCGCCTAATAATAAAATAAATAAAGTGACCCACCATTGATCAAACCAGTAAATAAGTGCGCCTAAAATGGCAAGAATAACGCTTCCCAATATAAAAAGACTTGCCGCTGCCGGAATTCTAAAATACGTATAATCAATGAGTTGCCCCAGCAACATTAATAATATCATGCTTAAAATCTGAATGACCAGGGCATTTAAATGATTTTGCTTAAAAATCGTCATTAACAAACGGGCATCATAATGCGCGACACTCCGCACGGTGCGTACGCCAAGCGTTTCGGTAAAATAAGTGCTCACCAGCCAGCGGTTTTCGTCCATTTTGATGTAATCCGGATCAACGCCGCGGCGTCCGGGCGCGATTTCTCCGATCAGATCAGGCGGTAATAGTTTTCGCCCCACTTTTATAAAAGAAAAAATATCTTTATTGGTAAAATAAAAATATAATAGATTAAAAATAATTAATAAAAATGCACCGCCCAGCACACCCAGGCAATTCAAAAGAATGGCGGTATTGGATAGCTCTTCATAATAATGTTGAAAATGAATGAGTGTTGCTAAATAAAAAATTAAAAATGCGAGTGGAAAAATAGAGTTATTAATACAAAACTTGGTAAATGGTCGGGATAAAGACGCTAAAAACGGGAAATGATGCGCCGTTAGTAAATAAGTGGTTAAATGCCAGGTCATGGCAAACCCGCCAAACGTAAAACCCAGGAAAAAAAAGCTCCAGAAATTAACCACGCCTAAATATTCGGGATCCAGAAATAAATAACGGAAGCCCAACTTCTGCCCAATATTACCGGAAATAAATAATGCCAGCACCAGCCACAACCCAATCAGTAAATGACTGCTGCGAATGTGCAGCAAAAACAGCCGAATCGGAAAGGAATAACAAACATCTATGAATCGCTTGCGCATGCGTACCGGTTTTTTGGCAATATTAACGAGCTATATTTATGCTCTATAAATTAACGCAATTTTGGGCAGGATTACAACTAGTAACTGTAGGTTTGTTCGGCAAATACTTTTAAAAACTTAATTAAAATCCTAAATTCGCACCGCCTTTTGGCAATGTTTAATTGTAAATGTGGAATGCTTAAAGGAACTTTTCCTGCTTTCATCGGCATTAAACATTAAAAATTCATAATTCAATATTCAAAATGATACAGATTACTTTCCCCGATGGTAAGGTGCGCGAGTACGAAAAAGGTACCTCGGCGCTGGAGATCGCGAAGTCCATCAGTGAGGGCTTGGCGCGCAATGTATTGGCAGCAAAGGTAAACGGCGAAGTGTGGGATGCCACCCGCCCGATCCAGGATGACGCTACATTGAATCTGTTGACGTGGGACGATAAGGAGGGAAAGGCAACGTTTTGGCACTCTTCGGCGCACCTGATGGCGGAGGCGCTGGAAGCGCTATATCCGGGCACGAAGTTTGGCATTGGTCCGGCGATTGAAGGTGGATTTTATTATGATGTGGATACGGGTGATCGCACGTTGAGCTCGGAAGATTTTGAAAAAATCGAAAAAAAGATGATGGAACTCGCGGCGCAAAAGAGCGAGTACATCCGCGAGGAGATTACGAAGGGCGACGCCATCAAATATTTTGAACTCAAAGGCGACGAGTATAAGCTGGAATTGCTCAGCGAATTGGAAGATGGCAAGATCACGTTTTACAAGCAGGGTAATTTCGTGGACTTGTGTCGGGGTCCGCATATTCCAAATACGGAAAAAATCAAAGCTGTTAAGCTGACCAAGCTCTCCGGTGCCTACTGGCGTGGCGATGAGAAGCGTAAGCAGTTGACGCGCATTTACGGCATCACTTTTCCAAAGCAAAAGGAGTTGACGGAATTTGTGCAGATGATGGAGGAAGCCAAAAAGCGCGACCACCGCAAGATTGGCGCGGAAATGGAACTCTTCATGTTTTCGGAGCGCGTGGGCGCAGGTTTGCCAATTTGGTTGCCCAAAGGAACCCAACTGCGCGAACGCCTGATGAATTTCATGCGCGAAGAGCAGGAAAAACGCGGGTATAAAATGGTTGTGACGCCGCACATCGGTAAAAAAGAATTATACGTAACTTCCGGGCATTACGAGAAATATGGTAAGGATAGCTTCCAGCCGATTCACACGCCACGCGAAGGTGAGGAGTTTTTGCTGAAGCCAATGAACTGTCCGCACCACTGCGAAATTTATGCCAACAAGCCCCATTCTTACAAGGAATTGCCATTACGAATCGGCGAATTCGGTACGGTGTATCGCTACGAGCAGAGCGGCGAATTGCATGGTTTGTCGCGGGTGCGCGGCTTTACGCAGGATGATGCGCACATTTTCTGTACGCCCGATCAGGTAAAAGACGAGTTTTTAAACGTACTTGACCTGACGCAGACGGTGTTGAGCAAAATGGGATTTGCCAATTTCACGGCGCAAATTTCCTTGCGCGACCCGGAAAATCCGTCGAAATACATTGGTTCTGCCGAAAACTGGGAGAAAGCAGAGCGTGCCATCATCGAAGCCGCTGCTGAAGCTGGTTTGACTACGGTAACCGAATTGGGCGAAGCGGCATTTTACGGTCCGAAGCTCGATTTTATGGTGAAAGACGCCATCGGTCGCTCCTGGCAGTTGGGTACCATTCAGGTGGATTACAATTTGCCGGAACGCTTTGAGTTGGAATACATTGGTCCTGACAATCAGCCGCACCGCCCGGTGATGATTCACCGCGCGCCGTTTGGCTCGATGGAGCGGTTCATCAGCATTTTGATTGAAAATACGGCAGGGAAATTCCCTTTGTGGTTGATGCCAGAGCAATACGCGCTGCTGCCGATCAGCGATAAATTCATTGACCAGTGTAAGGTGATTCAGAAAGAATTGGCTGCCAATGATATTGTGGGCATCATTGATGATCGGAATGAAACGATTGGCAAAAAAATCCGCGATACGGAGTTGAAGAAAATCCCGTTCATGCTCATTATCGGTGAAAAAGAAGCGGAAAGTAGCACCGTTTCTGTGCGCCGCCAGGGCGAAGGCGATAAAGGCAGTATGCAAGTGGCGGAGTTTGTGGAATATTTCAAAACACTTTTATAAACTTTTCGCATACAAAATGTGCCCTCCCGAAGTGATTCGAGAAGGCACATTCTTTTTGCCTCGGTCGGCGCTATTTTCTTTTTGATCGAAAATTTTCAAAAAAATCTTGCTTCAGTGAGCAACTTTGGCACTGAATTTGTTATCTTATTATAAAAAAAAGGAATGATTTTGGTTAAAGTTTCTTAAAGTTATGGACAAACACTTGAAACTTTGCCATATATTGTCGAAATTTACACGCATTCCCAGAAACGTAAACGTAGCAGCATGAAAAAAATTGTACACATTGTCTTGTTAATTTTAACTATTCTCCCGGTGACCGCACAGGTGCGCTTCGCTACGGACCGCTATGCAGTGGCGGCAGCAAAAAATAGCGGGGGCGGAGATAATCCAACGATCAAGATTTTTCCCAATCCTGCTACGGATTATTTTGAAATAAGCCAAAGTGAAAAGGTTGCGCAGATTGTCGTATTCAATTTGGTGGGAAAGGAATTGAAGCGTTTTGATGCCAATGAAGGTCAGCGCTACAATATTGCAGAGTTGCCGAAAGGCTTGTACCTGGTACAACTACTCGACAGAAGTGGACAAACGATTGTAACTCAGAGAGTTAGTAAAAGATAGATTTGCTTTTTACGTTCAAATTGTAAATGGTCAGGCGATGTAATGGTCGTCTGACCATTTTTATTCCAGCAAATGCCGGTTTTCAAATACCTTTACCGAGCCGATTTCCTCAAATCCAGCTTTTTTGTAAATGCCCAATCCATCGGGCGAAGCCTGTAAAACAGCCGTCGTAGCGCCTTGATTTTTAGCTACTTGCAACAAATAGTGAAACATTTGCGATCCAAACCCCTTTCCTCTGACGTTTATCTTGGTGGCAATATCATAAATGCCCACTGCATTTTGATCGAAAAACAAGGTGCCGGTGGAAACGACTTCTTCCTGATGTATTCCGATAAAAAATTGAATAGGCGATGTATTTGCTTCGTAATAAGGCGAAATCGATTGATAATATTTTTTTATTTGATTTGCTTCGGCAGCGGGTTCAAACAAGCTCGCAAGCACCTCGGCGTGTGTGAGCATTTCCTTGGGAGTAGAAGCAAGCTGAATTGTAAATTCGGGAGTGGCTTTATAATTCGCTTGAAGGCTTCTTAAATCTACTAGCATTGCCATATTTAACTCATTTGAAACGAGTTGTAAATCAATTAATTGCTGTTCGATTTCCGGTGCAGCGGGCGATTCAAAAACCCAAAAAGCAGTCGGAAAATTTTTAATTTGATAATATTGTAGAATGGATTTTGAAGCATTGAAATCTGCCCTTGTAATCACCACCGCATTAAACGTATCAGAAGGTAAGCCGCAATCCACCCGTACATAAGTAGTAGTTGCTTCTACCGACATACCTGGAACAAAACGGGCAAAATGACTGACTTTGGCAATAAAGTTATTGCGGACGAGTTCGAGCTGATGCATGGTTGAAATTTTTTATAGCAATGTAAAATTTGCTGTAAAAAGTTCCAATTGCGGTAATAATGATAGAATTATTTCTCGTAATAACTACTGAAAAACTCCGGCAAATGCCGCAGCGCCGCCAATTCCCGGTAAATGCCGCGCGCCTCGCCCGCCGGATAGCCAAAGTAAACTTTGCCTGCTTCCAAATCTTTAGAAACGCCTGATTTTGCCAGTATTACTACATTGTCGCCAATTTTCAAATTTTGCGCGATACCAACTTGTCCATAGAGTACCACATTATCGCCTACGACCGTATTACCGCCAATACCGACTTGCGCCGCCAAAAGACAATTTTTACCAACCACTACATCATGCCCGATATGTACCTGCGCGTCCAGTTTGGTGCCCGCACCGATGATGGTATCGCCAGAAACGCCTTTATTAATAGTGCATCCGGCACCAATCTCTACATTATCTTCCAAAATCACCCGCCCACCTGAGCGCCAACGCTGATAGCCCGCTTCGGTTTTTTTGAAATAAAAAGCATCACTCCCAATGAGTGCCCCGGCGTAAATTGTTACATTGTTTGAAATAACAGTATGCTCGCTTATTACAACATTTGACTGAATATAACAATTTTTGCCAATTATTACATTTGGTGCAATGATAGCCCCCGGTTCAATAATACTCGATGGATCAATTTGAGCGCTTGTGCTAATAGGTTGATTGACAGGCTGAAAGGGGCGAAATTCCCGCACCAGTCCGTCGTACGCATCAAAAGGTTTTTCGCACAGCAGCAAGGCTTTACCGGGCGGGCATTCCGTTTCCTCATTCAGTATGATAATCGTAGCCGCTGATCTAAGGGCTTTGGTAAAGTATTTCTTTACATCTGAAAAAGTAATATCCCCAGGGCGTACCTGATGGATTTCATTGATGCCAATTGCTTCCAGCGTATCATCGCCGATGAGGGTAGCGCCAATTTTTGCTGCAATTACTTTGACCGGAATGGGTTGAGGAAAATTCATAATAGGTCAGATATAGATAGCAGACGAGCCTTGTCAGATATCTTAGTTTGTACAATGTTTGATAATGGCGGCAAAATTAAAAAAGAAAAATGGAACCAGGTCAATTACAACGTGATTCCATTTTTGCAATTTTTATATAAAAAGTATCGATTATGTTTCGATCGCATTTACTTTTTGCGCCGGTTCATCATATTACCGCGATTATTATTACCATAGCGATTATCTCCCCGGCGGTCATTGCGGTCGCGGTCGCGTCCCATATTGCGGTCGCGGTCCCGATCATTGCGATCCCGGAATCCCCGGTCGCGGTCGCGATCCCCCCGATCCCGATCTCTGTCGCGATCACCTCCATTTTGCTGATACTGAGCCTGCTGTTGCTGTTGTTTACGACGGCGTGCTGCGGCAAGGCTGTCAAATGAAGTATTTTCTTCAAGTATTAATTGCCCGTTAGACAAGGTTTCCAAATCACCTTTGATGATGTCATCGCTGACGTAATGCTCTTTGTTCCAGGTTTTGTATGCCAATTTCATATAAGAACCAATCACGGCGACAAAGCCATCACGCTTCGGACCTTCCGGCATAGAAAGCGCCTTTTTGATAAGATTTTGTACGTTGTGACCGTAGTGCCGGAACTGTGCTTCGGATAAAGGATACCCTACCCGATCCGGCTTTTTTGTTGCGTCCTCCGGGCGGGGAATTGACCCACTGGGCGGTGCTGCTTTCAGTTCGTAATTGGCGATACGATAAGCGTGTTTCCACAATTTTTCGCGATAATCTTCCACATTGCGGCTTTGTGGGTGAATCTGCATCATCAGGTTCACTACTTCATCCACAAAAGCGCGTTGCATTTCCACATTTTCGATGGTCTTAGCATGTTCAATAAGTTTTTGTACATGCCGACCATATTCGGGTATGACCAGTTCTTCGCGCTGGCTGTTATATTCTAATTGCAATTCTTTATTACTCATTATAATTGTATTCAAATATTATTTTCTTTAACATAAAATGCAGCTACTCAACGGTTACCGATTTTGCCAGGTTGCGCGGTTGATCTACATTGCAGCCCCGCATAACCGCGATATGATACGATAACAATTGTAATGGAATGACGGATAACAGCGGCGTGAAAGGCTCTTCCGTATCAGGAATTTCAATGGTATGATCCGCCATTTTACTAATGACTTCGTCTCCTTTTGTTACAATTGCAATAACAATGCCCTGACGTGCTTTTACTTCCTGTATATTACTTACAATTTTATCATAAGCACTGCGATTGGTCGCAATGACAATAACCGGCATTTGTTCATCAATCAGTGCAATCGGACCATGCTTCATTTCGGCTGCCGGATATCCTTCGGCGTGAATATAAGAAATTTCTTTTAATTTCAATGCGCCTTCAAGTGCTACTGGAAAGTTATAGCCACGCCCCAAATATAAGGCATTTGTTTTATCTTTTATTTCTCCGGCAATATATTCGATTTGGCGCTCGGTTTCCAGCACTTGTTTTACCTTATCAGGAATAGTACACAACTCTTGTAACAATTGGTGGTAGCGTTCGGTTGTCAATTCACCCCGCTTATGTGCCAAATGTAAAGCCATGAGTGTCAACAAAGTAACCTGCCCGGTGAAGGCTTTGGTAGAAGCAACGCCAATTTCCGGTCCGGCATGAATGTAAGACCCCGAATCGGTCGCTCGGGCAATCGAAGAGCCTACTACATTGACAATACCAAATACCGTTGCGCCTTTTTCTTTCGCCAATTCCACCGCAGCCAGGGTATCAGCCGTTTCGCCGGATTGTGAAATAGCGATTACCACGTCTTTTTCCGTGATAATGGGATTGCGGTAACGCAACTCAGAAGCATATTCTACTTCTACGGGAATGCGGGCGAGGTCTTCAATCAAATATTCCCCAATCAAACCAGAGTGCCACGATGTACCACAGGCAGCAATAATAAAACGCTGCGCGTCAGAAATCCGTTCATAAATTTTCTCCAGACCACCCAGACGCACCCATTTCTCCTCCGGATTAATGCGTCCGCGCATGGCATCGGCAATCGTATTGGGTTGTTCGTGAATTTCTTTCAGCATGAAATAATCATAGCCACCTTTCTCAAGGGCTTCAATTTCCATATCCAATTCATGGATAAAGGGCGTTTGAATTTCGTTGCTGTCAATTTTTTTAATTTGTAAATCGCCGTTGCGCTCTACAACCGCTATCTCTTCATCATTTAAATATACTACTTTTTTAGTATGCTCAACAAGCGGCGTAGCGTCGGAAGCCAGGAAATACTCACCTTCCCCAATGCCAATAACTAAAGGACTCGATTTGCGGGCTGCCACCATTTTGCCAGGCTCATGCCGATCCATTACGACGATGGCGTAAGCACCTACTACGCGCGTAAGCGCAATGCGGACTGCTTCTTCCAGCGGAAGATTTTCACGAGATTGAATTTCTTCAATCAAATGTACCAACACTTCCGTGTCGGTTTGACTTTTAAAAATATGCCCCTCTTTTTCCAGGGCTTTTTTTATAATATCGTAATTTTCTATAATGCCATTGTGAACAATAACCAGTCGCTGATTGCCAGAAAAGTGTGGGTGTGCATTGATATCGTCGGGGACACCATGCGTTGCCCAACGGGTGTGCCCGATGCCCATATTACCGGAGGTGTCGGCTTGTTCGGCAAAATCGGCGAGTTCCTGTACTTTACCTTTCTTCTTGTAAACGTGCAAACCACCATTTAAAATGGCTACACCGGCACTGTCATAGCCACGATATTCGAGGCGTTGTAATCCTTTGATCAGGATAGGGTAGGCTTCTTTTGTTCCAATGTACGCTACTATTCCACACATAGATACTTGGTTTAAGTGGTGATAAAGGTTTAAAAATGTTTATATCGTGTAATGTTTAGTAAACGCATCTCGGCACAAAAGTCCGTAACCCGGGCAGCATTTTGCCTACTATTTCCCCGGAGGTTTCGTAAATGCTACCTTTAACTTGATTCCATACTGGGGATGCTTCGCCCCATACAAAGCCACTCTGGATGGTTCCTGGGTACGATTGAAGGCAATCAACCGCATCTTATTACTCCTGTTTTTGCTGATAACCCGTTGTAAATGAGTAGATACGTTGAATCGGTAAAACTGTGGCTCACCCGTATTCCCATTGCGCGGATTACCTCCGTAAAACTCTGCCAATCTGCTAACGCCAAAACGAGCCAAAATCAACGAAATATCGTCTATGGATTCATACTCTCCTGTGCTATTGGGCGTGAGCAAAAGCAATAAGGGGACAGGCTTATAAATCGTGCTATTATCACCAGGTAGTGTCGCCAATCTTACTTCGAGCTCAGCTTTGTTGACGACCAATCCCTGCAATTGATCCGCATAGGGAATCTCAATTTCCGTGACAACGCCGGCCATGCCTTGCACAAAAACCAGACTATCGCCCAGCGTAGGATTATCAATGTATTTTTCTACGACCGTTCCTGCGTAATTGTGTTCCAGTTGATTCTGCCGTAGCCAGAAATAATCAAAGTCAAACTGAACCTGCTTTCGTACGGTATCACGCTCGGTATAATACAGATAGACGCCGGCACGGCTGCTAATTAAATTAAAAATGAGCATGCCTTTATTGACAGTAGTAGGCTTGATGTGCAAACCCTTCAGGTACTGTACCAGGAGGCTATCTCGGTTGCCGGCATTGTTATAAAGATTGGTATCCAGGTTAATGAGTTCTTGTCCAAATGCTGAACTTAAAGAGATGCGCAATTGGGGCGGCACCTTCACTCGATACAAAGAATCTTTGACCCCTACATTGTAATCTATAATATTGATACTATCCAGGCTCGGTACAAATTCTTTGGAACCCAGCGGAGTAGCTTCTGATGGGAACTCCTGATTAGAAAAATAGCGCTCTTGCGGACTGATAAATTCCGTAAGCCGGTGTACCGCAATGCCATAAGTTTCTGTCAGATCGCCATATACTCCAGTGTAGGGTAAAACGAGCACCACCGAATCCAGTCGAGCTGTATTGTCAAATCTTGGGGGATTGCTTGCCAATGCTATCTGGGCATACACTTGTGCCTTTGAATTACCCAAAATAGGATCCTGCATGTTCCCGATCAGGTAATTAATATTGGCTTCGGCAGCACTCTTTGCCGGAATATAAGTAACAAGCGTATCAGTCGCTATTGTAGTAGCAGACACAGATAAAGTATCGGTGAATCCCACCTCGGCTTCATCACCTTCCAGCAAATCAGCGCCCACGTCCGTAGGGTCGGTGCAAGCATTGATAAGCAACGAAAGGAATAAAAATATATTGAAAAGCAAATGAATGCGTCTCATGCTGATGTTATTTGAATTAAGTTTGTGTTAATTTTGTTGAATGGGTGGTGTACACAGTGATAAATGGTAAAGACTGTTGGAGCGACTCTGCTACGGAGCCTTCAACATAACGTAGTTTGATGTTGAGTAAATACAAAAATAATAGAATTTCTGAATTTTATTCGGAAACTTTTTCTTCCAGCAAAGATTGATAAAAATCCACATACGTGGTTAAATAATCTTCTCTTAGATACTCCAGCACCGGCTTGTCGAATTCATTCGTTAATTTTTTTACCGATTCGCTTACCCGGTCACTTCCGATGATGACTGCATCCGAGAAAGCAATAGCTCCCTTATGCAAGGTTACACCATTGCCATTTTGGTAAGCATCCAAATCGCCTGTCGTTAAGTTATTGATGGTGGCTTTCGCCAGAAAATTATTGGTAATCAAGCTATCCAGATTGTCAGAATAAGCGGAATACACCACTTTGGAATGCTGGAAAAGTGGATCTAACTTATAAGCAGTCTTTAAATACAAAGGAATCAAACTGGTCATCCAGCCATGGCAGTGCACAATATCAGGCGACCAGCCAAACTTTTTCACCGTTTCTATCACGCCTTTGCAGAAGAACACGACGCGATCCGCATTATCGTCGTAGGGTTTACCACTTTCATCCTCAAACATACCTTTACGACGGAAGAAATCCTCATTATCCAGAAAATAAACTTGCATTCGAGCTTCCGGCAGCGATGCTACTTTGATAATTAAGGGAAAATCATCGTCGTCCACAATGATATTCATTCCTGATAGCCGTACCACTTCGTGCAAGCGATGACGTCGCTCGTTGATGGTACCAAAACGGGGCATCAGTACGCGAATTTCCATCCCGTTTTCCTGTAAATACTGGGCTAAATTCCGTGTCACTTCCGACATTTCCGAAAGCGCAGTATAAGGATCCATTTCCTGCGCCACAATCAGCACTTTCTTTTTGCTCATACCGGGAAAATTTAAAAAATTCTACTCATTACTGCCAAAGGCCCAATGAACGGAATGCAAAGGTACTAAAAATACAGGAATTTTCCCTATTTATCAATAACTTATAACAGTAGATGACACACATTCGACAATAAGCGGCAATTTAAGTGCTATCTAACCTGATTTCCAGCGCTTTAGCTAAAGTCTGGGATCAAGTATTCAAAGTCTTCCTGAAACCCCTATCTTTGCCCGTCGGTTTTTTAGCACCGTTTAAATGCGTATGTTCTCTTTCAAAAAAATTCAAGCTTTACAAGCATTTCTGACTTCGATCCGTCAGCAAAATCGCACCATCGGCTTCATTCCTACCATGGGCGCGCTACATCAAGGACATTTAGCGATTATTCAGCAGGCAGCGCAAGCTGGCGACTACACCGTTTGCAGTATTTTTGTAAACCCCACCCAGTTCAACGATGCACGTGATCTTGAAAAATATCCACGTACACCGGAGAAAGACATTCCGTTATTGATTTCGGTTGGTTGTGATGCGCTTTTTATGCCGTCTGTTGATGAAATTTATCCGCCTGATCAGCAAAATAAGCTTCATTTTCAATTTGGACACCTTGCCAATGTCATGGAAGGTGCTTTCCGACCAGGTCATTTTGCCGGTGTAGCGCAAGTCGTGAGCCGCCTGCTCGATATTGTGCAACCCGATCGGCTTTACATGGGGCAAAAGGATTTTCAGCAGGTAAAAATTGTAGAAAGTATGCTGCAGCAACTGCATTCGCCGGTACAACTGGTCATCAGTCCTACGATAAGGGAGGCAGACGGGCTAGCCATGAGTTCGCGCAATACGCGCCTTACCCTCGAATTTCGTCAGCAAGCGCCTGCAATTTATCAAACGCTTTTGTACGCCAGACAGTCTATCGGTAATGGGCATTCCCCGCAGGAAGTTCAGCAACAAGCCTTGGAGAAGCTCACACAAGCCGGTTTAAAACCGGAATATTTTGAAATTGTGGACCGTGAAACTTTGCTTCCAATTGAGCGTTTTAATGAGGCAAAAAAAATAATTGCTTGTGTCGCAGCATGGGCGGGAGAGGTACGTCTAATTGACAATCTGGAGTTGAAAGGGGAATGAGTAAGTTTTTATTGAAGTATCGCTTTGATTATCAATTGACTATAATTGGCTAAACCAAATATTTTTATTAAAAACCATGTGGATTCACATTTTTAAATCGAAAATACATCGGGCTACCGTAACCGAGGCTAATCTCAATTACGTGGGTAGTGTCACCATTGATGAAGCGCTGATGGAAGCCGCTAACCTGTTGGAAGGTGAAAAAGTACAGATTGTGAACAATAATAATGGCGAACGCTTTGAAACGTATGTAATTCGAGGCGAACGCAACTCCGGTATGATCTGCCTTAATGGCGCGGCGGCCCGCAAAGTACAGGTGGGCGACACCGTTATTATCATGGCTTATGCTATGATGACGCCCGAGGAAGCCCGATCATTCAAGCCAAGTGTGGTTTTTCCCGACGAGCACAATCGAATACCTGCTTAAACGTTTAGGAGATTTATTATTTGACGTTTGAAGTTGTTTCTGATTTCAACAAGGAAAACGTCAAACGAAAGAATAATAAACTTCAAATAAAGATTTCATGATTTCCAGAAAAAAGCTGCTCAACGTCCTGAAATTTGCGCTCTTTCTTAGCATTGGCGTGGTTATTTTATACCTGTTATATCGTAATCAAAATGCAGCTTACCAAGCCAACTGTGCACTGAACGGCATTCCTGCTGAAAACTGTAGCCTCCTCCAGAAATTATGGGACGACTTCGGGAGTGTCAATTATTTTTGGATTTTCATGATCTTTATTGTTAATATCATTAGCAACGTCAGCCGTGCCATCCGTTGGAAAATGTTGTTGCAATCGCTTAGTTATCAGCCGCGTACCATCAATGCTTTTATGACTACTTTCGTCGGTTATTTTACCAATCTTGGCTTGCCACGTATGGGCGAAGTGATTCGGGCGGGTATGATGGCGCAGTATGAACGCATTGCCGTAGAAAAAGTATTCGGCACCGTAGCCGTGGATCGGATGGTGGATGTACTGAGTATTTTGATCGTCACCGGGTTGGCTTTTGTCTTTGACTTTGACCGTATCTGGCAATTTGTGGATGGCTATGTCAATCTGGGCGAAAAATTCGGCAACAGCTCTAATTTTCTGCTGCTGCTTGCTGTCCTAGGAATCGGATTCTTGGTATTATTTTACCTGCTGAGAAAGCGACTGCTGCAATTTGCTGTGGTTCAGCGGGTTGTAAAAATTGCGCAGGGCTTCGGTCAAGGCTTACAAAGTATTGCCAAAGTAAAACGTCCCTGGCTGTTCCTGCTGCATAGCATCAACATTTGGCTCATGTATTACCTCATGTGTCTGCTCGCTTTTTGGTCGTTTGCGCCAACTTCAGACCTTTCGCCGGTGGCAGCGCTCACTGTGTACGTCTTTGGCGCCTGGGGCATGGTGGTACCTTCTCCCGGAGGCATGGGCACCTATCATTTTCTGGCGCAATTGGCGCTCAGCTTTTATGGCATCAGTGGCGATGACGGTTTTTCCTGGGCAAATATTTCTTTTTTCCTCGGCTCCCTGGCGGGTAACGTAATTGGTGGCATTTTGTGCTTGATCTTACTGCCAATTGTCAATCGCGATTATCATCCTGGCACCAATGTGCAAAATATGAATGCCGAAATGTCCGAAGTTGTAATATAATAGTGAATAATACTTTATAAGCTATTAAAATTCAATACATTGAAAATATATAAATTTTGGACATTAATAAAGTTATACACTATATCATGATAACCTGTGCACCATTTACTTCATGAACACCTTTCAACACATCGAATCCAAAATCCAGGACTGGTCACAAATCCGTACCACCGTTGCTGAGTGGAAAAAGCAGGGTCAGAAAGTCGTTTTTACGAATGGCTGTTTTGATATATTACATTATGGGCATATTCATTACCTGTCAGAAGCCAGCGACTTAGGTGATAAATTGATTATTGGGTTAAATTCTGCCGATTCGGTGCGCCGCCTGAAAGGCCCGCATCGCCCCATCAATGACGAACTTACCCGCCAGCATTTGCTCGCCGCCCTCGAATTTGTAAGCGCAGTGGTTGTTTTTGAGCAAGATACACCTTACGATTTAATTCAAACGATCATTCCTGATGTGCTGGTGAAAGGCGGCGACTGGCAACCGCAGGATATCGTTGGCTCCGACATAGTATTGGCGCATGGTGGCGAGGTCAGGAGTTTACCCTACATTCAGGGCTATTCTACCACGAATATTGAGCAAAAAATAAGGAGCTGGTAGAAATATTATATGGATGTAATAATGTGCTGCAACATTTCTTTTACTCGTGTCGGCTGTAAAACCCAACTACTATAGGCAATTACAATAGGTCTAATGCCCATTCGGTTCAGTAATTTATACTTTTCCGTTTGAAAACTAAACTGATGTGCACCAGGATAACCAACCAAATCAATCGCAAAAGTATGATGCTCATGTAAAATAACTAGATCCAAAGTAGAACCTCCCAAATAATAATGCTCAAAAATATGCGTCACATTTAGTCTTTTTAAAAAATCTTTTACTTCTTGTGCGAAAACATCGGTGTGAACTGGTTTTATAGAAGCATTTGTATGATTATTAGCGTAAATATGATGTAAATATTCAGTTAATAAATAGTTATTGCTTAACTCGTGTATTTTCCTGGAAATCAAGACAATTTGGCGGTTTCGAGCCCGAGTAACCGCTACATTCAGTACATCTTCTTTATTCAAATATTGTAACGCTGATGGATGAATATCAGCATCAATCGTAAGGGATAAAATCATAATATCCCGTTCTTCACCCTGAAATGAATATGGCGTACCAATAAGCAAGTGGTGCCGTTGTAATGCTTCCAGCGATAGCTGCTTTTCAATTTTCCGGCGAATGTAATCCACTTGTTCCCGATAAGGCGATAAAATACCAATACTTTGGCAGTAGTGGGGAGCTAAATCGCTCTCACTGGTAATAATCTCATTTACAATAGATAATACTTGATCAGCTTCTGTTGTATTATATCCATGCTTTGAACGTTTACCATTAAAAATCAATAAATCAATATTTTTTTCTCCGTTTTTCAGCGGAGCTTCTGTCATTATTTTCAGTGCATTATTGTAAAATTTTCGATTGCTAAATGAAATAATATCGGGTAAACTGCGGTAATGTTCGTCCAAAAAATGTACTTGATCCTGATTCGTAAGTGCTGCAGATATGATATCCAAGAGGCTATGTTCCCGATAATTCGTAATATCTTGATTGAAATTATTTACTCCATATTTATTTACTAAATAATCTTGCCGTTTATGAGATAAAAAAGACACATGCCGCAACTGTTTGGGGTCGCCTACTACGACTACTTTTTTAGCACGATATAATAAAGGCAAGGCACTGGCAATATCACATTGAGTGGCTTCATCTATTATGACGAGATCAAACATTTCTTTATATAACGGCAAAGTATTATGAACATCCGCCGCCGTCACCAACCACACCGGCAATACTCGATAAAGAACCTGAAAATCAATGCCTTGGAAAAGTGTTTCCTTTTTACCGCCGGTACGAGCGCGTAAGGCGCTATTAAGTTTTAAAAACTCCTGCCGATTATTGCGTAGCGTATGATATAATTCATACTCATATTTTGTTAATATATACTCATTTATTAAATGATTTTTCTCGGCAATCGTGTTTTCCAATTCTTCTATCAATGCCCAGTAGGCTTGTTCTTGTTCTTGATTTTTTTTGATCCACCAAAGTTTGACTCCATCATACCACTTATTCCGCTGCTTTTGTAAAAAAATGCCTCGCTCTAATTCTATTTTTTCACGCGCTTTGCAAAATTGTTCTAATCGATTGATTTTGTTTAACTTGTGTTTGATTTGTGTCTCTAAATCCTTTAAAGTTGAACGAGCTGGTGCCGGTTTATGAATGCCACTTATTAAATTTTCAATTTTATTTTTTAACTTACGTTTATAATCTTTTTTACCACCGCGTATAATAAGATCCTTAATATTAAAATCATTTTCTATCTTATTTGCAATAACATCGACTGCCTGGTCAGTCTTCGCAGCAATAAGTATCGATTTTCCTTTACTCAGGGCATCAATGGCAATCGCCGCAATCGTAAATGATTTGCCGGTACCCGGTGGGCCAATTACCAAAGTGCTGGTATTCAGTTCAATAGAATTTAAAATTTTCTGTTGAGCTATACTTAGATTGGCGGGAATATAATGTATGCTCTTTTTATTTACTTTGCTAAATGAGTTTTGTTGTAAAAATAATGCTTTTAATGGTGCTCCGTATTGATTTACCTGGCTGAGAGCAGCCAATTCATTAAGTACACCCCTGGATAGGGAAGATTTTTTCAACACACCGACACCAATTGCCGGCACTAAATAGAGCGGGTCGGCAGGCGTTAATTTATTATACAGCTCTACTAAGTTTTTCTCATTAAAAAGCGTTGGAAAAGTTTGTAAATAAGTATGTTTTACATTTTTATTTATTCTATTTATGATCTCTTCGATTTGTACAAGCTCATCAAAACGAAATTTATCTTTAGGTAAAGTTTCATTTAAAATATCATATAAACCATCTGATTTATTTACTTCATTTTGTAAAATTGTAACAATAGCCGGATTCAATTGATGCTCATCCGATTCCAACGCAATGGTAAACAACTCGTTAGCATAGTCAAGGACAACACCATTCATCAACAAAGGAGCACAGATATTTTGAATTTTATTATTATTAAGTTTACCAACCAGAAAAAAACTGCCCAATATTAATTCTTTCTCTTTGCTATAAAGCGTCAGGTTTTTACTTGTCTCCGCTGCCCATTCTGAATGGACGGGGAAAGCGTCCAAACTCCCAAGCAGCAATTCTGCCGATTCTAAAAAAAGCGGCTTTTCTACTTTATTACCTAGAAAATCAATGATTTGTGTTTCCCGATTGTCTGACTGGTAGCAAGCTTTAAAATAGGCAAAGAGGTTAGCAAGCTGTTTCATCCGGTACTTTTCTTTAATGTAAATGCTTGTCCACAAACAGCATTTAAAATAATCAATGCTATTATTTACTTATTGTAAATGTAAATATAATAAAAAAGTTATGGCATCTTACGTACGATTTTGATTAAACATCAGATCCTCAGTACAGTGACAAAAGTGCAAAAGAGAAAAAAAAGCCATAGCTTAGAGATTAGCAATGAATAAGCTATGGCAAAAAAAGAATTAAAAAGTTAGTTAAAGGTAACGAAGTTCTGTTAG
>JBKBWT010000087.1:0-2772 GCA_046314415.1 Saprospiraceae bacterium
AGGTGCCATTATATTCTTTTTTCAAGTATGGATTGGATCATTTACAACATCTTTTGCTCAACACCTCTAAATCCAGCCAGCTCAAACAGTATTTTGCACTTTTGTCACTGTACTGAGCTTTTTAATATAAACTTACCCGTTTGATAAAAATGACAGGTCGATCAGCCTGTCATTTTTACTTTAAAGAAAAGTTAAATCCTGCTTGGTCGGAAAATCCCTGCACTCTACCGAAAACCTTCGGTTTTCCACTTCCGTTGTATTAAATTGAAAACAGTTTACAAAACCTGGCAATTTTTAAAGATTGGTAGGGTTTGCTGGGAAAGTTATTATTTCATTTATCAACCCATGAACCATGATAACAACACTATTTGTAGTAGGCGGCGTGATCTACGTAGCGTGGAAGAGCCGCAAGTAAAATCAAAAACCGGCTTCTGATTGTATAATCTTCAGAAGCCGGTTTGTATAAAAAAGAGCTTTAGGAGCTTATTTAAGGTTAGGTTTGTAAAGGTTTCTAATCATAGATTAATTTTTGGTAGAAGTTGTTTCCTGATTCACGCTATTCGATTCCTTTCCTACAGTTGACACATTTTCAGCGAAGCGGCAATTTTGAACGATCGGATCGCTGCTGCCATTGTCATCCTGATTGTTGTAAATGCTTCCACCTCTGATATAAGAAATATTCTTCACGAAGTCACAGTTAACAATGATTGGCTTTACTTCACCATTTTTTGCCATATTCATGATGCCTGCACCGTAAGTTGCTTCATTTTGCTCAAAGATACAAGATTCAATCATTGGGCTGCAAATGCCTTTGCTACCATCATTGTAAATGGCACCCCCGTCGAGATCAGCACGATTGTAAGCAAAGCGGCAGTTTTGTATGGTTGGGCTGGCATTACCATTGGCACCGAAGTTGTAAAGTGCTGCACCGTCGCGACCGTAGTTGTTGATGAATACGCAATTTACGATCGTCGGATTTGATTCGCCATTTGCACCATTATTATACCAACCTGCGCCGCAGCGATTGATGCTACCTTTTACACCTGTGCCATTTGCCGTACCACCGCTGATTACGAAACCATCTACAATTGTTTCAGCGCTTACATTTTTGGTGTAAACTATGGTGTAAGAATTATCGTCAATAGAGTGAGTGCCAATTTCGCCGCTCAGAATGGTTTGATTTACAGTCCAATTGCGTTCATTCTTGTCTGTTTCATTGCCTGCGAAACCACCATAGAGCTTCACATCACTGGGAATTTGGAAAGAAATGTTGCGATCGGCATCTTTGGTAGGTGTATATTTTCCGGCTGCCACCCAGATTTCATTGCCTGCTTGAGCTACCTTCAAAGCTTGTTGAAGATCACCCATTGCATCTGCCCAGGAAGTTCCATTACCGTTGCCACCTATCTTTACAAAGATGGTCTGGGCTTGGAGGCTCCACAGCGTTAGAAAAAGTACAGGAAGTAAAAGTGCTCGTTTCACGCTAAACTACTTTTGAAGTTGGTAAATAATTCTTAGATCGCCTTAGAACAAGATTAAGCGATTTGTTGGGTGCGAAGCTCTTTTTTTTCAAAATTCTACGCTAGATTGAGCTTTCAACACCAAAAAAAAAGCGTCAAACGAAATGCACAAAACAATTGGATAAAACAAAAAATTGGGATAATGGGATATCAGTAATTGGGATAATAAAGATACCTGATTAAAATTGGGATAAATTAAATAAGGTATCGCGTTTATACTAAAAATGGGATATTTAAAACACTGGCACTAAGATAGACAATTATGGAGCATATATGCAAGCAATCTTTTAATTTTTTTTCTTTTTCTTTTTGAATTATAAGGCAGGTACATTGCAAGAAATTGTTTGTCAACAAATTGTAGGGGTACATTTTTTCTTAAAAAAGAAAGAAAAGAAAAAAAATTAAGGCAAAAAGGTGACTTTTTAGCGTTTCTCCCGTATATTCGTAATAGGAAACCCACACAAATAGAAATCGAATCCATAGTTCTATAGTAGAATAACACAAAACTATTGAGTAAAAAATCCAGTCGCTACTTTGGTATTTTTCCTTCTGATTGAGCTTTGAAGCGGTGATTCAGCTATCGGGTAGTCTATTTTGGTCTGCCAGATGCCGTACCGGCACTTAATTGGTTCCTTCCCAAGTTTTTTTTAGGGAAAGTCAAGCATTCAATACAAAATTTTCTATTTTGGCAAGCAAACTAACCTTGAACGCCATGAACAAACATTTACTAAGAGAAAACGATATTGTTATTGATACACTAAACCTAAATAATTTGAAACCAATTTTTTACTCAATCTTCCTGCTGCTCTTGTCCGGTTGGACGTTGCAAGCACAAGACATCCACTATTCTCAATTCTACAATGCTCCCACCAACCTCAATCCTGCGCTTACTGGTGTTTTTCGGGGTTGCCAGCGCATCAACGGGAATTACCGTTCGCAGTGGCGGGCTGTACCAGTGGATTACCTCACGTTTACGGTCGGTGCGGATAAGAAGTTTTACCCGAAAGACCCGGATAAAAATGGTTTGTTTTCTGCGGGCTTAACCTTTAATTATGACAAAGCGGGCTTAGGCAATTTACAGGTTGCCCAGCTGGGGCTTCGCGGTGCCTACGCGCATCGGCTGAGTTCTTTCGCATTTTTGTCGGCAGGTGTAGAATTGGCGGGTACCAATCGTAGCTTTGATCCAGGTAATCTGACCTGGGACGAACAATTTGATCCGGGTAGAGGTCAGGTTGACCCCACCTTGCCTGGA
>JBKBWT010000087.1:2782-5653 GCA_046314415.1 Saprospiraceae bacterium
GCCGTACCTTTTTGTCGGTCTCAACGGGTTTGAATGTACGTTTACAAAATCTAAGTGATGCCGATTTGGTAGATGATGGCTCCAAACGCAGCAAACTCGATCTCGGCGTAGGTATTTTCCACGTCAACCGTCCAGATCAGAGTTTCAAGGATTTTGGTGCCAAATCACGGCTGTTCATGCGCTGGAGTCCTTATGCTATGGGCGTTGTACAGTTGGGTGACAAGCAAGTACCTTTTGACCTGGTGGGGAATATTACCTGGCAATTTCAGGGGCCTTATGAGGAAAAGTTGGGTATGTTGGGTGTCAGATGGCACGCCGATTTTCAACCGGATCGTCAAATTTGGTTTCAGGTAGGAACAGGCTACCGTTTTGATGATTTTGGCGATGCCTTTTTTCCTACTTTTGAGGTCTTTTATCGAGGATTACATGTCGGCGGAAATTATGATATTAATATATCAAATTTCAATGTGGCAACCAGACGGCGCGGTGGCTTTGAAATATCGGCACGATACGACTTCAATTGTGCACCCCGGCTTATCAAGGTTTGTCCTTTTATTTAGTATTAATATCATATTGTTTGTTTATTGCATTTGATATTGTATTAATAAAAGTGGATACCTGTATAATATTGATGTTTTGTTTATACCCAAAAAATTGATTTCCAAATAATACCATCACAAAGTGCTATGAGTAAATTATTGACAATCTCTTCTATAATATTAATATTTGTACAAATAAGTTATGCGCAACAGCCCTCGGTTCGCGAGTGGCGTGAAAGGGCAGACAGCGCCTACGTCAAAGGAAATTATCCGGCTGCCTTTAAATTTTATGAAGCAGCGCTAAAGTATCGTCTTTCGGCACAGGATAGCCTGGTTGTTTTGTACCAATATGCTGAATCGGCGCGGCAGTTTAATGCCTTTGACCCTGCTGAAAAAGCGTACCAAACCATTGCAGACAAAGACCAGGGTAAGCAGTATCCGCTGAGCCGCTACTGGCTGGCGGTAGTTGAGCAACGGCAGGAAAAGTATGAAGAAGCGGCGCTCCATTTCGAGCAATTTTTACAGCAAAACCCTGCCCCCAATTCGCCCTATCGGGAATGGGCACAGCAAGGTTTGGAGAATGCCGAGCAAGCGCGTCGTACAACTGGGTTGCCCATTCCGATTCATCCGACGCGGTTAGGACGTGATATTAATGATAGTAATGCTGAGTATGTAGCTGATTTTCTGGGGGATACCCTGATTTATTCCACCCTGAATGATATTTACAATAAAGATACACACAAGCCTCCCCGGAAATACACTAAAATTTACACTTCGATCAGTGGACAGGAAAGCAAACCCTGGGATGCATTGAATGAGCCAGGTAAGCACGTATCGAATCTGGTGTTCAATCGTGATCAAACTCGTATGTATTACACCGTTTGTGAATACAAGGAAAACAGTGTAATAGAAGTGCGTTGTGATTTATACCTGCGGGAGCGCCAGGACAATGGAACCTGGGGTGATAAGAAGAAACTTACGATTAATACGCCCGATAATAATTACACCACGACGCAACCAGCAATTGCTTACGATGCTCAGCGCAATCGTGAACTCTTGTTTTTTGTATCTGACCGACCGCTAAATGCTGCCGATACCACAAAAGATCTGAATATTTGGTATGGCAATATTGGTGCGGATGGAGAAGTCGCTTCGGCAATTCCGGCGGATGCGCTAAATACCGATGGCAACGAGGCTTCGCCAGCATTTTATGCCCCCACCCAAACTCTTTATTTTAGTTCGACCGGTCGCACGCCCAACTATGGTGGTTATGATGTATATGAAGCCGATATGACCAATAGCGGTGGCTGGACTGCAGTAAAACCGCTGAACCGTCCCATTAATTCCGGTTACGACGAACTCCATTTTTTATTGCGCGATACAAAAAATGGTACGGATGCTTACTTTTCTACCAATATGCCGATTGACACAGTGGAGGAGACCTATGTAGATCCTACCATGAAGGCTTGTTGTTGGGATATTTTTAAAGTAAATTATGAGATCAAATTACAGGTAATAACCTTGCTGGCTGCGAACGGCAATCAGGTACCACTCAATGGCGCTACGATTTCCCTTTATGTGGAAACACCCACCGGCAATAAGCTCGATACCACCCTCACGCTGAGTAATGGCAATACTTTTCTGTTTACCTTGTTACCTAACAAGAAATATATTATTATCGGAAAACATCCGAATTTTAATTACGAACAAACCGAAACGGTAGATCCGATTCGCACCGAATATATTGGAGGAAAAATTGTTGAGAAAAAATTTGTTTTTGCGCCTGTTAGATTACTGGTAAATACCTTTAAACGGCGTAATGGCGAGCCGTTAGACAGTGCTCAGGTAATTGTCACGAGCAACGACGGCAGAACTGCTCTCGGCACCCGCATTGATAACAATAGCTTTGCTTTTGAAGTGCAGCGGGGCAAACAATATCAAATTAATGGCACTCGCTTTGCTTTCTACGACGAGAGTGCCAGTGCCGATTTGACGGCTGCTTCTTATCGCGACAGTTTACAAATTGAACGCAACTTGTACTTCCGACAGGAATTAGAGGTATTGGTCGTAGATGCCGATAGTAATGCCCCTCTGGGCGGTGCAACGATAGATCGTAAGTTGTTGTCAGACAGCGGATTGCGAAACCTGGAGGTTAGGACGAACCCTGGCGATAGTAATCGTTTCTTGTATGGCTTCGACGTATTTGATATGACGGAAAAATATCGCCTGAATGTAAGCCGAAGCGGCTATTCGGATAAGACGCAGGACTTAAGCTTTTCCGCCCAGCAAATTCTTAATTCCAATGGTAAATTTACGGTAATCGTTGCCCTTG